>JBFXHL010000078.1:0-12019 GCA_050177075.1 Sulfuricellaceae bacterium | reverse complement strand
GGCGTTTTAAATGTACCAGCAGAAGAGATATCGCCGCAGGCGTAACTCCGGAGATTCTGCCTGCTTGACCCAGGGTTTCTGGCCGATGCTTGGAAAGCTTTTGGATTACCTCCGTGGATAAACCCCGAACACTCGAATAGTCCAAATCTTCCGGCAGGCGCAAGTTTTCGTGCTCTTGGCGGCGGCGTACTTCTTCTTGTTGCCGCTCGATATAACCCTGATATTTGGCCTGTATCTCAACCTGTTCGGCTAGCTCTTTCCTTTCTAGCCCCGGCCCGGCACCCGGGAGGGTCATCAAACCATCGTAGTGGACGTCCGGACGTCGCAATAGGTCATATAAGGAATATTCTCTTTCTATGGGTTTCCCTAGAACCCGTATGGCCTCGGCGTCTTCGATGATCCGCGGGTTGACCCACGTACTTTTCAATCTTTCCTGTTCCCTGGCGACAGCCTCTCGCTTTAATTCGAAATGCGTCCACTGCTCCTCGCCAACGACCCCTAAGTGGTAACCTATCTCCGTAAGTCGCATATCCGCATTATCTTCTCGAAGGGTCAGCCGATATTCCGCTCGACTGGTGAACATCCGATAAGGCTCGGTCACACCCCGGTTAATCAAATCATCAACCATCACCCCCAAATAAGCGTCTTCTCTGCCCGGGCACCAAGACGCTCTTTCTTGTACGTGAAGTGCAGCATTGATGCCCGCCAATATCCCTTGCGCCGCCGCTTCTTCGTAACCCGTGGTTCCATTAATCTGCCCGGCAAAGTAGAGGCCTGCTATTGCTTTGGTTTCGAGCGAGCTTTTCAAGCCCCGGGGGTCGTAGTAATCGTATTCAATAGCGTAGCCGGGACGGGTGATATGTGCGTTTTCAAAACCACGGATAGACCTTACCAGCGCCATCTGCACATCGAACGGCAGGCTTGTGGATATCCCGTTGGGGTAGATTTCATTGGTATACAAACCCTCCGGCTCGACAAAAATCTGATGGGATTCTTTTTCGGCAAATCGGACCACTTTGTCTTCGATAGAAGGACAGTAGCGAGGTCCAACGCCCGCAATTACCCCGGTGAACAAAGGCGATCGATCTAAACCTTGTCTTATGATTTCATGGGTTTCTGGTCGTGTGTGGGTTATCCAACATGATTTTTGCGCTGGGTGTTGTTCCGCCCTTCCAAGAAAGGAGAAAACCGGCACCGGATCGTCTCCCGGCTGTTCTTCCATTACCGAATAATCAAGGGTGGTACCATCGATTCTAGGAGGTGTGCCGGTTTTTAATCTGCCAACGGGGAGGGACAAGTCTCTTAATCTTTCCGCCAACCTTATCGCGGGCGGGTCACCAAGGCGACCTGCCGGAAAATTGGATAGGCCAACGTGGACCAAGCCGTCTAGAAAAGTTCCCGTGGTTAATACGACCGCCTTGGCATCTATACGAATCCCCAGTTGGGTAACAACTCCTCGAACCTGGTCTCGTTCCAGAATCAGGTCTTCCACCGCCTGTTGGAATAACGTGAGGTTAGGCTGCCTTTCCAACTCGGAACGCACGGCCTGCTTATATAGCGCCCGATCTGCTTGCGCGCGCGTTGCCCTAACAGCCGCGCCTTTGCTGGCGTTTAGTATCCTGAAATGAATCCCCGCCACATCAGCGGCCCTGGCCATCACACCCCCAAGGGCATCCAATTCTTTAACCAAATGCCCCTTTCCTATCCCGCCAATGGCTGGATTACAGGACATTTGACCGAGGGTTTCGATGTTGTGGGTCAAAAGGAGGGTTTTCATGCCCATGCGGGCGCTTGCCAACGCGGCCTCTGTCCCCGCGTGACCCCCGCCTACCACGATAACGTCAAAAGAGGAGGGATACTGCATTATTTTGGCTACCGCTAAACGGGGCTCAATAATATGACATTTCTAGCCAAAATAACAGATTGCGGCAACCAATGTTAATTTGTTCCACGTGGAACAAATCATGATAATTCACTGATAAAAAATCGATACAGAAGCTAGCGAACAGGCGCAAAGCCGCGCCGTTGCTTGGTTGTTAGGGTTCCAGTCTGGAACATGGGCACATTCTTGGGCACGCTTTTTGGAGTCATGCCCCCATTTTGCCCCATCGCTACGCACGCCGTCGCGCCAGCGCCGACTTTTGCCCGGCGGCTTGTCGGGCTATACTTTCCGCACCCTGACTGCCGTAGCGCAACACGCTTCGGCCAGTATCCCCGGCGCGTGACTGCAAAATCAGCACGGGGGATTCAGGGCCACTTTTGGGGTGCTGGCCGGTGGGGTGCAGTCAAAGGCCCGTCTGTCTAATAAACAGAAGCTGGCCGGGTGAAATTCCCGCCCTGACCAGCACCCCTCCCCGTTTGGCATCAAGGCGAGCAGTGTCATCCTTGGTCGCGAGCCCGGCAATGTCTGTCCTCGTGCCGGGGGCCATTCCCTCACCGCTCCGGCAACAAGTCAGCAGGGAACAGCCCGCGCCGCGTGAATTCCTGCCGCAGCTTGCGCAGGGCTTGCGCCTCGATGCGCCGCACTTCATGGATTGAAACCGCCCGGCCTTCCGTTGCAGAAAGCCAGGCGGCCACTTCTTCCACCGTCGCCTCGATCAGTTCCCCGGCCTTCGGGTGGGTGTCCATTTTTCAGGCGGCCAGCAGTTGCGCGAAAGCCGATTGCATCGCGGCCTGCATTTCGCCGTCCGGTGTCATGCCTTCGCGCATGGGCTTGAAGGGTTCCGTTCCCGCCATCTTGCGCACGTCCGCCGGGTCAATGCTGTTGTCCGCGCAGATCGCCAGCAGGGCGGCATCCAGGGCCAGCAAGCTACTTTCCGCCTGTTCATGGGCATAGAGAAGATCGTCCGTTTTCTCGAAGTCCTCACCGCGCCGAATGGCGGCCAGCGCCGCCCCCAGCATTTCCGCTTTGCGGGTGCGCAGTCGCCAATGCTCAATAGCCCAATACGCAGCAAATCGCGTGAAGCCATCAAGCCGCGCCTGATAGGCCACGTCCGGGCAACGGTAGTCCTTCAATGGCACGGCGTCCGCCACGCGCTTGAATTCCAGATCGTTCGCGCCCGTCATGTAGTGGAAGGCCAGCGCCGCCAGTTGGTCAGCAGTCAGGCCACGGTAAGCCCTTGTCAGTCGGTCATGGTGTTGCATGGTGTCAGTCCTTTCGTGGGTTGATGGTGCGTTCCAGCAGTTCCAGCCGGTCGGCCAGCACTGCCGTTTCGTAGGCTTTGCGGATCATGTCCAGGACGTAGGCAAGGCGCGTCCCGTCTTGGGTCGCCAGCCGCCCCGCTCGCATGTCTCGATAGACGCTGCCGAGTTCGCGCCGGATGGCATGCGCGTCCCGAAGATCAATCTTCGGCAGGGGGGTAAGGGTCAGCACGTTGCCGCTTGCGGCTTCGCTTTCGGGGGATTCTTTTCCGCCGTGGGCATGTTTTCCTTCGGTCATTTCACTTCACCATGTTTTTCTGTGGGAACAGTGGGAACATGCGGCATCCCTTGCGGCACAAGGCTTTCCGTGTTCCCACATGCGCGGCCCCTTGTGGGAACAGTGGGAACAAACTGCCGGCCGTGATCCAGCCGGGCGCGTTCTTCCACTTCCGCGACGATCCACCCCCAGGCATTGCGCACAATCCCGAAGGCCCGCGCCATATCCTCAACCTGCCAGTCCGCAGCGTGTAGCAGATCGCTGAGGGATACAGTCACGCGGCCCGCCCGTATTGATTCGGTCAGCCGGTCAGGCGTCAGCCGTGGGTTTTCCCATCCCAGCCAGTAGGCGGCTTCGCCCACAATCCCAGCCAGGGCGATAGCCCGCACCGCTGGCGGGGGAAGTTCGCCGTCCGGGTGCCGGTAATGGCAAGCGCCATCGAAGTAGCGCGTTGCCGGGTCATAGTTGATTTCCACCGCCACCTCGCAGCCGTAGTGCAGGGCAGCCGCCGAATGCGCGATTTCATGCGCGTAGGCCGCCAGCAATTCAATCCGCAGAATTTGCGGATTCGGTTTTGTTCCCACCTGTTCCCACAACTTTTTCACTTGTGGGAACAGCGGAAACCCGCATGGATACAGGGATGCCGCATGTTCCCACTTGTTCCCACAGTTTTTGAATGCAACTCGCTTTCACTCGTCGCCCTCCCACATGCGCCCGGTGAAAACGTAGCAGCGCACCAGGCCCAAGCCGGGAACGCGCACACGCTGCGCGATATGGCGGCCCTCGCCGGGTTCGATCCATCCGGCCTCGATCAGCGCCCGCGTTGCCGCCTTCGCGTCAAATCCTGCGCATACCTCGCGCCGGAACACTTCGGGCAGCACCAGGAATTCCCGCCCGTCGTCGTCCATCGTGCGCACGAAACCGGCCCGATTGACGATGCGTTGATCGTCGGGGAAGGTGTCGTCATCAAGCCGGGCAAAGCGGCTTGCGCCGTGCGCCTCGAAGAAGGCCCGCACCTGCCCCAGCATGGCGCGTTCCTCACGATTGCCGATGCCGCCGAAGCCTTCCAGCCAGGTAGCAAAGCATTTCCGCGCCGCCGTGGTTGCCTCGCCTTCGGCCCATCCGGTCAGGCCATAGCCCGGCCCCACCAGATCGCACCCGCTGGCAAGCTCCCCGGCCATCGCCACCAGGCCGAAGCGCCGCGCTACCCGCAGCACCTGCCCGGCGGCATCCTTGGGCGCAACCTCCGCCACGAATCGCTTGATGCCTGCCGCGATGAAGTCGGCCAGTTTGGCGCGGTCGGCCACGATGCAGCGCAACCAGGCCAGCCCCACCGCGCCGTGGTATCGGGTCGCGGCATCCTTCAAGGCCCGCGCCAGCGCCGCCGGGGTCGGTTGATCGTGCAGCGCCTCGAATACGCCCATGCCCGCGCCTGCATCCGCGTCCAGATCAGCCAGGCGGATTTCCTGCCCGGCGTTCGCCCTCCGGCCAGCCCGCGCCATCAGCGCTGTCAGCGATTCCTCGCCCGCCGACAGGAACAGCAGCCGCCAGCGGGCAGACTGCCGCGCCGTGCCGGTGCGCGATGCCCGCGCCTTGCCTTGCCCGTTCGCCAGCAGGTAGGCGGCTTCGCCGGCTTCCTTCGGGTCTATCTGGCTCAACTCGTCCAGGATCAGCAGGCCATCGTTATGCAGCGCGGCCAGCCCTTCCAGCCCGTTCGTCGTCGCCCGCCATAGTCGGGGATAGGCCGATGGATCGCCCCACACGGAAGCCGCCACCTTGAGGGCGGTAGTCTTGCCAGACGAGGACGCGCCGCGAAAGTGAAAGCCCCCGGAATCCTCGCCCACCACGTCGGCCAATGCGCCCGCGAAGGCCACGGACAGGGCGAACACCAGGCGGGAATTACCGGCGGCCAGTCGGCCCACGGAATCGCGCCATTCCTCCACACTGCCCGCCACGGAGTAGGCCGGTTCGATGGTATGGGCATTCTGGAACACCACGATTTCCCCGTCCTGCCCGATGGATTCATCCGGGGTCACGAACACGCCACCATGCCAGCCCAGCCGTTCCACGCATCGCGCCCGATTCTCTACCGGCCAGACTTGCAGGAAGGACGCCAGCAGGTCGCGGGCTTTCTTGTTGGTGGAAATGGACAGGCCCCGCCGCACGAGTTCGCGCCGCACATCCACCCCGTCGCCTTGCAGCAATTCCAGCGGCATCGCCCATTGATGGCGCACGTTGTCCTTATCGTGCCATTCCAGCAGCCGCCCCCATTCTCCCGACTTGGCATCGCGGGTCATGGCCCGCACTTGCAAGGCGGAACAAATCCAGAGGGCAGGCAAGCGTTCGCCGTGCTTGTCGGTGCCGATGAAGGTCACGCCAGCGGGCGAGACTTCAAACTCGCCATTGCCATAGGCGCAGCGTTCGCCGCCGGTCGCGCCTTCCACATAGCGCCCGGTGCTTTGGGCGATGGTGCGCACTTCATCCGCCGACAAGGGCGGGCAGCATTTCGCTTCGTTCTCGATTTGCAATGCCGCCTCGATGGCATCCACCGTCAGCCCTTTGCCGCGCAGTGATGCGGCCAGGCGGAACAGGGTGTCATTGCGCACGCCTTCGGTGATGCCCTCGCCTTGCGTCGCATCGCTTGCCGGAGCAGGCTTGCGGGGTGCTGGCGCTTGCAGCGCATCCACCAGCCAGGGCGGAACATCCGCCAAGGTGTCGGCATGTTCCACCTCGCCGCCGTGGGCAGGCCACCAGATGATGTGGCCGCCATCGCCGCGAGTATCCAGCCCGTCGCCCAGTTTGCCCACCGTAGATTTCAGCGGGATTCCATCGGGGGCGCGGAACAGGTAGTGCGCCCCGCCGCCGTTCTTCGTCCGGTGGGTGCGGGTTGCCGGAAGATTCCAGCCCTTCGCCTGCAAGGCGCTGAATCCGTCCTTGCCGTTCTTCATGTCCACGTCCAGCACGAACAGGCCGGAAGCCTTGCCCGTCGGCACGCCCACCAGCGCATCCGGCCATTGTGCGGCCCAGGCGGCAACCTGCTGGGCATCCGTGGTCGCATCCTTGAATCCGTTGCGGGTGCGCGGGTTCTTTCCGTCGTGATTCTTCGGCTTGCCGTTGGCTTGAATCTCCCCGTTGGGTATTTCCCAGCAGGGAAAAACGGGGATGCCTTGCGCCAGCAGGGGGGCGGCACGATCAGCGAAAGTCGTCATATTGCCCCCCTTGCTGATTTATCGGCGTCCGGGTCAATGAAGTAGCCCACCACGTCATGCAGCCGTCGGCAATGGGCTACCCGGTGACCACCTCGCGCCACCGGGCCATCACCGCCACCGTGTGTGTGAGTTTCACCGCAATGGGGGCAGGTCAATTTGAGAACCCATCCGTCGCGCCCACGGCGAGGCGTTGCGGTAACGGTGGGGGTGATAAGATGCGCGTGTCGTTGTGCGCTCGGTTTGGCTTCGGTCAGCCGGGCGTTTTTCTTGTTCATTTCCGCCCCTTCATGCCTTGCGGCTCTTCTGGATTTGGGCGGCCAGCCATGCTTCGATTTCGGCTTCAATCCACCCCACGGCTTTTGCTCCAATAGCTACCGGCTTGGGGAAGGTGGGGTCGTAGTCGCTGGGGCGCTTGGGATTGCGCCGCAGCTTCGCATAGATGGTGGAACGGGAAAGCCCGGTGCGGGCTTCAACCTGCTTGCGCCGAAGAATCGTCAGCGCATTTTGGGGTTGTGCGGCCATGGTCGTAGCTCCTTAGCATTCGCCGGGACATACCGGCATGGCTTCGCACTGTGTAACCGCTCAAATCAGGGCATTTCAAGAACCTCAGTTTGTCGAATTGGCATGACGCCCGCGCAATTTGCTCATCGTGTTCAGAATGTGCCTTGCGGCATTTCCGTTCGCCCGCGTCTTGCGTTGTCCGACGGCGGCAAAGGCTTCTTCAAGCGCCTTCCTGTCTGTGAGTTTCAGCCCTTTTTTTGCGGCCTCGCTCCGAATCGCTAAAGCAGATTCCGCTAGGCGGCGCGTATGGTCGGCCGGCTTTCGCCCACGCTTTTTTGGTGGCGGGGGATCGTTGATCCAGTTTGGAAAAAGAACGGGCTTTCTACGTCGGGTCAGTTTCTTTCGTGCGTGGCGCAGTTCCTCCTGGGTACGTTGCAAGCGTCTTGCCATCATGCCGCCCGCTTCCTCAAGGAACAGGGCGTACGCCTTCCATTCATCGGCGCCCCAGGATTCGCGTGGGATGCTCGGGTCGTTACTTGGGGTCAGCAGCGTCCCTCGGCGTGGATAGGTGGGTGGCCACTGCGTTTCCGCTCGGTGCGCCATCAATGCAACATGCTGAAAAAGATCAATGCTCATTGCCGCGCCTCCTTACTTGGTGCCGACGCTGCCTGCTGCCGCCGGTTTGCTTCGGCCCGCTGCATCAATACCAGCTTGACCGCCAGCTCCTTCGTTGCCTTCATGCGTTCCGAATACAAGCGGTAGCGGGTTTCCGGTGAGAGGGTCGAAGCATCGAGCATCGCCTCGTACTCCTGCCCGCACTGGTCGGCGGTTGCCGTGGCAATGTCGGATGCCGGCGAAACCCGGTCGTCCATCGCGGCAACAGCCCGCCACATGCACACTTGCCACGTGGCCTTGGCGTCGTCCATTTTCAGAATCCGCTCGCACCGTTCCGCCTGCTGGTTGAAGTCGGGGGCATCCGGCATGACCTTCTGTTCGGCCAGGCATCGGGCTACCCGATCCCCGTAAGGCTCCGCGAATGCAGCACCCGCAACGATTGCCCCGGCCAGCAGTAGCAAATGGATAACCTTCATGGTGCCCCCTCCTGTCGAATAGCCGCCCGAAGGCGGCCCAGTTCATGCCGCTTGCTGCTGCAATGCGTGGTTGAGAAGCGCCTGTACACCGGCCAACTTCTCGAATTCATCCATCATTTCGCAGTAAGCGCCGCTTTCATCATTGGCGTACTTGCGAATCTCGTTGTAGTAATCCTCCAAGGCCCCATCTACGGCGCGGCTGATGGTCTGCCATTGGTCTTGGGTCAGGCTGATTGTGTTCATTGTGGTTTTTCCCCTTTCAAGTTTGTCACGCTACGGAAAGACGATGACCATGCGGCCGTCGTATTCAACTTGGTATTCATCCCCGACGAAGCGGGCCAACTCGAAAGCCAGCATCCGTCCCTCGTCCTTGAAACTCTCCCAGGGGAATGCGTCCGGCCGCTCCGGGAGATAGTCGTCATACCATTCGATCCACCGGGCGAAGCGTTCCGCCAGCCAGTCGGGCAGGCCCAGGGCTTCGTGGCTCGCCATGCTTACCGGCCCTTGCCCCGGCTCGCTGCCCGCTTGCGGATACCAGATGCCGCTGCTTCCCCAATCGGGCCAGACGCGCAGGCGGCCACGGTCGTATTCCATCCACTGCGCCCCCATGGTCATGCCGCCGATTGATAAGCCTTCCCGAAAGGCCCGATGATTACCTTGCCGCGCCCGTCCTGAATTTGGCTATCAACGAAGTCAGCCCACCATTGCAGCATTTCCCGCCGTTGGTCGGCATACTGCGCCCGGTTATAGACGCCCCGGATGCCCTTGGTTTCATGGGCTAGGCATTTCTCGATCCAGTCCGAATTGAACCCCGCCCCATGTAAGTGAGTGCTAGCCGTCCGCCGGAAATCGTGAATCACGAAGTCCCGCACGTCGATTTCCAGCGTCCGCACGGCCACGTTAAGGGTGCTTTTCGCAATCGGTTGATGCAGGTCGCCACGACTGGGGAACACCCAGTCGGAACCGCTCGCCAGCCCCTTCAATTCCTCGAACATCGCCACCGCCTGCCGGGACAATGGAACAAGGTGCGGCTTGTCCTTCTTCATGCGCTCGCCGGGGATAGACCACTCGGCCCGGTCAAGGTCGATTTCCTCCCACTTCGCGCCGATAAGCTCGCCCTTCCGCACCATGCAGAGAATCAGCAGATGGATTGCCAGCTTGTGCGCCCGCTTCATGCTGGATTGGTAGATGGCCCGCAACAGCCGCCCGATTTCCTCCGGGGTCAGGGCCACGTCGCGGCTCTTGGCTTGGGCGATGAACTTCGCCTCGATGGCGGCGGCAGGGTTGAACTGGGTTTTCTGCCGGGCGATGGCGTAGGCAAACAGCCGTTTCAGCACGTTCCGAGTTTGCAGCGCCATTTGATCGGCCCCGCGATTCTTGATCTTGTCGGTAATCGCCAGAATGTCGGTCACGGTCACGTCGGCAACTTGCTTGCTGCCAATCGCTGGGATTACGTCCTTGTCGAGAATGCGCTTGATGTTGCGGGGATTGCTGTTCGCTGGCTCCGCGATTTCGGCATACCAGCGCCGGGCAAAGGCTTCCACGGTGTCGGCGGCCTTGGCTTCGGCCTCCTTCGCCTTCGCCCGCTCCACGGCCTTCATGCACCAGTTGCGGACGAAGGCTTGCGCCATTTCCTTGACGGTGGGGGCGGCATCGTCCGGGACAGGATCGCCGCGCTTCAAGGCCATGGGGGATAGGCCGCGCCCGGCCAGCGCCTTGCAGTCGTCCCGCCAGGTGCGGGCTTCGCCCAGGGAATAGGTGGGGTAGTCGCCCAGGGAATAGGTGGGGTAGTCGCCCAGCGTGACCTTTTCCTGCTTCCCGGCCAGCCGGTAGCGCAGCCGCCAGACCTTCGCCCCGCCGGGCATCACTTCCACGAACAGCCCGCCCTCGTCGGCTTCCTGATATGCCTTCTCGCCGGGCTTGAGATTCCGCAGCTTCGTATCCGTCAGCGCCATGATTCCACCCTCCACCGTTGCGTGTGCCCATGATCATGCGGCTTCATGGGCACACTCTAAACCCTTGGGCACACAGCCTGAAGGCCATGTTTGGCGCGGAATTCAGCCGTTTATACCCGCCGCCTGTGCCCATCGATAGCCGATTTCTCCGCCCCTTCATGCTGGGCATTGGGCACAGATTTTGTGCCCATGACCTCTAGGCGAACACCACCATGGGCACAATCATGGGCACAATTTTTGAGGATTCAATCGGAACATGCAAGCCCATTGCAGAACAAAAATCCCGCGTTTACGCGGGTTTTCAATGGATTATGCGGTATGTTGCGGAACAGTCAGGAAGGCTTGTTATTTGCCGATACAAAAACGGGAGAATATTTCCCCCAGGAGATCGTCCGACGTGAACTCTCCAGTTATGCTACCCAAAGCCTTTTGTGCCAGGGAGAGCTCTTCGGCCAAGAACTCCAGATGGCTTTGATTATGGACGGCGTTATCCAGATGTTCGCCAGCCTGGGTTAGTGCTCGGAGATGTCTTTCTCGCGCCATGTACACCCCTTCGCCAGAAGTATGCCAGCCGACGATTTCCAGCAGTTCTTTCTTCAGCGAGCCCATTCCTTGACCCGTTTTGGCTGAAAGATAAATTTTTGTGACGCCGCCTTTTTTAACTACGCTTGGCGGCTGCTCAATGGCATCGATTTTGTTGTAAATATGGAGCACCTTAATGTGCTCGGGCAATCGTCCCAAGATAGCTTGGTCCTCCGGCATAATTCCGTTACGCACATCTATCAGCAGAAGGGCCACGTCAGCCTTTTGCACGGCTTCCCAGGTTCTTTCGATCCCGATTTTCTCTACGTGATCTTCGGTATCCCTCAAACCCGCTGTGTCTATAACGTGTAAGGGAATACCGTCAATCTGTACATACTGGCGTATCGCATCACGTGTCGTTCCGGCAATCTCTGTAACAATCGCAACATCCTCGCCAGCAAGACGGTTTAACAAACTGGATTTCCCGACGTTAGGTTGGCCAATCAATACAATGTGCATTCCTTCGCGTAGCAGACTCCCTTGACGGGCTGAATCCTGAATTTTTGCCAGCTGGTTGCGTAAGTTTTCTAGTCGCTGAAAGGCTTGTGCGGCTTCAAGAAAGTCTATTTCTTCATCAGGAAAGTCCAACGTGGCTTCGACTAGCATCCTAAGATCAATCAACCCATCCACAAGCTTATTTATCTCCGCAGAAAACTCCCCCCGGAGTGAGCGGAGTGCAGACTTTGCAGCTTCTGATGAGGCGGCATCGATAAGATCGGCAACGCTTTCCGCCTGGGCAAGATCCATTTTCCCATTTAAAAAAGCGCGTCGACTGAATTCTCCCGGTTCCGCTAAGCGAGCCCCCAAGGACAAACAGCGTTCCAGCAACAATTGCATTACCGCCGTGCCACCATGCCCCTGTAATTCAAGCACATCTTCGCCGGTGAACGAATTGGGGCATGGAAAGAAAAGGGCGATACCCTGATCGAGGATATCTCCATCCGTACCAACAAAATCTTTAAATGTGGCTAGTCTTGGCTGTGGCAATTCGCCACCGAGAACCGCTTTGGCAATCTGGGGAGCAAGACGCCCCGATACGCGGACAACGCCTATGCCACCACGCCCAGGGGCTGTGGCAATTGCGGCGATGGTATCGGGATCTTCCATGTTTATTTTGGGCTCTGTTGAATTTCGAGTGGTTAAACGGCATGAGGGTTGATCTTCAAGAAGTCGAGCTTGCCGGCGATCAGGAAGATGACGGTCCTGATGGTGTTCAGGCGTGTGAAGCCTCTGGCGCGTCGCTTGGCGGCCTGGAACAGGCCG
>JBFXHL010000077.1:0-12116 GCA_050177075.1 Sulfuricellaceae bacterium | reverse complement strand
ACCTCCACCGCAGAGTTATCCACGGCGCCGGGCACCGCAGGTCCCTCTCTACCGAAGGGGGCCGGCGCGGTGGATAACTCGTGTTCAGCGCTCACGGGGCGGGAGGCGTCCATTCAATTCTCCTTGGCGCTCTCGCGCTGTTTCGATGAAGATTCGCACCTCTATCAAAACGGGTAACCCCGCCTCTTGGCAAGGCCTTACTGTCAGATCAAGTCGGAACTTCTACATCTCACTTGAGGTTGGCGAGGGTGTTGACCTCCCCGTCTACCAACAAATACGCGAACGAGTAGCGGCACGAGTCGCCATCGGCGCTAATCAGGGGGAAGGCTGATTAACTGACCATATACATCTGGCTAAGTTATCGTTCCAAATTTCACAGTCGGCAGAATTATCATTCCTTTTCTGAGAAGTTGACCCGCGGTGGTCGCCTGGCGCACAGCTTGGTGCTCATATAAAAACTGCTTGTTGAACCGGTATTCGATGGCGAAATGCCTCTGGTAACGCATCACAGACATGCAATGATTTATGTCACACTTGAGCCATTCTATCGGTGTGCAGGTATTACGCCCTTTTATGTATATCTCGCTGTAATAGCTCGGGTGATGTTCCGGCGTATCATTGAGGATGTAACGGGTCATACCAAGTCGAGCGTCATGCTCTCCATCAGTCAAACAACTTTGCGTCTCAGTGGGGCTAGTCGCCCGATGCCGCAAATAGTCGTGAATGTGCTTATAGGAAATGGGGATTCTGTCTCCAAATTTCTTATAACCATAGATAGCCCAAGGGTTTGGATAACCAGGATAACGATCTACATAAAGCATTCCGCCTACCAATTGATTGTTGGAAATATCCTTATGACGGGCTTCGTCCCACGAAATCATCTTGGGGTAGACAAAGCTGAAATTAAAAAAACTTAAAACAATATCCTGACTTTCGGGTACTTCCGGTGCCCAAGCACTCTGGGGTGAATATTTCCGTGGTACAGCAAATAGTTCGCCATCCACGACATAGCGGCAAACCTTTTCCTTTCCAGTAATCAACTGATAGGTGTCACGCGCACTCCTCCAGCCATACAGTGAAACAGCCACAATTACTGCTAAAAGAGTCAACGTTACCTTATTTCTCAACAGGATAAATAGGGTCGGAGTAATTTTTCTCATCCCCCACCTCACGCCGCTTCCCAATACCGCGCGTCGTTCGGAATTAAACGGGTCAGCTTCGCTATATTCTTCGCGCCGTCCCGATTCACCCGAATCTGTTTCTTTCCCATGTTTCTCTCGCCCCTATTTTCCTGACGGCTCAACCAAGCTGGTTCTCAGCACGCCCTTCCGTTTGAATCAACCGACCCAAGTACGATTTGGTCAGCAGTGCTTACACGCCACCGCCCCCAACCATGTAGGAATAGTTTCCACCCGTGAGCTGGAACCCGAGCTTGCGGAAGAACTTGTCCGCCCGGTCAATATGAACCGCGCTGTTGACGCCAATCGCCACTTCAAAAACCTTGCGGTTTTCGGCCCATTTCTTGAAGGTGGAGACGAGCTTCAACGCTGCTGAGCCACCCCGATGGTCGGGATGAACCCAGAACAGGATTGACTGGGCCACCAGGCAATTCGAGAAAAAGTAACTCTCGATGCACCCCATCAGAAGGCCGTATGGCTTCTGTTCCTTGTCGTCCGCGACGAAGAAACAGCGCGCCCCTGAAGTGTCTTTGATTAGGGCCGTGAGGCTCGCGGCAAGCTTGGCCGGATCGTAGTCGTAGGCTTTGAACCGGCTTTCCTCATGGTAAGCGCGCCCGATTTCCACCAGGTGGGGGATGTCTTCCAGTCTTGCTGCACGAATGGCCATAATGAAATGTCTTAATCCAATTTCGTTTGTTTACAAATTCCAATCCAGGCTTTTCGGTAGTCCGGCCTTACCTTACCTGCTTTTTTCCGCCGCCACATCCGCAGAATTACTAAACAGCCATCTATTCCGCATGAATAGGTGACTTACTCGTTTAGCATATTATCGCCTAATCCAAATTGAGTAGACTCATTCGCAACGCCTGAATCACGGCATAGGTTCGGTTCCGCGCACCGAGCTTTGCGATGAGGTGGCGCATGTGGTAACTCACGGTCTTCTCGCTCACACCCAACATGGCCGCGATTTCCCCGTCGGTCATTCCCTCTAGTAACCCCTGGAGAACGGATTGTTCCCGGAGCGAAAGGGACTTATCCCTTTCGGGTTTCTGGCACAACACCGCGATGTTGGCATCTGTGGCTGTCGTCATTTTTCATCCTTTCCTTCTTCCATTCCCCGTTCCTCACCCTTTCCCCCCAACATCACCACCTCATCCACCTTCAGCCCTTTTGGCAACTGGTGGGTGATGAACAGCATCCCCACCTTGCCCCGCAGCTTGTTCACGGTCTGGGCAAAGTGTTCGGCGGTGTGTTGGTCCAGGTTGCTGGTGGCTTCGTCGAAGACGAGGATTTTGGGTTGCTTGAGCAGGGCCCGGGCGATGGCCAGGCGCTGCTTCTGTCCGCCAGAGAGGCCGGAGCCATGTTCGCCGATGGGGGTCCAGGCGCCGAAGGGGTCAGCTTCGGATTTGTTTTCAGGAAGTTTTCCATTTCATAATCTCCTATTGAAAAACAATTCGAAGCTGACCCCTTTGATTAGTTGCGGTAGCTCAGGGAGGGAAGGTGGTTGGCGACCACGCCGATGGCGCTGCCGGGGTTGACCGACTGCTCGTAGGCGGCCAGTTGGTTGAGGTGGGAGAGGACGCCGTTGTAGGTGTCGTAGGCGGTCTGCTGGCCGCCTTCGCCACCAGTGGAACTGATCACGGCGGTGTAGCCGGACCAGGTGGCGCTGGCGGTGCCCCAGGGCTCGGGTGGAGGATCGTCATCGCCGCCAAAGAGGCTGTCGATGAGGTTAAAGACCGCATAGGCAATGGCGATAGGTGCTGTAGCCGGATTCATGGAGAGGACGGCCATCACTGCACCAACCGGGTCACCGTGGGCAATGCTATTTACGAGGTTGAGGTAAGGGAGCGCTTTCCCGATAGTATTGGCGAATGCCTGCGCTTGATCGTAAGCCAGTTGTGTGGCAACCATTTCGTCGAAGGTGGTCGCCGTCATGGTACTGTTGGCGGCGAAATCCGCAAATGCTTGTGCACCATAGCTCAGGGCCTGGGCCCCCGCGGTCACCGCAGCCAGTGAATCCCCTTGCTGAAGAGCTTGTTCCAAACTCATCACGCTCAGAATGCCGCTGGCAATATTGGACGCCCCGCTCAGATTGAGATTAACCGTACCATTTAGGGTATTGATGTCATTTGCCAGACGCAGACCGGACACCACTATCGGAAGTGGCTCGCCGGATTGGATTGCCTTGATAATGGACAGTGCATCAATGACATTACCGCCGTATTGGCCGATGGCGTTGTAGAGAGTTTGGGCACCACTCGGTTGGGTGACTTCTTCCAGTAACGTGTCTTCAACTCTGCTGATTGTTCACATCGAAACGCTCGCCTAGCAAGGTCTGCGGGCGCCCAGTGCGCTTGTCCCGCACGCCCAGGATGTAGACCTCGCCGTTCCAGACGCCGCAGGCCACGTCGGTATCGTCGGCACCCATCGGCAGCAGCCAGCCGGTGATGCCCTCCGGCAAGGCGAGCAAGTCCTCCGGCCGGTGGATGGGCCAGCGCATGGCCGCCTGATACCGGTCGGCGAACTGCAGAATTTGCAGCGGGACGTCCGGGAAGTTCTCCTGGCTGAGAATCGGAATCCAGGCCAGCAACTGCCCGCTGGTAAGCCACTGCTGCACCCGCTGCTCGACCTCCGGGTTGTAGTGGCCCAACCTCTCGATAGGCAGTAGGGCGGTGGTCGTGCTGTTGATCGTCGTGGTGTTCATTTCATCTCCTTGATTGGTGGTAACCCGGCAGATCGCCGGGTGGTAACCAGGGTGGAAACTGGTAACCTCGTTTCGCGGTCTGACGCTGGCGAGTCAGCGCGCTCGCGCCCCCCGCATGGCTTTCTGGCGAGGAAGGACCCGTCGAATCATCTGGCGCTGCAGCTTGTTGAACTGCTTCATCTGCCGCTTGGCCGACTTGCGCACCAACCGTGTCAGGCGGATGCCGGCAACGATCAAGCGCCACTGCCAAGGGATCGTGCCTACGATGCGGCGTGGTCGGAGGGCAGTGGTTGGGTACCGTTGCTGGACGACCGGCCCGCCATCCCAGTCGTCGACCTTGACGCTCACCATCGTCACGGCAGGCTCGATGGCAGGCGAAGGCCGGTGCATGGGCATCGGTGGCAGCATCTCGGCCAGCAACTGTTCTCGCTGTACCGGCGGCATTTGCCGCAGGACGGTTTCCGCCTGCTTCATCTGCAGCTTCGCTTGGGCAAACGGATCGGTTGCATCAAATCGTGTGGAAGGAATTTCCATCGTTATCCCCCTCACGCCACATCCACGCGAACCACGGCCGCCATCTCGCTGTAGGAATCGAGATACTTCTTCGGCGGATTGGGATCGGGGGCATACACGCGGCGCTCATCATTCTTGCCCTTGGGGTGATAGACCTTGAGCCCCCAGGCATCGAAGCCGACCGAGCGCAGGGTGTTATCCAGCGCCGTCGCGAACTCGCTGTCGTGATGGGTGAACTGGTCGTTCAGGTCGCGCAACTCTTCAAAGGCCAGCCCCTCGATCAGGGTGGGCAGTAATTCCCCATCACGACGTCGCCCAATCAGTTCATGCTCATAGCGGGTGCGGTGATCGCCGGTTACGCTGTAATGGAACAGGTTCACACGCCTGAGCAGCACCGATTCCACGCTCTGCATCTCGCGCCATGCCTGCACGAAGGTCTTGGCGGCTTCCAACATCCGCTGCGCGCTCGGGCGGAAGATGCGGCGGATTTCATCGTCGATCAGGGATTCATCCAGACCGGCCACCATTTGGCCTGCCAGATCGTTGATGTACTGCTCCAGTGCCTTGACGTGGGTGGGTGCTTCCAGCACCTGCTGTGTGGCTTTGGCGCGAGCGGTCTGTTCCTGCGCCAGTTCCTGCTGGTGCTCCTGATCGAACTTGGCAAGCGCTTCGGTATCACCCAAGCCCACCAGCACCTCGCGCTGGATGGTGAGCGACATCTCCGGCTCGGCCGGCTTGTCCCATCCATTCTTGATACGGTTGGCGGCAACCAATGCGGCAATGGCCTGGTCGTACTGGGCGTTTTGCTGGCGCAGTCGCTTGAACATTTCGGCAACGGCGCTGACATCCCCGATTTCGATTTCGTTCAAGGCCGAGGCGCCCTTGGCGGGTTTCGGCGTGGTCGTTGCTGCGGTTTTCTTGGTGAAGGGATTGACGTTCATTTGTGATCTCCAGAGTGGATGCCGCCCACGGAAAGGTGGGAAACGCCGGGCGGCGTGGCGTTTGTGAAATAGAAGGCATCCAGTCCCGGCCAACGCTCGAAGCCACGGCGCTGATCGGGGTTGTCGGCATAGGGAGCGAAGCCCTCGCAGCGACGCGGCAGGTCGCGCACGGGCTGATAGCCGCGATTGGCAACCACGGGTTTGTGCCTCGGGCCAGCGGCACGACACACGCCGCTCATCGAGAGCCAGCTGCAGTCGGTGCAGTGGATGTGGTCGTCGCCATCGGCAGGATTCGCACCTTGCGCATCGCTTCGCGCAGGCGCAGATTCAGGCGTGGCGGCCGCTTTCGCGGGATTCGCGGGATTCGCAGCGAGGGGGCGGGAGAATTGGAATCCCATCACACGGCCACCAGTTCGAAGGCCTCGCGGGCCGTGGGATGCTCGGCGGCGACTACCCAGCTGTGATGGGCGAGCAGTTGCATCACGCGCCGCGCGGTACCGGCACTGCGGATCGCCGCCGGCCCATTGCGATAGATGTCGGCCAGGGGGATGGCCCGCCCCGGCCCCATCTTGTCGCGCAGCCAGTTCAGCACCTCCTGGGCAAGTTTCAGTTCCGCCGATATCTGGCCGGTGCCCCACAGACGCAGTGCCTCGCCGAGGTAGTGCTGCATCAGCGTCGCCGCGCGGTCGACGTGGTTCTCGTGGATGTTGGCTTCACCTTCGAACACGGCGAAGGTGCCGGCCAATCGGGAAATGTGTTCCGGTGCCTTGGACGCCAGCGCCCGTATCGGAGCCAGCTCCCCGTCCTTGCCCAAGGCGTGCTCGATGTCGTTGTAGAGGGCCACCCAAGTACGCTTGGCGGCCGGTGTCAGGCTGATCGCGGGCGGATCGAGTTCGTGGTCGTCCTCCAGGAGGGGCCACGGGCGTTCCAGCAGATCGGTCAGTCGCGCGGCGTAGCGCCGGTATTCCAGGGTATGGCCAAGGTCGGTTTCCACATAGCGGCGGGTACCGGCGGTGGATTGCGGGAAGCTCACCAGACAACGCGCCAGGAACCCCTGCTCGCGCGCCAGCGGATCGGCGAGCAGCATCGAGGCCACGATGGGCTGCGCCATCAGATGCAGGGTGAGGCGGCGGCCGTAGTAGGTGCCGGAACCGTCGCCGACACGCACCCGGTCGAACTCGCCGCGATCCCATAGTCTGGAGAGCGTGGCCAGGGTGCCGAGCTTCTTCTCGCTGCTCATCGCGTGGCCGCCGAGCAGTTGGCCGGCTTCGTCGTTGATCAGGCCGATGGAGGGCAGGCCGTGGGCCAGTTGCCGCTGCAGGGCCTCGGAGGTCGGTTCCGAGACGATGAGCATCGGCATGATCGGCGCCGTGGGCTTGTCGAGTTCGGCCAGCTTGGCCTGACGAGCCTCGGTCGAGAGTTTCTTGTCTGCGAGGATGCGCTTGGCCTGTGCTTCGAAGAGCTGCGCGGCCATTTCGTACTGCTCGCGCTCGCTGGCGTATTGCTGCATCAGCAGACGCTGCCGGGCACGTACCGGCTGGAGTGCCCAGCTGTCGCCGGCCGATTTGCGTTCACCGGATTCGCCCAGGGTGAGGAAGAATTCGGACAGGGGCGACACCCGGCCATCGACCACCACGTTGGCGTGGGGTTGCGCGACCTGATTCATGGCAGCAAGGATGGTCCGGCCGAGCAGCGCGACCGGAGCCTGGATGACCGTCTGCATCGCCTTCACCACATCGGCGCCGATGGGGCCGAGGGCGTCCACCGGGAACGGTGTCGGCGGATCGATCTCCCGCGACAGCGGCAGGGGTGCCTCGCCAGTCCCCGGTTTGGACTTGGCCCAGTCAGGACGACCGACCAAGGAGACGGTGTTCATGCGCGCCCCTGGCCGGTGTGGCTGGCGAGGTGGCCTTCGATGAAGGCAAGGATGTCCTGGCGGCGATAGCGCACGCAGCGGCCGACGCGGACGAAGGGCAGGTTCGGGTGGCCCTTGACGCGCCAGGTGGCCAGCGTCGTGGGTTGAATCTTGAGGAGTTGTGCCGCTTCGTCCTCGGTGAGGAGGACGGGGTCCGCTACCGTGGGGGTGCGACGAACTTGGTGGGTGCCCATCTGTCTGCGTTGCCTTTCATCGTGGGACGCTCGTCGGCGTCGATGAAGGGCAGCGTAAACAGGGGGAATGTATGGATAGCGCTAAATGGCTGACTGCCTGCGCAGGGTGCGTTTCAGGTTGGCGATGGAGATATCGTCCTCGCGGCCGGTGGTGACGTCCTGGTACCAGACCTTGTAATCGTTCAGGTCTTGGAATTGAATATCCTCGACCGGGGCTCCCTCGCAGGCTGCTTCAATCAGGGCAATGATGTCATCGAATTCCCAACCGCCAGCGCGCCGGGCCAGTTCGCGCAATGCCCGCGTGAACTTGCTGACAGCACCACGCTGTCTGCCGCCGCGATACCGCTGGACGGTAGCCTCGACCTCACGTAGCCGACGGCCCATGGCAACTAGCTGTGCCTCGGCTTCCTTCAGTACCGATGGATCTGCCGGGGCCGAAGCAAATGTCGCCATCAAGATGATCCGGTCGGCTGCCGCTTTGTATTGATCTGCGAGCCGCCACAACTCGCGCTCCCAGTCGGCGATCTCGGAGCGTAGCCAGGCAATGCCCTCATGGTCAGCATGCCCAATGCCAGCACAGCCCATTTCCTCCTCGATGCCGGCGGCGATCTCGCAATAGGCTTCCGCCGCCATGCGCGCCTCGTGCATGGCCATGACGGCGTAGATCTGCGTGTCGGTCAGGGTAGGCGACGTGGCGGGGATGAATGTCGTCCAAAGACTGCGCGCAGCCTGGGCGTAGCTGTCGTAGCGTTCGACGTGCTGGTGGATGGCCGGGTTGGAGCGGGCGATGCCGATGCAGGCCTCCACAGCCCATGGCGGTTTGGCGGAGATCAGGGGTTCGAGCAGTTGCCGGCCCTGTTCCTGAATTTCATCGAGACGCTCGATTTCGTCGCGGACTTGTGGCCACAACCAGCAATGCTCGTGCTGGATGCGCAGATCGTTGAGGTCGTCGGCCAAGGCATTGAACGGGCCGGCGGCGGGCATGGCGGCATCCGGCCTGTCGTCGGGGCCATCGGTCTGCTCATCGGATGCCGGTGGTGTCGCCATGTGTTCTCGTTGTTGTGCTTGCGAATCGTGCGAATGCCGCGAAACGCCCTGTGCCGTGAGGCTTTGCGCTCGTGCGACGCGGTGCGAATCGTGCGCATGGCCTCAAGGATTCGCATCGGTCGCAGACGATGCGCAAACCACAAACCCAGTCGCCAAGTCTGCTTTCGCGGGTTTCGCATGGGTCATTTTACGGAAGGGGTCCTTCCTGGCCAAATTCCGATACGGGGGGCGCGAGCGCGACGCTTCGATAGCGTCAGGGTGCAAACCGAGGTTTGCAGGGTTTGCGGTTTGCACCCCTGCCGGGGCTGTGCGTTGAATTCACCTCCTTGGAAACGAAAAACAGCCACCCCTATCCCAGCCAGTGCTGACGAGGGTTTCAGGCGATTTCAGTGCCGAAAAATGGCAAAACGGCCACCGTGGAATTTGGCCGAAGAAAAGGGCCTGCGGTGTGCGCAGACCCTTGGGTAGTTTGCAGTCAGGCGATGCGATACGCCCGCCGCCCGTCCGCACCCTTCTCGGTGACGACTTCGTAGCCGAGGCGTTTCCTGACCATGCCGGAGATCGCACCGCGAACGGTATGGGCCTGCCAGCCGGTGCCGGCCATCATCTGGGCAACGGTTGCGCCGCCGGGGTGGCGCATCGCGTCGATGATCGCGGCCAGCTTGGTGCCGGGGCGGATGGTGGGCGGGGTGGCCTCACGTTTCGTGAGGGCATCGGGGGCGTCCAGTTTCTGGATACCCTTGGCGACGGTGCGACGTTTGCCGACGGTGGCGTAACCGGCATCGGTGAGTCGGTGGTTGCCTTCGGATTCTGTGATGAGTCCTCGGGCAAGCAACCCCTCGATGACCTTGGCGCGGGCACCACCGCGCAGGGTGGCCGGCAGGGGTTCAATATTGCCATCGGCGCGGCCGGCAGCGGCCTGGAGGATGGCGGTTTGGGTGTCGGTGAGTTTGGCTTGGGCAGGCATGGTGATCTCCGGTGGTTGGTGGGCGTCGTCACTCGTCGTCGCCGAAGATCGCCAGCAACTCGTCCAGCCCGGCTTCTACCCGCCCGAGGTCGCCAACGTGGCCCCAATGAATGGCATCGGGGTCGTGACCGAAGTGGTCATCAGCGAGTTGCTGCAACCGTTCCAGCTTGGCGTGGATGGCGGCGGTGCGGGCGACATTGGCGTCGAGAGCGGTTGGCTTGGCGTTCATCGTGGGCTCCGAGATGTGACTGACGATGCCACCATGAACGCGCGGTTCGATCAGGAAGCCAAGCTATTCCTACTCATAGTGGTGGGGAAACTGGTCGATTACCTATCCCTTGAGTGGGGCGATACGATCACCAATGTTCAGTATTGACATTAGTTCACGTAAGCCGTACAGTGAGATTTCATGAACGCAGTTTGTGTTCATTGCATTCGTTAGTTCACGTAACGCGAACAATACCCAGAAATAGCAATGCGCGAAGCCCGGAGAGAACAAGAGATTCTTGGACAAGCAATCGCAGCCCTCGAAGCGGCGACGGGTCTGCATGCACAAGTACAGTTTGAGCCTGGCGGTATCGTCGGGCCCGATGCGCTTATAGATATCGCAATCGATGACCGGGCTGTACGATTTGCGGCTGAAATCAAAGCCATTGATCGATTCCAGACGTTGGGGGCGATCAAGGCAAGGGCCGACATCGCCCCGTACCCGCCCCTGTTGGTTGCTCCCTATATTACCGAGGCAACAGCTGAGAAATGCCGGGAACTGCATTTGCCGTTTATCGATGAGGCAGGGAATGCCTACCTTGAGGCACCAGGACTGTTCGTCTATGTCACGGGTAAACGTCGTCCAATTCAGACACGCACAGCCCCCGCTTTCCGTGCGCTGACCCCAGCAGGCCTAAGAATAGTCTTTGCCCTGCTCAACTTTCCATATCTTGCTGCCGCACCCTATCGAGAAATCGCCAAAGTGGCCAGGGTTGCACTTGGCACGGTGGGCGATGCACTCGCTGACCTTGAGGATCGCGGCTATCTGGCACCGGAGAAGCCAGGACCTCGCCGCCTGTTGGCACCCGAGCGCCTGCAAGATGAATGGGTCACGCACTACCCGATCAAGTTGCGGCCCAAACTGAATGCCCGGCGATTTACTGCGCCTACCCACGATTGGTGGCGAAATTTGGATATCGGCCAGCACCACGCATATTGGGGGGGGGAGATTGCTGCAGAAAAGCTAACCGGTTACCTGAAGCCGGAACGGATAACCATTTACGTAGATGGCAAACCGGACAAGCTGATCCTCGCCAACCGGCTACGTCCCGATGTCAATGGTGAAATCGAGATTCTGGAAACCTTTTGGGCTACAGAGGAGGCACGCCAGCGAAACGATGTCGCCCCACCTTTACTCGTCTACGCCGACCTGATGGCGACAACCGATCCCCGCAATATTGAAACTGCGAAATTGATCCGTGACCACCACCTCACACAAGTTCGTCACGCGGCCTGACCGGCCGGTCGACGTATTGCTGCTCGACATCCTGCGTCGGGTGGATACGGTCACGCGCGAACTCGGCATCGAGTACTTCGTTGGTGGCGCCTTGGCGCGCGATCTGATCCTGTCGCACGTCTTCGGCAAAGATACCGGCCGCGCAACCCGCGATGTTGATCTGGGTATCTGTATTGATGACTGGTCGAGACTCGATGCGCTCAGGGAACGCCTGGCTGAAGGTGGGCACTTTTCTCCCCAGCCCGGGGTTGCCCATCGGCTGATCTACCGATCAACTGACAACGCATTTGGCATTCCTCTCGACCTGCTGCCATTTGGAGGAGTTGAACACGCCAATGGCACTATCGCTTGGCCACCCGGCATGGATATTGTAATGAACGTGGCAGGTTTCGCCGAAGCACGTATCTCGGCATTGATGGTGGAAATCGCTGACGACTTTGCTGTACCGGTTACATCGCTACCTTCTCTGGCGATACTCAAGCTAATCGCCTGGCACGACCGGCACATGGAAACCTCGAAGGACGCCACCGACTTCCTGTTGATCGCACGGCATTACGCTGATGCCGGCAATTTTGACCGGCTGTATGAAACGGAGTCAGCCCTATTGCAAGCTGCCGACTTTGACCCCGATCTGGCAGGCGCGATCTTGCTTGGCAAGGATGCAGCAGCTGTCTGCGGGGATAGCGCTACAAAGGCTGTTGCCGAGCTTTCTGCCAATACCCCGCTGAAGTCCATCCTGATCGATCAGCTATTACGGTCCACATTGTCGTCTGGCGAGGATACGGCCAAATCGAGAGTAGAGCAGTTCATCGAAGCTTTCCTCGATGGCTTCAGCGATGCACGAACAAGGATTGAATCCAAACAATGAGACTGACCCAACAACAACTCGAAGCCCACCTGTGGTGACGCCGCAAAGCAATTTACAGCCTTTGAAGCCCAAGCTACAATCGAGCAAAAAATGACCCAAAGTTGCGGGCGTTCCGACGCGCTTGCGATGTATGGTGCCGAAAGGGGAGGCAGACAATGTTTGGCTCTGTTGAATTTCGAGTGGTTAAACGGCATGAGGGTTGATCTTCGAGAAGTCGAGCTTGCCGGCGATCAGGAAGATGACGGTCCTGATGGTGTTCAGGCGTGTGAAGCCTCTGGCGCGTCG
>JBFXHL010000076.1:0-12233 GCA_050177075.1 Sulfuricellaceae bacterium | reverse complement strand
CCTCCATTCGCTCCAAGAGCAGCGCTCCCTTGCAGCCGAAGCGGCGCAGCATGGCCGCCTGGGTGCGGATGCGTCCCACCACCAGGCTTTGCCACAAGGCCGCCGACAAGGAAGAATCGAGGTGCTCGATTTGCCGCCGCAACCGACTGGGAGCCGCCCGATTCGCCTGGCAGGGCAAGAGCAGTCCACCGGGGAGATGGAGCTTGTCCGTCACCATTACCGCTGCGCCGGCCTCTGCCAGAGCCTGCAAGGCGCCGTGGCTGATATGGATGGCATGGTGATGCAACATCAGCACCGCCACGTCCGGCGGTGCCACGAAGGCATCGGGCTTGCCCTCGCGCCGGATACGCAACCGCCCCGTGTCCAGTGTCAGCTCCGCCGGGTTTTCAACCAGGAGGATGCGGTCGGCACTCATTCGGCGTGACGGAACTTCAGCAGGCCTTTACCAGAAATAACTTTCAGGCCTGTACTTGCGTCCATATCCCGCACCTCTCTCGCTTCGCTCGCCAGGGTAAGCATCAGGGTGGCATCGGCCTTGATTTGCCGCACTACGTAGTGCTGCCCTGTTTCGCTATCCACCAGGGTCTCGTTGGGGTAATAGCGGACCTCCCCCTCCCCTGGCTTGGCGGAACGTCGAACGGCAGCCCACAGGGAAACGGAATTCGCCTCGGCCAGCTTGCCGTTGTCAGTCTTCAGGGCCACGTAGGCGTAGCCGTCGCTCAGGTAATGCTTGCTCAACACCGTGCCGTCGCGCTGGCGATGGGTAACCGCAATGGCATTCTCGCCGTCGATAAACCCCCTGCCGATCCGCTGATAGACGCGCACTTTCTTGATGAACCTCGGCCTTTCTCGCCCATAGCGCGGATCGGGGATCGGCGTGGACAGGGCCTCCTTCACTCCCTGGCCAGCAGCGATGCGCTGCTCGAAGGCCGCCGAGACGATAGCGCGGGTTTCCGGGCTGACGATATCCGCGATGCCCTTACGCGCCTTGTCCAATGAGCCGTTGGCGTCAGTCAGGGCGGAAAGCTCTGCGCGCACCGCAAGCCGTATTTTGCCCTCTTCGGTGTAAACTTTGCGGTAGGCAGTCTGCTGAAAAAATGCGCCGGCCGGGTGACGGTCCGGCTTGTGGCGTACGGTGGCGTGACGCACCAGTTCCAGCGCCTTGTCCCGCAGGCCGGCCATGGGTGGTTCGGGAATGGCCCGCAACCGGACCGGCTCGCCCGCCTGGCGCCGCTCCGCCAAGGCCTTGTACTGCCGGGCCATGCGCTGGTAGAGGCCACGGGAGCTCTGGGCAATCACCAGGGCATCGATCAGGTGGTGGCGATGATCGATGCGCTTATCCGGGCGCCGGTCGGTCTGCGGCGTGCCCTCGCCCCGATGGCCTTCCCAGCAGGCCTTGTAGCGCTCGAAATCCTCGGCGGAGATCGCCTTGCCATCCTCATCGAGTACAGGCAAGCCGCTTTCCAGGCGCACCTGGGGGATGACCGTGGTCAAGCGCCACGCTTGGCGCAATTGGGCTATTAGCTCGCCTCGCGACACCGCCACGTCGGCACAGACCTCCCGCATCCACTGAGCGGTCAGCTTGGCGATCCACGAGGTTTCGTGGAATTGGCGCTCGCTGAAATCGGCGATGGCCTTGTCGTCCAAGACTTCTCCCTCGTAGTCCTGCAACAGCAGATAACGCGCCTTGTTGAATTGCTTGTTGGCCTTGAGTACCGAGGCGCGGTGCTGTATCAGGTTCCAGCGCTCGCTGTCATGGCCGAAGGCCTCGAAGGGCGTCCGGTCACCTTTTTCATGGTTGCACCAGCGGTGGGCTAGGATCAGGTGACTGCGCTGCCGGCCGACACGGGTCAGGGAACGGGGAAGAATGTGATCAATGTGGGTCTTGTTGCCATCCAGCGCATCGTCCATGCAGACGATTTCCTCGCAATAGGGGCAATACTTCTGGTCCAGTTGCGACCACAGGAGATAGCGCAAAACATTGCTGTTCGTGGGGGCCTTGCCGTGGGCGCTGAGTTCTTTTTTCGCTTTCTCTCGTTCCCGCCGGTTGCGGTCGATCTTTTTCTCGATTTCACCCCGTGCCTTGAGCCCCAAGGCCATGTCCCGCGTCATCTCGACGATAGTCTGGGCAGGCGGCCCGCCGAGAACGCCGATGGCGTCGTTGACGGCCCGCCACACCATGCGCAAGGCCACGTCCACCACCACGTTTCCCGTTACTGGCGGGAGAGACAGCCGCTCCCGCGAATCGCGCGCCTTTTCCTCCTGAGGATAACAAGCCTGGCGCGCCCCATGCTCATCCACCCCCTGGCTAATCATGGCCGCAGTCAGGCCTTGCAGGGCTTTTATCGAGTAGCCTGCCCGCCCGCCATCAAACCCCATTTTCCCCAGTCGATCGAACTGGCCACCGTCCACCAGACGGTTGATGAAAGCCACCGTTTCTGGCAGCAACTGTCTTGGTTTGCGTACCAACCGCTTCTCGCCCGTCTGCGGGTTCTTGACGGTCTTTTCCGTGACCAGCTTGGCGGGCCAGTTCACATCGTCGAAGAATGCCGGATCCAAGTCCGCCAGGAGATTGATGATCTGCACCCGCACACGATCCGTCAGCGCCTCCCATTCGCCGAGCATCCCCAGCCCCTGCATGGCCTTACGTGTGGTATCGCCCTTGAGTTCCTCGCGACTGAAGCGGTCGGCGTTGAAGGTGTTGCGGTGGCTAGGCCGTAACCCCACTCCTTCAAGCGCCTCATAAACCTTCTTGAAGCTGATTTTTCCTTCCTTTGTAAGCTTGGCAGGATCAGCCAGAAGAGCGCGCAAAAAAGCCCTCTGCTCCTCACTCAAGGGCAGGGCTTGGCGCCCCATTCCCCAGCGCAGGTCGGCAAGCTGTTTTTCGATGCGGAATGCCTGAGCCGCCGGCTGCGCCCAGGGCGCCCTGGGAAGAGTGGGCTCCAGGGGGCAATTTCCCACCATGGCCGACACGGACTTGAGGGGACGTTGGTGAAAAATGGCTTCGAAGAAATGCCGCCTTATCGGCTGCTCGCGCCCACCGACTTCGGCGCTCCCCCGCAACGAGGGATGATGCTTTTCCTGCTCATCCCAAATACGGTTGAATTCTTCTTCCACCATTTCGCGGTGGGCGTACAAGCCGGATTCCTTCAGCTTGAGGGATTCTCCTTTTTCATGGCGATTCAGGAGCCACTCCCCTAGGGTCTTGCCTTCCAACTGTTGCCGCAGTTGCTTGATACCGTGTTCGACCTTGCCTTCCTCTCCTTCCCCCTTTACCCGGAAGCTGCCGCCATAGCCCCGACGCTTGGCCAACTTGAGAAGAACATTGAGGAAATCAGGCAGCTCGATCCGCTGATGGGCAGCCAGCGCTCTCAACCTATGGATGCGCTGTCCAGAGTCGGCATGGACCGTTTCCGCGTCCACACCAATCAGAGGGGCCAAATGCGCAATGTGCCGCAGACGACGCGAACGACGCTCGATCAGTCGTCTTGATTGGCGTGCCAGCCGCCGGGCCGCCTTTTTCGGCTCCCCCACCCCGCCCGCCTTGGCAGGCAAGAGGGGTTCGGAAAAAATACGCAGGTCGGAATAGAGAACTTGTCCCGGTTCGCCCCGCTCATCTAGGCTGACCGCCACGAGCCCCAGCGACGCAGTACCAATGTCCAGGGCAAGTCGATAAGGCATGACCATGATTTGACCTCCTCCAAAATTGTGCTTATTATCAGAACCGTATCAGGCATTCCGATGGTGGGGACTATCGGCAACAAGGCTTAAAAAGCCACCGATACAGACGGCGGACTTCGGTCCGCCGTTTTTACTTGCCGCCCCACTTTCGATTTTTAACCATCTTAGGCAAAAAATTTCTTTTTTTCCAGTCGTTATTCCACGTACAGCCCCTCGCTTCCTGCTCCTCGTGTGATTGATTCGGCTATTTTCTCATCTCCGTAAAAGCCGCCAGGGCCCGCTGCCGCGCGGCGGCGTGGTCCACCAGGGGATTGGGGTAGGTGTCGCCGAGGAGGACGTCGGCTTTCGCCAGCACATCGGGAGGCGCCTCCCAGGGGCGGTGGACGAACTCGTCCGGCAAGGCGGCCAGTTCCGGCAGCCAGCGGCGGACGTAGCGGCCAGCGGGGTCGAATTTCTCCCCCTGGAGGACGGGGTTGAAGATGCGGAAAAAGGGCGCCGCGTCGGCGCCGCAGCCCGCCACCCACTGCCAGTTGGCGGCGTTGCTGGCGGGGTCGGCGTCCACCAGGGTGTCGCGGAACCAGCGTTCTCCCGCCTGCCAGGGCAGGAGCAGGTGCTTGACGAGGAAGGAGGCCGCCACCATTCGCACCCGGTTGTGCATCCAGCCGGTTTGCCACAGCTGCCGCATCCCCGCGTCCACCAGGGGATAGCCGGTCCTTCCCTGCCGCCACACAGCCAGGGACGCCGGGTCGTCCCGCCAGGGGAAGGCCGCGAATTCGCCCCGCAACGGCCGTTCGGGGAGGAAGGGGAAATGGTGCAGCAAGTGGTAGGAAAACTCCCGCCACGCCAACTCCCGCAGGAAGGGCTCCGCCCCCGCCCTACCGACGGCGGCTTGCCAAGCCTGGCGCGGCGATAGCTCGCCCCAGGCCAGATGGGGCGACAAGCGGGAGGAGCCGGCCTCGGCGGGAAAGTCCCGCCCCGCGCCGTAGGCGGCCATATCTTCGTCCAGGAAGCTCGCCAGCCGCGCCCGGGCCGATGCCTCCCCGGGGAACCAGGATTCCCGCAGCCCGCCCGCCCAGTCGGGTTTCGCCGGCAACAGCCCCCACTCCGCCAGGGTCTCGCCCCGGGGCCAGGCTGACGGAGCAGGCAGGCGGGAAGGAGCGTCGGCAGGCAGGTCGAGCTGCTGCTGCCGCAGGGCGTTCCAGAAGGGCGTGAAGACCTGGTAGGGCCGGCCATTGCGGGTCCGCAGGGTTTCCGGGGTGTGCAGCAGGCCCGTGCCGTAGCGGCGGCTGCCGACCCCCACCCCTTTGAGGGCGGCGGCGACGGCGCCGTCGACCGCATCCAAGTCGGGGAGAAAGGTCCGGTTCCAATAAACGGCGGCGGCGCCGGTCTCCCGGACCAAGGCGGGCAGGACCTCCACCGCCGGGCCACGCCGCAACAGGAGGCGGCTGCCGCAGGCAGCCAGGGACCGCTCCAGGGCGCCGAGGCTGTGATGCAGCCACCAGCGGGACGCCCCCCCCCAGGGCCGCCACCGTCTCGTCGTAAAGAAAAAGGGGAAGCACCGCCCCGCCAGCGGCGGCTGCGGCCAGGGCGGGGTTATCCGCCAGCCGCAGGTCGCGGCGGAACCAGACGATGATCAGACCGGGCATTTCCCCTCCTTTGTCGAAAAACTTGATCGCCGTCAAAGGACGACTTGGAATATCCAACTAAGATTATCGGAAATTAATTCCCTTGCGCGGAGACGCCCCATGAAACACCTGCACCTCTTGCCCGACCAGATCTACCCCTTCGACGCCCGCGGCATCGCCAAGCGCTTCCGCCATGCCGCCATCTTCGGCGCCCTGGACGCCCTGACGCCGGGGGAGATCATGCGCTTCGTCAACGACCACGACCCCCTTCCCCTCCTCGGCCAGCTGGTCGACCGCTACGGCGACGCCGTGCGTATCGAATACCGGGTGCGGGAGCCGGGCCAGATCGTCATCGATTTCCACAGGCAGTGACCCCCACCCTGTGCCTGTGGACGGCCGCCCTCGGGCGGCCGTTTTTCATTCCCGCCAGATGAGGGACGCCATGCGGCCGGTGGCGCCGTCGCGGCGGTAGGAGTAGAAACGCGCGGCATCGGCATAGGTGCACACCCCGCCGCCATAGATGGCCGTGACGCCGATTTTCGCCAGCCGCAGGCGGGCGAGCAGGAAGATGTCCGCCAGCCACTTGCCCTCCGGCCGAGCCACGAAGGCCCCTTCCGCCGCCGGGTCGTGGACCAGGAAAGCCTCCCGCACCTCGCCGCCCACCTCGAAGGCCGCCGGGCCGATGGCCGGGCCGAGCCAGGCCAGCACCGTCTCCGGCGCCGCCCCCATGGCCGCCACCGCCGCCTCCAGCACACCCCCCGCCAAGCCGCGCCAGCCCGCGTGGGCAGCGGCCACCACGGTCCCGGCACGGTCGCACAGCAGCACCGGCAGGCAGTCGGCGGTGAGCACGGCGCACACCGTGCCCTGACGCCGCCCCACGGCGGCGTCGGCCTCGGGCACGCCGCCGGCCCGGTCGGCGTCGGCCACGTCTGCCCGGTGCACCTGCTTCAGCCATACCGGTTCGGCGGGGAGAAAACGGCGCAGGCTGGCACGGTTCTCCGCCACGGCGGCGGGATCGTCCGCCACGTGATCGCCCAGGTTGAGGCTGGCGTAGGGCCCGGCGCTGACGCCGCCGGCGCGGATGGTTGAGAGGGCACGCACGCCGGGGGGCGCGGGCCAGTCGGGGATGATCAGGTCCTCTTCGCGCAGCATCCTCAGCCTCCGGCGAAAAGGCTCTGGCGCAGGCCGTCGAGGATGTACTGCACCGCCAGGGCGGTGAGGATCACCCCCAGCAAGCGGCTGACCACGTTGATCCCGGTTTCGCCGAGGAAACCCAGGATGCGCGGCGCGAAGGTCAGGGACAGCAGGGTGAGGGCCAGCACCAGGGCCAGGGCGCCGAAGGTGCCGAACAGCGCCGCCGCCCCCTTGCCCGAGGAGGCCATCAGCAGCACCGTGGTCAGCGCCCCCGGGCCGGCGATGAGGGGGAAAGCGAGGGGAAAGACGGACACGTCCTCCTTGCTCACCGCCTCCATTTCCTCGTCCCGGGTGGTGGAACGGATGCCCGAATGGCGGGCGAGAATCATGTCGATGGAAAGCAGCAGCAGGAGCAGGCCGCCGGCAATGCGGAAGGCGGGGATGCCGATGCCCAGCACCCGCAGCAGGTCGTCGCCGCCGAGACCGAAGGCCGCCAGGATGGCCGCCGCCATGACCGTGCCGCGCACCGCCATGGCGCGCTGAGCGGCGGCCTCTGCGCCGTAAGTGAGGGCGAAGAAAGCCGCCGCCACGCCGATGGGGTCGATGACGGTAAAGAGGAGGACGAAGGCTTCGACGAAATGCATGGGTCCGCGCTCAGCCTTCCCGGTTGCGCATGAAGTCGGCGGTCTTGTGGAAGGCGGCCGCGAGCTGGGCACGCAGCTCCGGCTCCAAGCCCACGTCCTCCATGGCCTGGTTCATGCACAACAGCCACTGGTCCCGCTCCGCTTCGCCGATGGGGAAGGGAAGGTGGCGCTGGCGCAGTCGCGGATGGCCGAATTGTTCCGTGTACAGCTGGGGGCCTCCCAGCCAGCCGGAGAGGAACATGAACAGTTTTTCCTTGGAGGCGGACAAATCCTGGGCGTGCATCTTGCGGATGCCATAGGCCTCGGGCAGGGTGTCCATCAGCTCGTAAAAACGCTCCACCAGGCGGCGGATGCCCGCCTCGCCGCCGACGCGCTGGTAGTGGGGGTTCTGCTGGGTGATGGGGATTTCGCTCATGGACTGCTCCTAGGATTCGATGGCAGGGGGCGGGACAGGGCTCTCGTCCTGGCCGAGGGAGGCATCTCCCTCCGACGCGGCGATGGCGGTGCCGAACCAGAAGTCGCTGCCCTGGCCGAGGAATTCGTCCACCGGCAGGTAGTGGGAACCATCGCAGGAGAAAGTCAGCCCCACCATGCCGTTGATGATGTTGAGGGAGCCGGAGCGCAGGTAGATCACCTCGTCCCCCTCCCGCAGGCGGCGGAATTGTTCGAATACCGGACGGATTTTCTCCGGCGCCACGGTGGCCCGCTCCGGATATGGGCGGCGGGGATAGGCGAGGCAGACGTAGGGGTCGATGATTTCATCCAGCACGTGGAGGCGATAGCAGTAGGGGTCGTCCATGGCCCAGAGGGTGGCCCGGGAGCTGGAAAAATGCAGCTTGGCATGGAAGATGCCCCGCTCCCGCATCAATTCCTCCATGATGGAAATCACCGCCTCGATGTTGCGGTCCATGGCGCTCTGCACCCGCTGCTGAAGGAACACGGTCTCCCGAATCGCCGGGTCCCCCTTGATCTGCCGCCAGCGCAGCAACTCCTTCGTCTGCCGCTCCGGCAGCTGCAGGTCCCGCAGGTCGAACTCCGCCACCAGAAAGCCCAGCATGCCCTTCGGCCCGGACACCGCCTGCACCGCGCTGATGCGGGGACGGCGGGAATGTTCGCTGATATAGGCCTCGGAGAGGAGAAAACCCTGCCAGGGCACCACGCTGGACAGGTAGGGCCGGTGGGAACGATCCCGCCCCCGGGCGCCGGCATCGACCCCGTCCGGGGTGATGGTGGCGCTGAGCTGCACGCCCCGGGTATCCACGGCGTAGAGCAGGGCGCAGCGGGGGATGGTGGGCAGCTCCTGGATCAGCAGACGGTCCAGGGCCTCGCCGTCGTCCCATACCGGCGGGCACAGCATGGTCAGGCCTTTCATCGGCCCTTCGAGTTGCAGGGCCAACGAGGCCTTTTGCTGTTCTATGGTCTTCTCTAGCCAGCTCATGCTTACTCCGCCACGCGCGAATTGATAAAAAGCTCCAAATTGATAAAATGCGAAGCTTTTTCCTGTCCGGTAATTCATCGGGCCCGGATTATCCAGCAGCTATTATGCCACCGACTCCCCCGACGCTGGGGCCCTCGTCCTGCGACCTGGAGCGCATCAACGCCGCCATCGGCACGGAAGCCGGGGGGAAGGCCGTTGGCCGCTTCAAGCACCTCACCGTCCGCAGCGCCTTCCAGCCCATCCTGAGCCTGGCCCACCGCCGCCCCGTAGGCTACGAAGGCCTGCTGCGCGCCCGCGATGCCGGTGGCGCGCCGGTTTCGCCCCTGGACGCCTTCCGCCTGGCGGAAGACGACGCCGACACCACTTTCCTCGATCGCCTTTGCCGGGCGGTGCACCTGCGCAACTTCCTGACCTTGCCGGACGACACCAGCTGGCTGTTCATGAACATCAACCCGAGAGTGGTGGTGGACGGGCGCCTCCACGGCAGCTTCTTCAGCGAACTGCTGCGGCGCAGCGATTTCCCGGCCCATCGGGTGGTGGTGGAGATCGTCGAGGAGGCGATTCACGACGAAGCCCTGTTGGCGGAGGCGGTCAGCTACTACAAGGAGCTGGGCTGCCTGGTGGCCATCGACGATTTCGGCGCCGGCCATTCCAATTTCGACCGCATCTGGCGCATCGAACCCCATATCGTCAAGCTCGACCGCTCCGTTAGCGTGCAGGCGGCCGCCAGCCAACGGGTACGGCGGGTGTTGCCCAACCTGGTGAACCTGATCCACGAGGCCGGCAGCCTGGCCCTGATGGAAGGCATCGAAACGGAAAAAGAAGCCCTCCTCGCCATGGACGCCGACGTGGACTTCGTCCAGGGTTATTTCTTCGCTCGCCCCGCCGACAGCAGCCTCGATGGCCAGCGCTGCGATAGCCTGTTCGGAGGGCTGTGCGACAAATTCAAGCGCTACGCCAACGACGAGGCCCAGGACCAGCGCAATCGCCTGGCTCCCTACCTGTCCGGCTTCCGCCAGGCGCTGGGACAGATGGAATCGGGCATGGACATGGAACTGGCCTGCGCCGATTTTCTCGCCCAGCCCCGCACCCAATGCTGCTACCTCCTGGACGAAGAAGGACGGCAAGTGGGTTCCAATCTGGATTCCGCCCACCTCACCAGCCGCCTCGACCTACGCTTCACCCCCCTTTCCGACGCCAAGGGCGCCAACTGGGCGCGGCGCCAGTATTTCCGCCAAGCCGTCAACCAGCCCGGCCGGGTCCAGGTCAGCAATCCCTACCTCTCCATCGCCACCTCCAGGATGTGCGTCACCCTGTCGGTTACCGTCTCGGCCGGCAACGACCTCCGCGTCCTCTGCTGCGACCTGGATTGGAGCTGATACGCACCGTAAACGCGCATAAAACCCTTCCAAAAAAACGGTCATGCCAAAACCGGGCACCGACCCCGCTCCCCTCAATGCCCACGTCATGCCACGGCGCCCCGGACAATCCCTTCCCATCCCAGCTGCCGATACAAAATCCATAAATAACAGCCCGTTAAAAATTCATCCGACGCCTCCCCCCTCCCCCTTCCGGCGTCCCGGCTGGCGCACCACGCTTCACCATGGCTCCGTCCATTTTGGTGCAAGCACGCCTTCCCTTCGTGGCGAACCCGTTAACAATCAACGCATAAATCAGTGGCACGATTGTTGCAGATATCCCGGCGACGTCTAGCGCAAGCGAGCGGAAACAGCTCGCGATCAACCGTCCATTCCTAGAAAAACTTTTGGAGATCGAAACATGTTCCTGCAAAGCAGCCTCATGAATCTGAACCGCACGGAACGGGGCTGGCTCCCCTGGCTCGGCAAGACCGGCAAGCTCGCCATGTATCCGTCCTGCTTCATCAACCGCGGCCATTATCCGGCGGTGGAAAAAACCTTCGAGGGCATCGCCGCCACCCGCAAGAAGCTGCTCATGGGCTGGGCGGACAGCCACTGGAGCCATCTGTCCGGCGTGGCGGCGGCCCTGTCCGCCAATTTTCCCCTCATCGACAGCGACTTGCTGACGCAGAAAAAACGCCAGGCCCCGGACCTGTCCGAACTCTTCGTCATCGACGCCGGCGGCAAGGTGCTGGCCTCCACCCACGCCGCCCGACGGGGCCGCGCCGACCTCAACCCCGCCGCAGTGGCGGCGGGCCTCAAGGGGCCATTCCTCCACGGCCCCTATGAAGACCCCGCCACCCTGGACATCGGCCCGTCCACCTCCCGCTTCCACGACGAGGTGACCCTGATGTTCTACCAGCCCATCCGCCGCGACGGCGAAGTGCTGGGCTGCGTCTGCGGCCGGGTCCCCAACGACGTTTTGGGGGACCTGATCCAGCGGGAGGCGGGCCACATCTATCGGGAATCCGGCGACAACTACCTCTTCATGGTGGCGTCCCGCTTCGACCCGAAAATCCAGCCCGGCACCGCCCTTTCGCGCTCCCGCTTCGAGGACCACACCTTCAGCCTCGGCGACAACCTCAAGCAGGGGGTGCGCACCGACTGGGGAACGGTGAAAGTGCAGCGCCACACCGAATTGGAACTGCGCTTCACCGACCCGGCCACGGGCCAGCTTCACCCCGGAGTGCGGGAAACCATCGCCAAGGGGGAGAACCTCTTCGTCACCTACCCCGGCTACTCGGACTACCGCCACATCCCGGTGATCGGCAAGGGGGTCACCTTCCAGATGCCCGGCTCGCCGGACATATGGGGCATGATGTGCGAGGCCGACCTGGAAGAGGTCTATCGCCGCCGCCCCCTCAATTTCCGCCTCATGCGCTGGTACCTGGGCCTGCTCTTCGGCCTGTGGGGCGTGCATCTGGCCCTGAGCACCCTGGTCGGCCTGCCCTTCCTCGAAACCCAGCTGCTGACCCTGTCCTTGGTGGGCTTGAGCGCCCTGCTGTTCTACAGCCAGGCCTCCAACCGCACCGCCCGGCGGATGGCGGAAATGACCGAGGTGATCCGCACCATCGCCGAGGGAGAAGGCAACCTGCGCCAGCGACTGGACCCGGAGCGCCTCACCAAGGACGAGACCGGCGACATGGGGCTGTGGATCAACAGCTTCATCGACAACCTGGACGGCATCGTCGGCCAAGTCATCGAGGCCTCCGGCGAGGTGCGGGAAACCAACGTCTCCATGCTGAAGAAGAACCGGGAGGCGGTACGCACCTCGGAGGAAGTGCTCGACGCCATCCGCGCCATGCGCCAATCCATGGAAGCGCAGATCGAGGAGATCAACCAGGCCGCGAGCCGGGCCGAGGACATGCGCCAGGCCATGGCGGCGGCGGTGGACAACACCCGCGCCCAGTTCCAGGTGGTGAAGCGCCACACCAGCGGCATCCGCCAGACCATCGAGAGCTCGGCCAACACCATTCTCAGCCTCAACCAGCGCACCGAGGAGATCGGCAAAATCGTCGACGTCATCAACGAAATCGCCAGCCAGACCAACCTCCTCGCCCTCAACGCCGCCATCTAGGCGGCCCGGGCCGGGGAGCAGGGGCGGGGCTTCTCGGTGGTGGCGGACGAAGTGCGCAAGCTGGCGGAGCGCACCACCCAGGCCACGGCGGACATCCGCCGCATGATCGAAGGGGTCCAGGGCGAAGCGCGGGAAGCGGTCGCCATCATGGAAAACGGCATGGAGGGCGTGGAGGAAGGCCTGCGCCTGGCGGAGGAAACCGCCTCCGACAACCAG
>JBFXHL010000075.1:0-12590 GCA_050177075.1 Sulfuricellaceae bacterium | reverse complement strand
TGTTGGAAACCTGGACCGTCGGCGACACCGGATTGACCGCCATTTTCCTCTCCGGGGTCCTTGCCGCCACCCTGCTCCCCGGCGGCTCCGAAGCGGCCCTGTTCGCCCTGCTGAAATTCAAGCCGGAACTCTATTGGCCCGCCCTGGGCCTCGCCACCCTCGGCAACACGCTCGGCGGCATGACGTCCTACCTTCTCGGCCGCTTCCTGCCCAACGCCCCGTCCGGCAAGGGAACAGCCTGGATCGCCAAGCACGGCAGCCCGGCCCTGCTGCTGGCCTGGGCCCCCGTGGTCGGCGACGCCCTCTGCGTGGCGGGGGGCTGGCTGCGCCTGAATCCCTGGCTGGCGGCCCTGTTCATGGGCATCGGCAAGCTCGCCCGTTACCTGGTGGTGGCCCAGGCTGCGTTATAAGATAAAATACGCAAATGCGGCCCCCGCCGCGCCCTAAAGAGTGTTGGATTTTCCGCCATGACCGCCCGCCTCCGCGAAATCCCTTACAACTACACCTCCTTCTCCGACCGGGAGATCGTCATCCGCTTCCTCGGCGCGGAGATGTGGGAAGTGTTGAACGAGCTGCGCGGCGAGCGCAAGACCGGCCGCTCGGCGCGGATGCTGTTCGAGGTGCTGGGGGACATCTGGGTGGTCAGCCGCAATCCCTACCTGCAGGACGACCTTCTCACCAATCCGGACCGCCGCGCCGCCCTCATCGGCGCCCTGCGCCACCGCCTGGACGCCATCGCCGAGCGCCGCCAGGGCAACGAGCGCGTCGGCATGCTGCTGGACGCCGCCCGCCGGGCGGTGGACGAGTTCGAGGCCGAATTCGCCCGGGTCGCCGAGCTGCGGCGCCAGGCCCTGAAGAAGCTGTCCCACCGCACTCGCCGCGACAATATTTTGTTCGACGGCATGAGCCGGGTCTCCCACGTCACCGACGCCACCGACTGGCGGGTGGAATACCCCTTCGTCGTCGTCACCCCGGACGCGGAGAAGGAAGTGGCGGGCATCGTCGCCACCTGCATCGAACTGGGGCTGACCCTCATCCCCCGGGGCGGCGGCACCGGCTATACCGGCGGCGCCATTCCCCTGGACCGTCAGTCGGCGGTCATCAACACGGAAAAGCTGGACCGCCACAATGGCGTCGAGCTGGTTGCCCTGCCCGGGGTGGACCACCCCGTTCCCACCATCCACTGCGGCGCCGGCGTGGTCACCCGGCGGGTGATGGAGGCCGCCGAGGAGGCGGGCTACGTCTTCGCCGTCGACCCCACCTCGGCGGACGCGTCCTGCATCGGCGGCAACATCGCCATGAACGCCGGCGGCAAGAAGGCCGTGCTGTGGGGCACCGCCCTCGACAACCTGGCCTCCTGGCGCATGGTGACGCCGGACGCCGATTGGCTGGAAGTGGAGCGCCTCGACCACAACCTCGGCAAGATTCATGACGTGGACCTGGCCCGCTTCCGCATCACCCGCTACAAGCGGGACGGCAAGACGGTGAAAGGCGAGCCGGAAATCCTCGAAATTCCCGGCAGCCGCTTCCGCAAGGCGGGGCTGGGCAAGGACGTGACCGACAAATTCCTCGCCGGCCTGCCGGGCATCCAGAAGGAAGGCTGCGACGGCATCATCACCTCGGCCCGTTTCATCGTCCACCGCATGCCCGCCCACACCCGTACCGTGTGCCTGGAATTCTTCGGCACCGTGGCCGAGGCGGTGCCCGCCATCGTGGAAATCAAGAACTACCTCGACCGCCACCCCGCCGCCCAGCTCGCCGGCTTGGAGCACCTGGACGAGCGCTACCTGAAGGCGGTGGGCTACGCCACCAAGGCCAAGCGGGCCGAGCGGCCGAAAATGGTGCTGGTGGCCGACGTGGTGGCCGACGACGAAGCCGCCGCCGGCGAAGCCGCCTCCCACGTGGTGCGCTTGGCCAACGCCCGCCACGGCGAGGGCTTTATCGCCGTCAGCGCCGAAACGCGGAAGAAATTCTGGGCCGACCGGGCGCGCACCGCCGCCATCGCCGCCCACACCAACGCCTTCAAGGTCAACGAGGACGTGGTGATCCCCCTGGAGCGCCTGGGGGACTACTCCGACGGCGTCGAACGCATCAACATCGAGCTGTCCATCAAGAACAAGCTCAAGCTGCTCGACGCCCTGGAGGATTTCCTCGGCGGGGACCTGCCCCTGGCCAAGAACGAGGAGGAGGCCCTCCCCGACCTGGAATTGCTGGCCTCGCGGCGGGAACTGGCCCAGAAGCTGGTGCGGGACACCCGCCAGCGTTGGAAGGCGTGGCTGGAAAGCCTCGACGCTCCCCACAACGACGCCACCGTCTTCCGCTCCCTCCAGGACCACTCCCTGCGGGTATCGTGGAAGGCCGAGGTGCGCCGCCCCCTCCAGGACATTTTCTCCGGCCGGGAATACCAGCCCATCCTGGAGCGTTGCGACGCCATCCACCAGCAGGTGCTGAAAAGCCGGGTCTTCGTCGCCCTGCACATGCACGCCGGCGACGGCAACGTGCACACCAACATCCCCGTCAACTCCGACGACTACGCCATGCTCCAGGAGGCCAACGGCGCCGTGGAGCGCATCATGCGCCTGGCCCAGGAACTGGGCGGGGTCATCTCCGGCGAGCACGGCATCGGCCTGACCAAGCTGGAATTCCTCCAGCCCGAGCATCTGGCCGATTTCGTCGCCTACAAGGGCCGCGTCGACCCCCTGGGCCACTTCAACCGGGGCAAGTTGCTGCCCGGCGCCGACCTGCGCAACGCCTACACCCCGTCCTTCAGCCTGCTGGAAACGGAAAGCCTGATCATGGAGCAGTCCGAGATCGGCGGCATCGCCGACATGATCAAGGACTGCCTGCGCTGCGGCAAATGCAAGCCCGTGTGCAGCACCCACGTGCCCCGGGCCAACCTGCTCTACAGCCCGCGCAACAAGATTCTCGCCACCTCCCTCCTGATCGAGGCCTTCCTCTACGAAGAGCAGACCCGGCGCGGCGTCTCCCTCAAGCACTTCGACGAGTTCAGCGACGTGGGCGAGCACTGCACCGTCTGCCACCGCTGCCTCAAGCCCTGCCCGGTGGACATCGACTTCGGCGACGTCTCCGTCGCCATGCGCAACTTCCTGCGCAAGCAGGGCAAGAAGAAATTCAACCCCGGCACCGCCGCGGCCATGGCCTTCCTCGGCGCCACCGACCCCCGCGCCATCAAGGCCATCCGCACCGGCATGATCGAATGGGGCTACAAGGCCCAGCGCCTGGGGTACCAGCTGGCCAAGCGCATGGGGCTGCTGAAATCCGTCCAGCACCCCCACCTCACCGTCGGCAAGCCGGCGGCGAAAGAGCAGGTCATCCAGTGGTTGGGCAAGCCCATGCCGCCCCACCTGCCAAGCAAGACCAGCCGCGCCCTCCTCGGCATCGAGGACAAAACCCTCATCCCCGTCCTGCGGGACCCGAAAAAGGCGGGGGAGGACGCCGACGCCGTGTTCTACTTCCCCGGCTGCGGCTCCGAGCGCCTCTTCAGCCAAGTGGGGCTCGCCACCCAGGCCATGCTGTTCCACGCCGGGGCCGTCACCGTGCTGCCCCCCGGCTACCTCTGCTGCGGTTACCCGCAAACCTCGGCGGGCCACGAGGACCAGGGCCAGGAAATCACCACCGCCAACCGGGTGCTGTTCCACCGCGTCGCCAACACCCTCAACTACCTGGACATCAAGACGGTGATCGTGTCCTGCGGTACCTGCATGGACCAGCTGCTGAAATACCAGTTCGACAAGATCTTCCCCGGCTGCCGCCTGCTGGACATTCACGAATACCTCATGGAAAAGGGGTACAAACTGGACGGACTGGAAGGCAAGACCTACCTTTACCACGATCCCTGCCACACCCCCATGAAGACCCACAGCCCGATCAAGGTGGTGAATCAGCTGATGGGCACCGAGGTGAAGCTCAACGACCGCTGCTGCGGCGAGGCTGGCACCCTGGCCGTGTCCCGCCCCGACGTGGCGGCCCAGGTGCGCTTCCGCAAGCTGGAGGAAATCCGCCACGATCTGGGCGACCACGCCAAACACCGGGACGCCAAAATCCTCACCTCCTGCCCCTCCTGCCTCCAAGGCCTGTGGCGCTACCAGGACGACACCGGCATGGACGCCGACTACGTGGTGGTGGAAATGGCCCGCCACCTCTTGGGCGAGGACTGGATGGAGCAGTACCTTGCCCAGGTCAATGCCGGGGGCATCGAGCGGGTGCTGCTCTAAGTGCGGGGAGACCGGGCTCTGGCCCGGTCAACGGTCATTTCAATGGGTTAAGGTTTGCATGCATGATCAGTTGCCAACCCTGGCCGGTTTTCAGCCAGGCGCTCATGCGCGGCGCGGGCTTGGACGACAGCTCTTTGCCACCGATGGTTTCGTGGGTGGACGCGAAGTAGGTGACGATAACGACAGGGCCGTTTTCCGTCTCCTTGAAGTCGCTCAGGGAATACTTCTTCATATTCAGCCCCTTGAGCAGGGTGATTTCGCCCGCCCGGTCCCGCGCCCCGTCCTGGTGAATGGATTGGAAGCCCGGTGCCAGGTATTTTTCGATGGCGGCGATATTCTGCGTCGCCATGTCGTTCCAGAATTGGCGCACCAGCTTTTCGCCTTCCCCGGCAAAAGCGGGAACCTGGAAGAAAGTCAGAAGAAATGCCGCCACTGCAGCCCAATGCCTCGGTTTCATAAAGCCGTCCTTTCAGAGATTTTAAAGTGTCCGCCTTCAGCTTAGTCGCCGTTGCCGCCGAAATAAAGCCACCACCCCATGGAGGGATTTGCGATGCCCGATAGACCGAATCTCGAAGCGCTTTTCACCGCCATCGACCGCAAGGATGTGGTCGAATTTGCCCGCTTTCTCGCCCCGGATTGCTTCTTCCGCTTCGGCGGCGGGGCCCCCGTCGTCGGGCGGGAGGCCATCGCTGAGGCGGTGGCGGGTTTCTTCGGCGCCGTGGGCGACCTGTCCCACCGCCTGATCGACTGGTGGCCGGTGGAGGCCGGCCTGGTCTGCCACGGCATGGTGCGCTATACCCGCCTTGACGGATCGGCGCTGGAAGCGCCCTTTTCCAACGTGCTCTACCTTACCGACAGCGGCCTGATTCGGCAGTACCTGATTTTCACCGACAACTCGGCCCTCTTCGCCGCCTGACTCAGGCCTCGAAACGGTAGCCCTGTTCGCGGAACAGCCGCACGCAGGCGTCCACCACGGCCTCGTCAAAAAAGACGCCACGGTGGCTGATGATCTCCTCCAGGGCGACGTCGACCCCCAGCCCTGGCCGATAGGGGCGGTGGGAGGCGATGGCTTCCACCACGTCGGCCACCGACAGGATGCGGGCCTCCAGCAGGATGGCGTCGCCCTTCAGGCCGAGGGGATACCCGGACCCGTCCAGGCGCTCGTGGTGCTGGCGGATCATCTGCGCCACGGGCCAGGGGAACTCGATGTCCTTCATGATCTCGTAGCCCACCTCCGGGTGGGATTTGATGATCTGATATTCCAGCTCCGAAATGCGCCCCGGCCGGTTGAGTATCTCCACCGGCACGTTGATCTTGCCGATGTCGTGCACCAGGCCGCCGAAGTACAACCCCTCCTGTTGTTTCGGCGGCAGGCCGAGAAGCTTGGCGATGGCCACCGCCAGGAGGGCGGTGCGGCGCTGATGGCCGGCGGTGTAGGGATCGCGCTTTTCGATGGTGAGGGCGATGGCGGCCACCGCCTGCTCCAGGGTTTTTTGCAGTTGCGCCAGGTACCGCCGGGAGGCCTCCTCCGAGGCGTCCCGCTGCTTGCGGGTGCGCAGGGTGACGATGCCGAAGGCCAGATCGGCGGCCATTTCCGACAGCAGCCGCACCTCTTCGTCGTCGAAGGCCCTGGCCTCGGCGGAATAGATGTTCAGCACGCCGAGCATCTCGCCTTGAACATGGAGGGGCAGCACGATGTAGGAGGAAAACCCTCGCCGGATAGCCTCTTCCTGCCACCGGGCGCCGCCGCAGCAAGCCTCCGGAAGCTTGCGCACCACCCGCAGCTCCCCGTCCAGCAAGGTCTGACCGCAGGGGCAGACTTCCCCGCCGCCGGTACGGCAACTCGACGTCAGCTCCGCCACGGGCACGTCCCGCGACAGACCTGCCTGGGCCCGGAGCACCAAGCCCTTGTCGCTGTCCAGCAGCCCGACCCAGGCCAGGGGATAGCCGCCGATGCCGGTGATGACCTGGCACACGTCCCCCAGCAACTGACTTTCGTCGGTGGCATGGATCAGGGTCAGGTTGCCCGCGCTGAGGGTACGCAGGGTACGGTTGACCTTGCGCAGGGCCGTTTCCGCCCGCTTGCGCTCGGTGACGTCCCGCACCACGGCGATCACCAGCCACTCGCCGCGGGAGGAGGCGAAAAGATTGAGGCGCACGTCCACCGGCATGCGGCTGCCGTCCCGCCGCAGGAGGAAGGTGTCCAGCTCCGCCTCCTGCCGCCCTCCGACCATTTCGACGAACAGGCCGGCCAGTCGGCGGGAGTCCCCTTCGAACACCAGATTCTCCGGGCGCCGCCCGAGCAATTCTTCCCGGCTGTAACCGGTGAGGATTTCGGCCGTCCGGTTGGCATCGACGAAGCGCATGGCGATGGGGTCCACCAGAAAAGCGCCGTCGGAAGAGGCATCGAGCGCGGCGCGAAAGCGTTCCAGCCCGGCCAGGGCTTGGTCCCGGTCGGACAGGATGGATTGGGTGTAGGCCTCGTTGTGGCGGCACAGCATGACCGCCTTGGCCAGGTTGGCCATCACCGGCTGGAATACCTCGGTCAGCGGCAACTGGGTGTCGGGCAGGACGGGGGAGAACAGCAGCACCACGCCACGCCCGTCCATCGGCAGGCGCAGGCAGACTTTGTAACGACCATGGGCGCAGGGCAGGGCGTCGATCAGCCCAGCGTCTTCCACCAGGGCCGCCGGCCCGTTCAGCAAGGTCGCCGGAAGGCGCAGCGGGCTGCCGCCGTGCCGGGCCAGGTCAAAATCCCCCACCGCCAGCTCCAGGCGCGCCTCCAGCATGCCGTTCCCCTGGGGCAAATCGAGAAACACCGCCCCGGCCGGGAAGGAGGTGTGATAGAGGAGACGCTGCAGGGTCCGGGTCAGCAGGGGCTTGAGCCGGACCTCGCCGCCGACGACCATCGCCAGGTCATACAGGACCGCCAGGATGCGTTCGCGGTTCATCGGGCTCCCCAGGCACAGCAGACGAGGGTGGCGTTATGGAACAGGGGATAGCCCCACTGGGTGGAGCTGCCGATTTCCCCCAGGGACAGGGCGCCGGCCATGGCGGCGACGCCGCTGAGGCTTTCCAGTTCCTTGAGCTCGCCTTGCGCCGCGTCGCCGATGTGCAGGCGCCGCCCCGCGCAGTAGAAGGTCAGCAGCTCGCGGCCCGCCATGGGGCCGTTGAGCGCCTCGAGACCGGCCGCCAGTTTATTCACCGTGCTGCGGGAATCCACCTCCGGCGCCTGGAGCAGGGTCAGCATGGCGTTGGGAGGCACCTCGCCGACGCAAAACAGGGAACCATCCTCCTCCAGGGCGACAGGAATGCGCACGATGATCTCGTCGTTGGCGCGCACGATGCCGAAGGGAAAATGGATGGCGTACTGGTAAAAATTTTCCCGGTTCACCTCCACGCCGTACTGGGTGCGGACGATTTCCCGGTAGACCTCGAAAGCCGGCCGCCAATCGATGGTGCGGATACGGTTGCCCTCGGTGGCGGTGGCGACGGTCATCTGCTCCGGCGCCCGGTAGCCGTGCTCGAGAATGGCGCCCGGGTGGTTGGGCAGCAATAGCAGGAGGACCCCATCCTGGACCAGGGATTCGCCGTCGAACAGGCAGGGCATGGGCTGGAAGCTTTCACTGCCTGCGTTGGCCCCCATGTAGCGCACCCGGTCCGCGAGCCGGAGATAGAGGCCGTCGAGAATGGTGGCGATGTTGGGCACCATGGCGTCGAAAAGCAGCAACAGCGTGGCCTCCCCTTGCAGGCGGTCGCCCACGGCGGCGGCGATACGGTCTGCCGCCTCGTCTCCCTCGCCGAGGCCGGGCAACAGCGCCCAGAAAGGCATGGCATCCAGCCGCAGCAGCCACACCCCCCGGTCGGTGAATTCACCGGCCATGACCAGGGCCGGGAATATTCCTCCCACCAGGGGAGCACCGCACTCCCGGCACGCCGCCCGAAGAAGGGGAAGACTCTCCTTTTCCCCCTCGGGCAAAAGGGCCAGCACGCCCCCCGGCGGGAAAAACGCCGACCATTCCCGCAGGACGGCCCGCGCATCCTCCACGGTACCGCAATAGCGCATCCTCTCGGCCGTCATTATTTCCTCCACAGAACAGGGTTTCTATGATACCGCCGCCGGCGCGGGAGCCAACGTTTACTTCTACATTCTAGGTTGCTCCCTGGGGAAAGAGGCACTTACAATGAAAGCTGGAGGATGGGAAAAACAATGACTTGCGACCACTGCGACCGAGCCGGCGGGGAGCTCGTTTGGACATGCGCGCGCTGCCGCGTGATCCGCGTGGCGGATACCGACTATCCGGGCTTCTGCCGGGTGGTATGGAACGCCCACGTCGCCGAAATGACCGACCTGCCCCCCGACGACCGCCGCTACCTGATGGACGTGGTGCTCACGGTAGAACAGGCGGTGCGGGACGCCCTCTCCCCCGACAAGATCAACCTGGCCAGCCTCGGCAACGTGGTTCCCCACCTGCACTGGCACGTGATCCCCCGCTTCCGCGACGACCGCCACTTTCCCAACCCGATCTGGGGGGAGCCCCGGCGCCCCGCTTCCCCCCCCCGGGAGACGGCGAGGCTGGACGCCCTCCTGGCGGAACGGCTTGCCCCCCTGGCGTGACCATGGCCGACGAGCAACCCACCCACTCCAGGCCCGGGCTCAGGTTCAGCGATGCCCTGGGCTGCCGCAGTTGGCTGCGGGGGCTTCCCCTCACCAACGTCACCCTGTCCCACACCGAAATCTTCACCCAGCTCACCCTGCTGCAACGCAACGGACAGGGAATCTCCCCCCTTGAGCGGCTGAAGATCCTCGAAATGCTGCGGGAACCGGTGGCCTTCCTGCAGGGGGAAATGGCCAAGCGTTACCAGGCCAAGCCCGTACCCTTCGGCCACGCCGACCAGGCCGCCTGGGACGACGTTCAAGATCTGTGGCTGGGAATGGAGAACGGCTACCGCCATTGCCTCGGCCTTGCCGACCATCCCGAGCTGGCCGAACACCGGGCGCTGATTTTCCAACGCTGCCTGCGCTACGTCAGCCAGCGCATGATGGAGCACTACCGCGCCTACCGCCAGTTGCCCGCCGAATTGTGGGGGCAACTGCATGCCCTCTACGCCGCCGCCGAGGCCGCCGGCTTGGAGTCCCAGCCGCTGAAGGACCGGCTCAACGCCTACCTCAATGCCACCACCTGCAGCGCCACCTATGCCCAGGCCCTGCTCACCCACCTGGCCAACCCGTACCAGCTTACCCCCAAGCAACTGGCCCTGGTGACGGAACTGCTGGACAAATGGGGAGCGCGCTGCGCCCTGCTGCCCCAGCCCCCCGACAATTCCCTCCCGGTCCGCATCGGGGTCGACCTCCACGGCAACACCCCGCCGGCTTACCTGGCGGCCAACGCCACCGCCCCCCGCTACCTGGACACCCACCGCCTCGGCGCCTCGCTGCTGAAACGCATCCAGTGGCTGCAGAAAGGCAACAAGCCCCAGGAAGTGGGCCTGAGCGAAGACTGCGCCCAGCCCGCCTGCGAGGCCTTGCTCTCTTCCCTCTTCCAGCTCTGGTGCAAGGGCCGCCCGCGCCGCGCCATGCAGCGGCGCAAGGGCGTGCCCAAGGCGGAAGTCTGCTACGGCTTCGCCACCATTTTCTTCCATCTTGCCGGCCACCCCTTCGCCGCGCCCAAGGAAGGGCACTTCTACGGCGTGCGGGAACTGGAGGATTTGCGTCTCTTCGGCCAGGCTTCCAGCCGGGCGCCCGAGGCGGTCGAAGTCCAAGAGGGGGAGTTTCCCGTGGAGGTGTGGGATATCCGCGACGAGAGCGCCCAGGGCTTCGGCCTGGAGCGGTTGCCGGGCAAGGGAGCGCCGATCCTCCACTACCAGCTGTTGGCGATCAAGCCCTTCGACAGCGACCATTTCGTCCTCGGTCGCATCCGCTGGCTCACCTTCGATGCGGAAAACAGCCTGCAGATGGGAATCACCCTCCTGCCCGGCATTCCCGTCCCCGTCAACATCAGCGCCCCCCGCAACGAACGCCCCGGCCAACCCGCCTCCCGGACCGAACCGGCCTTCCTGCTGCCCGGGGTGGCCGCCCTGAAGGAGCCGCCGTCCCTGGTGGTGCCGACAGGGCTCTATCGGGCTGACGGCCTGGTGACCATGACCAGCCCCGACGGCAGCCAGACCCTCCGCCTGCTCCACTTGCTGGAGAAAGGGGGGGATTTCGACCGGGTCGGTTTCGCCGTCGAGACGGCGCCGCCCAAGGCCTAGGAGGCGGCAGCCAGCCGTCGGGCTGGCAGGACGGCGCGGAAGGTGCTGCCCTTGCCCGGTTCGCTGTCGATTTCCAGCTTGCCCTGGTGGCGGGTGAGAACGTGCTTGACGATGGACAGGCCGAGTCCGGTGCCGCCGGTCTCCCGGGAACGGCTGCGGTCCACCCGGTAGAAGCGCTCGGTGAGGCGGGGAATGTGCTGGTGCTCGATGCCCTCGCCGGTATCCCGGACGCTGAACACCCCCTCGCCATTTCGAATCTCCCAGCGCAGGACGATCTCTCCGCCCTCCGGGGTATAGCGGATGGCGTTGCTGATCAGGTTGCCGAAGGCGCTGTGCAACTCGCTCTCGCTACCCATCAGCCCCTGGGGCGCCACCGCCTCCAGCGTTACCCGGTGGCGGCCGCCGCTGAGGGACACGGCTTCGGAGTGCAGCAGCTGCATCAGGCGGGGCATGTCCACATGTTCCTCGACCAGGGTGGTCTGGGGCCCTTCGAGGCGCGACAGGGTGAGCAGGTCCTCCACCAATCGCTGCATGCGCCGGGTCTGATCCTGCATCAGGCGGAAGTAGTCCCGCCGCTGCTCCTCGTCCATCTCGCCGACGTCGATCATGGTTTCGAGGAAGCCCCCCACCACAGTGAGGGGGGTGCGTAGTTCGTGGGAAACGTTGGCGATGAAGTCCCGGCGCATGGTCTCCACCCGTTCCAGCTGGGTGATATCGCGGGAAATCAGCAGTTTCTGGTCGTTGCCGAAGGGCACCAGCTGCACCGAGAGGGTGTTGTCCCGGTTGCGGGGGCATTTCATCACCAGGGGCTCGCTGTGGGAATGGGCGGTCAGGTAGGCCACGAAGGCCGGCTGGCGCATGAGGTAGGTGATCTGGCGGCCCCGGTCCCGGGCCAGGTCGAGGTCGAAGTGGCGCTCCGCCACCGGGTTGCACCAGTCGATCTGGTCCTGGTCGTTGAGCACCACGACGCCGTCGGGGATGGCGCGGGCGGCGTTCTGCAGCCGCTCCAGGGCGGACACCAGCTGCTGCTGGCTGCGGCTCTGGAGCTTGAGAAGACGGTAGAGGTTGGCGAACACCTCTTCCCACAGGCCGATGCCGTCGGGAAGGGTTTCCTCCTCGGGCTTGCGCAGCCAGCGGTCGAGAGCGCGCAGGTTCCACAACTGGACCAGGTACAGGACCAGCAGCGAAAGGCCGAACAACGATGCCGCCGCCAGGGGGCCGAAAACCAGCCCCAGCACCGTTGCCAATAAAGCGGCGGCGCCGAGCGTCAACAGCGGTTTCCACCAGAATCCGATCACACTACCCTTCCTACCCTCGTAGGCGGGGGATTATCGCACATCAAGGGAATATCAGGCGTCGACGGAAAAGCGGTAGCCCGACCCGCGCACGGTCTGTACCAGGCCGTCGTGGCCGGTAGCCTCGAGGGCGCTGCGCAGGCGGCGGATATGCACGTCCACGGTGCGATCCTCGACGAAAACGTGGCTGCCCCAGACCTGGTCGAGCAGCTGGGAGCGGGAATGGACCCGTTCCGGGTGGGTCATGAGGAAATGCAGGAGGCGGAACTCGGTGGGCCCCATCTCGAGGGAGACACCGTTGCCGCTGACGCGGTGGGTGACCGGGTCCAGGCGCAGCCCCCCCGCCTCCACCACGTCCTCGGTCATCTGCGGCGCCCGGCGGCGCAGCACGGCCTTGATGCGGGCGGTCAGCTCCCGGGTGGAGAAAGGCTTGGTGATATAGTCGTCGGCGCCGGTCTCCAGGCCCAGCACGCGGTCCTCCTCCTCCCCCCGGGCGGTAAGCATGATGATGGGAATGGCCTTGGTGGCCGCATCGGCCTTCAGCTTGCGGGCGAACTCAATGCCGCTCTGCCCCGGCAGCATCCAGTCGAGCAGGATCAGGTCCGGCTGGCTGTCGCGAATCAGATTGCGCGCCTCCTCGGCGGACAGGGCCCGCTGGGTGCGGTGGCCGGCCTGGCGCAATTTGAGGGCGATCAGCTCCTGAATCGCCGGTTCGTCTTCCACAACCAATACGGTGGCTGCCATGGAATGTCTCCGTTTTTTCAAATCATAATGAACCGGTTGCCATATTATGACCTCTTTGTTGCAT
>JBFXHL010000074.1:0-12638 GCA_050177075.1 Sulfuricellaceae bacterium | reverse complement strand
GGGGGTCCTTGGCGTAGGCGTTGTCGTCGAACACGTCGAGGGTGGAGAAATTGCCCACGGTGAGGACGAAGCGGTTCTTGTCCACCGGTCCCGCCAGCTGGTTGAAATCGGAGTCGATTTTTTCCGTGCCGCCACCCAGGTTCCAGGTCTGACGCAGGAAAAGCCGTTGCCGATAGACCTTGGGATTGGTGCCGGCGGTGCGGGTGACTTCGCCGTTGGTGAAGCCTCCCAGACCGGTCAGGCCGGAAAAGGGGACTCCCTGGGTGACTTCGGGGTCGAAATAGAGCTCCCCTCCTCTCCAGGGGCGGAAGCCGATATGGGGTGTGGCGGTGAAGGTGTAGCTCAACTCCCTGTCGTTCGTCAGGCTGTTCTGGCCGGAATAGGCCGCGGGGAACGCCGCCTTCCGCTGCCAGATGTAGGTACTTTGGACCTTGATGTCCCAATCTTGCCACTCCGGCGATTCGGCGCGGGCGGGGAGGGAAAGGGTCATTCCGGCGAGGGGCAGGGCGAGGAGGAGGGCGGGGTGCAGGCGTGGGCGGCGGCGGGGCGCGGAGTCCATGTTTTTCTTGGCGTTTCGGGGGAGGGAAAGACGGCGCGAATGGTAGCAAATAGAGGGGGCGCCGTAAAATGAAAGTTTTATGACGCCAAGGGGGCGTTTCCCCCGTCCTCTCCGTCCAAGGGCACCCGGACGGTGAACTCCGCCCCGCCGGCCACATTGCGTGCCGCGATTTGGCCGCCCATGCTGTTCTCGATGATGGTTTTCGACATGTAGAGGCCGATGCCCGTGCCTTTTTCCTTGGTGGTGAAGTAGGGCTCGAAAATCTTGTCCAGGATATCCTCGGGGATGCCGCCCCCGTTATCACGGACCGTCAGCACGGCCTGGCCGTCCTGCCTGGTGAGGGAAAGCCGGATGGTCCCGTCGGGAACCTTGCGTGCGACGATGGCGTCCTTGGCGTTGGTCAGCAAATTGAGCAGCACCTGGGCGTATTCGTTGGGGTAGCCGTAGCAGGCAAGCTCGTCGTCGCCCTCGATGTGCAGGGTGATGCCATTGTTGCGCAGGCCGGCCTTCAGAATGGATACCGTGTCGTCCAGCGTCTGCCGGGGATTGAAGCGCGCCTTTTCCTTGTTGGGCTTGAAGAAGTTGCGGAAATCGTCGATGGTGGCCGACATCCGCTGGATGATGTGGTGGCCGTCGAGGACGGTGTGGTCGATGGCTTCCTGGTCCAGTTCGTGGTACTCGAAGGCGTCCTTCAGGTTGGCGAGAAGGATTTCCAGCGCGTTGAGGGGCTGCCGCCACTGGTGGGCGATGTTGCCGATCATTTCGCCCATGGCGGCAAGGCGCGACTGCTGGATCATGATCTGCTCCCGGTCGTGCCGGTCGGTGATGTCGTTGTGGCTGCCCCGCACGCCGAGGAAACGTCCGTCTTCGTCGTAGATGGGGCGGCAGACGTGGCTGATCCAGCGCAGCTCGCCGTCCTTGGTCAGGATGCGCAATTCCATCGGCATCGGCCAACCGTCGGCATCGGCCTGGTGGACGTGGTGCAGCCAGCGCTCCCGGTCCTCCGGCACCACCATTTCCAGCAGCAGCTGCGGGGCGGCGTAGAGCTCCTCGGGGCTGTAGCCGGTGACCCGGGTCGAGGCGGGGGAGACGTAGCGGAAGCCGCCATCCGGGTTGCGCCAATAAGCCCACTCGGTGGCGAGGTCGGTGATGGTCTGGAGCAGCTTGTAGCTCTCGGCCAGTTCCCGTTCCGCCGCCAGCCGCTGGCGGGTGCGGCACAGGGTGCGCCGCGTGAACAGCCCGATGGCAAGCAGCCCGACCGCCCAGATGCCGCCGTGGGACAGCTCCATGGCCAGGTATGGGCGGCCGGCGGAAAAATAGGGGCTCAGGGCCACGGTGGCGGCGAGGCCGCCGCGGATGTCGCCCTCCTTGTAGCCCTGCTCGGCATGGCATTTGAGGCAGGGTTTTTCCGCCACCAGCGGGACCATGACCCGCATGTAGCGTTCCCCCCCGCTCTCAAAGGTGTTCACGGCTTCTTTGGCGCCCCGCTCGAAGGAATGGAGGGCCTGGATTTCCCACTCGTTTTGCGGGGCATTGCGGGGGTTGACTGGTTTCAGGCTGGTCATGTGGCCCTCGATGCCGAAGCGGGAGGAATAGTTTTCGTGAATCTGGCGCGTGACGTAGGCCGGGTTCATCAGGGTGAGGGCCTTGCCCGAGGTCGTGACCACATCCCGTTCCTGGGCCTTGAGGTAGGGATTGGGCGGGGTTTGCGCGTCCGGCGGCACATAAACGCCGCCGTGGGCAGCCACCCAGTAGCGGAAGGAAATGTCCTTGTTGATGCTGGTGAGGGCCTCGTGGCGCGCCAGGTGAAGAATCTCGCCGCGCTTGTTGGCCATGTTCCAGCCGAGGGAGGCGGCGACCAGGAGGGTCCACGCCAGGGCGAGCAGGACGGCGTTGCGGACGATCGGCGACAGGGCCTGGCGTTCTTCGTTTTGCATGGAGCTAGGACGCCGTGATGGTTGGGCATGTTCGGGTGTGTCGCGGCAAGTGTGTCATAGAACCCCCGCCGCCAACAACAGGGTCAGCCCTTGACACAGGCCTTCGGCCGCAGGAAGGCCACCCGCTTCGCCAGGCCGGCCTTTTCCGTCGCCTCCGCCACCTCATCCACGTCCTTGTAGGCGCCGGGCGCCTCTTCCGCGGCGCCGCGCATGGAACGGGTGCGGATCAGGATGCCTCGCCGCTGCAGTTCGTCGATCAGTTCCCTCCCGTGCCACCGTTTCAGCGCCTGGTTGCGGCTCATGGCTCGGCCGGCGCCGTGGCTGGCGGAGGCGTAGGCCGGATTCCCCGCCAGCCCGGCCAGCACGTAGGAGCCGGTGCCCATGCTGCCGCCGATGATGACCGGCTGGCCGGCTTCCCGGTAGCGCGCCGGCAGGCTCGGGTGGCCGGGGGGGAAGGCCCGGGTGGCGCCCTTGCGGTGGATGTGGAGACGGCGTTTTTTTCCTCCGATAGTGTGGGTTTCCACTTTGCAGGTGTTGTGGGAAACGTCGTAAAGAGTCTCCAGGCGGCTGTCGGGAATGACGCGGGCGAAGGCCTGCCGGGTCAGGTGGGTGAGTATCTGACGGTTGGCCAGGGCCACGTTGATGGCGGCGTTCATCGCCCCCAGATAGGCCTGGCCTTGCGGCGACTTGATGGGGGCGCAGGCCAATTCCCGGTCCGGCAGGTGGATGCCGAGGCGGGAAGCCGCCTTCGCCAGGCTCACCAGGTAGTCGGTGCCGATCTGATGGCCCAGGCCCCGTGAGCCGCAGTGGATGGATACCACCACCTGCCCCTCGTGGAGGCCGAAGGCCGCGGCCGCCAGGGGGTCGTGGATTTTCTCCACCACCTGCACTTCCAGGTAGTGGTTGCCGGAACCCAGGGTGCCCATCTCGCCCCGCTGGCGCTTCTTGGCCAGGGGGGAAACCTGGGCCGGGTCGGCGCCGGCGACGCAGCCGTGTTCCTCGATATAGTCCAGGTCTTCCGCCTCGCCGTAGCCCCGCTTCAGGGCCCAGCCCGCGCCTTGCCCCATGACATGGTCCAGTTCGTCCTCGTTCAGGCGGATGTCGCCTTCCTCTCCCACCCCGGCGGGGATGTCGCGGAACAGCTGGTCGGCCAGGCGCTGGAGATGGGGGGCGATGTCGGCAAGGGCGAGGTTGGTACGCAGGCAGCGGATGCCGCAGGAGATGTCGAAGCCCACACCGCCGGCGGAGATGATGCCGCCTTCCTCCGCGTCGAAGGCCGCCACGCCGCCGATGGGAAAGCCGTAGCCCCAGTGGGCGTCGGGCATGGTCATGGCGGCGCCTACCAGGCCGGGAAGGCGGGCGACGTTGGCGATTTGTTCCAGTACCTTGTCGTCCATGGAGGCCAGCAGGGATTCGCTGCCGTAGAGGCGCACCGGGGCGCGACTTTCGCCGCCCGGGGGAAGGTCCCAGCAGTAGGGGTCGATTCGCTTCAGGCGATGGAGATCCATATCGTTTTCCTCACACGTCCACGACGCAGCGGGCTTCCCACGCGCCATCGCATTCCCGCACCGAGAGCATGGTGAGGGTGGCGCCTTTCACCTCCACCCCGCCTTCCGCTCCTTTGCTCCAGGGACTTCCCCAGGCTTCGCCATGCCACAGGTCGCCGCTACGTACAAGTTTGAAAGCGCCCAGCATCAGGCTGTGGCTGCGGGCCTCCGCCAGGAGTCGGTTGAGCCAGGTGACCAGGGCCAGTTCCACGTCGTTTTCCCCGAACTCGAAAGCGAGGTGGGAAGAGCGGCCCAGCTTGCCGGGGTCGATCATGATGGAGAACATGGCTTGGGCCGCCGCCTCGAAAGCGGCTTCCAGCGTGGTGCCGCGGCCGACGATGCCGATGTCCGCGTCGTGGTCGAAAAAGTCGTAAGCGGGGGACATGGCTGGAGTATAGACTGGCGCGGGAAAGTGTTTTGCTTCAAAATTAACCCTTTGCGACGCACAGAAAAACTTCGAAAGACCATCCATGAATCTCCACGAATATCAAGCCAAACAAGTGCTGCAAGCCTACGGGGTGCCCACGCCCCGCGGCGTGGCGGCGACGGATGTCGTCCAGGCCGAAGGCGCCGCGGGCTCCCTGGGCGGCAGCGCCTGGGTGGTGAAGGCCCAGATCCACGCCGGCGGCCGCGGCAAATCCGGCGGCGTGAAACTGGTGAAATCCGCCGCCGACCTCAAGGCCGCCGCCGAGGCCCTGCTGGGCAAGCCCTTGGTGACCTACCAGAACGCCCCCGACGGTCAGAGGGTGAACACCGTGCTGGTGGAAGAAACCCTGCCCATCGCCCGGGAGCTTTACCTGTCCCTCACCGTGGACCGGGAGTCCGAGCGGGTGGCCCTGGTGGCCTCCAGCGCCGGCGGCATGGAAATCGAGGAAGTGGCCGCCGCCACGCCGGAGAAGATTCTCAAGGAATTCTGCGACCCCCTCCTGGGCCTCCAGGACTTCCAGTGCCGCGCCCTGGCCTTCGGCCTCGGCCTCGAAGGCGCCCAGATCGGCGAATTCGGCAAGCTGGCCAAGGGGCTGTACAAGCTGTTCACGGAGAACGACCTCTCCCTGCTGGAAATCAATCCCCTGGCCGTTCTGAGCGACGGCCGCATCGTCGCCCTGGACTGCAAGATGGCGGTGGACGACAACGCCCTCTACCGCCGCAAGAACCTCGCCGCCCTCAACGACGCGACCCAGATCGACCCCAAGGAAGTGGCGGCCAAGGAAGCGGACCTCAACTACATCGCCCTGTCCGGCAACATCGGCTGCATGGTGAACGGCGCCGGTCTCGCCATGGCCACCATGGACCTGATCCAGTTCCACGGCGGCCAGCCGGCCAACTTCCTCGACGTGGGCGGCGGCGCCACCGCCGAGACGGTGGCCAAGGCGTTCAAGATCATCCTCTCCGACGCCAACGTGAAGGCCATCCTGGTCAACATCTTCGGCGGCATCATGCGCTGCGACATCATCGCCGAGGGTATCATCGCCGCGGTGAAGGAAGTGGGCGTGAAAGTGCCGGTGGTGGTGCGCCTGGAGGGCACCAACGTGGAACAGGGGCAGAAGATGCTGGCCGAATCCGGCGTGGGCGTCATCTCCGCCGCCGATCTGACCGATGCGGCCAAGCGCGCCGTCGCTGCCGTGAAGGAGGCTGCATGAGCATTCTGATCAACAAGAACACCAAGGTCCTGTGCCAGGGGTTCACCGGCAAGCAGGGCACTTTCCATTCCGAGCAGGCCCTGGCCTACGGCACCCGGATGGTGGGCGGCGTCACCCCCGGCAAGGGCGGCCAGACCCACCTGAATCTGCCGGTGTTCAACACCGTGCGCGACGCGGTGAAGGAAACCGGCGCCAACGCCAGCGTCATCTACGTGCCCCCCGGCTACGCCGCGGATTCCATCATGGAAGCGGCGGACGCGGGCATCGAGATCATCGTCTGCATCACCGAGGGCATTCCCGTCCTGGACATGCTCAACGTCAAGGCGGCCCTCAAGGCCAACGGCGCCAAGCTCATCGGCCCCAACTGCCCCGGCGTCATCACCCCCGACGAGTGCAAGATCGGCATCATGCCCGGCTTCATCCACAAGAAGGGCAAGGTGGGCATCGTCTCCCGCTCCGGCACCCTGACCTACGAAGCCGTGTACCAGACCACCAAGCTGGGCCTGGGCCAGTCGACGTGCGTGGGCATCGGCGGCGACCCCATCAAGGGGCTGGATTTCATCGACTGCCTGGAGATGTTCCAGGCCGACCCGGAAACCGAAGCCATCATCATGGTGGGCGAGATCGGCGGCAGCCGCGAGGAAGCGGCGGCGGAATACATCAAATCCCACGTCACCAAGCCCGTGGCCGCCTACATCGCCGGCCAGACCGCACCCAAGGGCAAGCGCATGGGCCACGCCGGCGCCATCATCGCCGGGGGCAAGGGCACGGCGGCGGAGAAGATCGCCGCCCTGGAAGCCGCCGGGGTGGTGGTGGCCAAGTCCCCCGCCGGGCTGGGCGAGGCGGTGGCGGAGGCGATGTCCCGGAAGCGATAAACGGCTCCCACGGCGGACGGAGGGAAGAGAATGTTGGGAATGCTAGAGCAGGTCGACCAAATCCGCAGGGACATCGGCCGGCGTACCAGCCGCACCCACAAGTCCGCCTTGGGTCAGTTCTTGACGCCGGCGGCCGTGGCACGCTTCATGGCCTCGCTTTTCACCGCCGACGGCCGGGAAAACGCTTCCCTTCTAGACGCCGGCGCCGGCGTGGGGTCACTGACCGGCGCCTTCTTGGATCGATGGGCCGAGGGTGGATTCGGTTTCAAGAGCGTGGATGTGACCGCCTGCGAAATTGACGACGCCCTTTCCCCTCTACTGGCGCAGGTGTTGGCAGATTACGGTGATCGCTTGGGCGTGACGTCCCACTTGGTTGGTGAGGACTTCATCGAGTACGGGGTCAACGCGCTGCAATTTTCTGCCGGCCACCGCTATACCCACGCCATTCTCAATCCCCCTTACAAAAAAATTTCCGGCCATTCCCGTCATCGGCTGCTGTTGCGGCAGGTAGGCATTGAGGCGGTCAATCTGTATGCGGCTTTCGTTGCGTTAGCGCTGGCACTGATGGAAGAGGGCGGGCAGGTGGTTGCTATTCTGCCCCGCAGCTTTTGCAATGGCCCATATTACCGTCCTTTCCGCAAGTTCGTTCTCGAACGGGCGGCAATTCGGCACCTCCACCTTTTCGCTTCGCGAACCAATGCCTTCAAGGAGGACGACGTATTGCAGGAAAACGTGATCGTACTGCTGGAGCGAGGAGGAATTCAGGGCGCAGTGACCATTTCGACCTCGACCGACGACCGATTTGCCGATTACGCCGCCCACGACCAACCCTTCGAGGGCATAGTGCTTCCCGGTGACGAGGAACGGGTGATTCATGTGCCTATAGGCACCACGGACTTTCCATCCGCTTTCGGGTATATCCTCGAAGAATTGGGAGTCGAGGTTTCCACCGGCCCGGTGGTCGATTTCCGTTTGAAGGAGCACTTGCGCGACATGCCCGGGGAAGGGACCGTTCCCTTGCTCTATCCCGGTCATTTCGTCGGCGGCAAGGTGGAATGGCCGGCGTCGCGGCTGAAAAAACCCAACGCCCTAGCGTTCAATCCGGCCACGGAGAAATGGCTTTATCCCAATGGTTTCTATACCGTCGTGCGGCGCCTGTCTTCCAAGGAGGAATCGCGCCGCATTGTGGCCAGCGTGGTTTCCCCTTCAGTATTCGGTAGTGCTTGGCTGGGGTTCGAGAACCATCTGAACGTCTTTCATTCGGGCAAAAGTGGCCTGCCGGAAGAGTTGGCCAGGGGACTGGCGATATATCTCAATACCTCCGCCGTGGATATTTTTTTCCGCCGTTTCAGCGGCCATACCCAGGTGAACGCGACGGATTTGCGGCGGATGAAATACCCGGCCCGGGAAACGCTCATGGAGCTGGGCCGCTGGAGTGCCGGGCAGGGCACCTTGACGCAGCAGCAGGTCGACGAGAAGTTGGAAAGCCTAGCATGAGCGCGGAGAAAAAAATCGCCGATGCACGCGTCATCCTCGCAGCCCTGGACATGCCCCAGGCCCAGCAAAACGAGCGTTCTGCTCTCTGCCTGCTGGCGTTGCTGAATCTGACTCCCGGGAAAAAATGGTCCAGCGCGGAAAATCCGTTGCTGGGCATCACGCCGATCATGGACTGGGCGCGGGAACACTACGGCAAGGATTACGCGCCCAATACCCGGGAAACCGTGCGCCGCCAGACAATGCACCAGTTCGTGGATGCAGGTATCGCACTCTACAATCCAGATAATCCATCTCGCCCGGTGAATAGCCCGAAGGCTGTTTACCAGATCGAACCGTTGCTGTTGTCGGTGCTGCGTTCTTTCGGCAGCCGTCGATGGAAGGTGAATCTGGCGGCTTATCTTGCCCAACGCCAGACCTTGTCCGCGCGCTACGCGCGGGAGCGGGACATGAACCGGGTTCCCGTCTGCCTGGCTTCCGGCAAGGAAATGCGGCTGAGCGCCGGCAAGCACAGCGAGTTGATCCGGGCGATCATCGACGAGTTCGCCCCGCGCTTCGTTCCCGGCGGCCAGCTGATTTACGCGGGAGATACCGGCGATAAATGGGGGTATTTCGATGAGGCGCTGCTGGCTAAGCAGGGGGTGCAAGTCGATGCTCATGGCAAGATGCCCGATGTGGTGCTGTATTTTCCAGAACGGAAATGGCTGCTTCTGGTAGAGGCCGTTACCAGCCACGGCCCGGTCGACGGCAAGCGCCATGATGAACTGGCGCGGTTGTTTGCCAAGTCAAAGTCGGGCTTGGTATACTTACCGCTTTCCCGAACCGTTCCCTGATGGCCCGTTACGTGCCAGAGATTGCTTGGGAAACCGAGGTGTGGGTGGCTGATGCGCCGTCCCATCTGATCCATTTTAACGGCACCCGTTTTTTGGGGCCCTACGCCCGCCCTTCTGACGAATGATATGAAAATCGCTCTCGCCCAGATCAACTGCACCGTCGGCGACCTGGAGGGCAATGCCGCCAAGCTGCTGGACGCCGCCCGCCGTGCCCGTGCCGAGGGCGCGCGCATCGTGGTGACGCCGGAACTGTCTCTCACCGGCTACCCGCCGGAGGATTTGCTCCTGCGGGGCGGTTTTTTCCATGCCTGCGAAGCGACCCTGCGGGAAATGGCGCAGGAGGTACAAGGCGTCTATCTGGTGGTGGGCCATCCCCACCAGGTGGGGGACGAACGCTTCAACGCCGCCTCGGTGCTGCACGAGGGCAAGATCGTCGCCACCTATCACAAGCACCGCCTGCCCAACCATTCGGTGTTCGACGAGGTGCGCTACTTCGTTCCCGGCTCGCAGGCCTGCGTCTTCGAGGTGGACGGGGTCAAGTTCGGCATCAATATCTGCGCCGACATCTGGGAGGAGGGGGCGGCCACCCTCGCCCGGGAGGCCGGGGCGGAGGCGCTGCTGGTGCTGAATGCCTCCCCCTATCACATGCTGAAGCAGCATTCCCGCTACGAGGTGATCCGCGACCGGGTCAGCGAGTGCGCCGGCATGCCGGTGCTCTACGTCAACCTGGTGGGGGGGCAGGACGAACTGGTGTTCGACGGCGCTTCCTTCGTCATGGACGGCGAGGGGCGCCTGATGCACCAGTTGCCCGCCTTCGAGGAGGCGCTGCGCATCGTCGAGCTGGACGGTGCCGCCCCGCAGGCGGGGGAAATCGTCCCCGAGCCGTCCATCGAGGCGGCGGTGTACAGTGCCCTGCGCCTGGGGGTGAAGGACTACATCGACAAGAACGGCTTTCCCGGCGCGGTGCTGGGCCTCTCCGGCGGCATCGACTCGGCCCTCACCCTGGCGGTGGCGGTGGACGCCCTCGGCGCCGAGCGGGTGCAGGCGGTAATGATGCCGTCCCAGTTCACCGCCGACATGAGCCTCCAGGACGCGGAGGAAATGGCCCGCAACGTGGGGGTGCGCTACAGCGAGATGCCCATCAAGCCGGTGTTCGACGCTTTCCTCAACACCCTGGCGGACGAGTTCAAGGACCTGCCCTTCGATACCACCGAGGAGAACCTCCAGGCCCGCATCCGCGGCACCCTGCTGATGGCCCTGTCCAACAAGTACGGCTCCATCGTCCTGACCACGGGCAACAAGAGCGAGATGGCGGTGGGCTATTCCACCCTTTATGGCGACATGGCGGGAGGCTTCGCGGTGCTGAAGGACGTGCCGAAGACCCTGGTCTATCGCCTGGCCCATTACCGCAACGGCCTTGGCCGGGTTATCCCCGAGCGCATTATCACCCGCGCGCCCTCCGCCGAGCTGCGCGCCAACCAGACCGACCAGGATTCCTTGCCCCCTTACGAGGTCCTCGACGCCATCATGGAAGCCTACGTCGAATACGACCAGTGCCCCGAGGAGATCGTCGCCCTGGGCTTCGCCGAGGCGGACGTGCGCCGCGTGGTGCGCCTCATCGACCTCAATGAATACAAGCGCCGCCAGTCCCCCGTGGGCGTGCGGGTGACCCACCGGGGCTTCGGCAAGGACCGCCGTTATCCGATCACTTCCAAATACCGGCCGTGGCTGCAATAATTGTAAAAACTACCCCTCAGGAGTGAAGATGAAAAAAATCGAAGCCATCATCAAACCGTTCAAACTGGACGAGGTGCGCGAGGCCCTGTCGGAGATCGGCGTGACCGGCATGACCGTCACCGAGGTGAAGGGTTTCGGCCGCCAGAAGGGCCACACCGAGCTGTACCGCGGCGCCGAGTACGTGGTGGACTTTCTGCCCAAGGTGAAGATCGAGCTGGTGGTGAGCGACGGCACGGTGGACGCCGCCCTGGACGCCATCATCAAGGCCGCCCGCACGGGCAAGATCGGCGACGGCAAGATTTTCGTCACCGACGTGGAGAAGGTGGTCCGCATCCGCACCGGCGACACCGACGACGCGGCGATCTGAGCGTTCCACGCCAGGAACAAGGCGGCCCTTGCGGCCGCCTTTTCTATTGGATTTCCCGCGTCTCCAGAAAGCGGATGTCGGGGAAGCGTTCCTGGGTCAGGTTGAGGTTGACCTTGTTGGGAGCCAGGTAAACGTACTGGTCGGCGCCGTCCAGGGCCACGTTGTGGCCGTGCTGGTCGATCAGCTGCTTGAGCTGCTGCTCGCTGCCCCGCAGCCAGCGCGCCGTGGCGCAGGGGTAGGACTCGAACTGCACGTCCACACCGTACTCGTGCTCCAGGCGGTGGGCCACCACGTCGAACTGGAGGATGCCCACGGCGCCCAGGATCAGGTCGTTGGAGGCGACGGGGCGGAAGAACTGGGTGGCCCCTTCCTCCGCCAGTTGCTGCAGGCCCTTCTGCAGTTGCTTCAGCTTCAGGGGGTTCTTCAGGCGGGCGCGGCGGAAGTGCTCCGGGGCGAAGGAGGGAATGCCGGTGAACATCAAATCCTCCCCCTCGGTGAAGGTGTCGCCCAGGTGCACCGTGCCGTGGTTGGGAATGCCGATGATGTCGCCGGCGTAGGCCTCGTCGGCGGTGTTGCGGTCCTGGGCCATGAAGGTGATGGCGTTGTTCACCGCCACGGTCTTGCCGGCAGACACCTGCTTCAGCTTCATGCCCCGGTCGAAGCGGCCCGAGCACACGCGCAGGAAGGCGATGCGGTCCCGGTGCTTGGGGTCCATGTTGGCCTGGATCTTGAACACGAAGCCGGAGAACTTGGCCTCGTCCGGCGTCACCACGCGGGTCTGGGTGGCCCGGGAGAGGGGGGCGGGGGAAAGGTCAACCACCGCGTCCAGCAGCATCTGGACGCCGAAGTTGTTCACCGCCGAGCCGAAGAACACCGGCGTCTGCTTGCCCGACAGGTAGGCGTCCTTGTCGAAGGCGTGGGAGGCGCCCCGCACCAGCTCGATGTCCATCCGCAGGTCGTCGGCCTGGCCGCCGATCAGCTCGTCCAGGCGGGGATTGTCCAGGCCTTGGACGATTTCCGCCGTGCCCTTCTCCGCCTGGGGGTCGAACACCAGCACGCTGTCGTCGTAGAGGTGGTAAACGCCGCGGAAGCGCTTGCCCATGCCGATGGGCCAGGTGATGGGGGCACACTGGATTTCCAGCACGGATTCGATTTCGTCCAGGAGTTCGATGGGTTCCTTGCCCTCCCGGTCCAGCTTGTTGATGAAGGTGAGGATGGGGGTGTCCCGCAGGCGGCAGACGTTGAGGAGCTTGATGGTCTGGGCTTCGACGCCGTTTACCGAGTCGATCACCATCACCGCCGAATCCACCGCCGTCAGGGTGCGGTAGGTGTCCTCGGAAAAATCCTCGTGGCCGGGGGTGTCCAGCAGGTTGATCATGTGTTCCCGGTAGGGGAACTGCATCACCGACGAGGTGACGGAAATGCCCCGCTGCTTCTCCAGCTCCATCCAGTCCGAGGTGGCATGGCGGCTCGCCTTGCGCGCCCGCACCGCCCCCGCCATCTGGATCGCGCCGCCGAACCACAGCAGCTTCTCGGTGAGGGTGGTCTTGCCCGCGTCGGGGTGGGAAATGATGGCGAAGGTGCGGCGGCGGCGGATTTCGGAGGTCAGGTCGGTCACGGGAGCGAAGCGGGAAAAAGGGCGAATTATA
>JBFXHL010000073.1:0-12711 GCA_050177075.1 Sulfuricellaceae bacterium | reverse complement strand
CAGTGCGTGGCCTGCTACTGAAAATGACCGAACTGGATCGTGAACTCTATGCGCACGCCCGAAATATCCGCGCGGCGAACAAACGACACAAGTGGTGGCATTGGTGAATAAGGAACGAATCGCGCGCTTCATCCTGCGCCTCCGCCGCAAGCTTGTGATCTATCTACACTATCGGCACTTCGGCAGTCTGCGCCGGCTTCGTGATCGTTACTTGCAATTGATGCAGGACTGTCTGACCGGTAGCATCTACCAGGATCCCCCACTGAAGGCTCTCGGCCGCGACACCTTTGACCCGACGTTGCGCGAGTTTGGCTGGGATTGGCCGTCAGTCGCGCACTCGATGATCGGCCGTCGCCGCATGGGCAATCTCCGCCAGCTAGCCGAGGAAGTGCTGTTCAATCGCATACCGGGAGATTTCATCGAAACGGGCGTCTGGCGAGGCGGCGCCTGCATCTACCTGCGTGCAGTGCTGGAGGCCTACGGCGTACGCGACCGCCGTGTCTGGGCCGCCGATTCGTTCGCTGGCCTGCCCCCTCCCGACGAAGTCGCCTATCCCGCTGATGCGGGGGACAAATTCCACACCTATGCGGAGCTTGCCGTCCCTATCGAAGAGGTAAAACAAAATTTCGAGCGCTATGGCCTACTGGATGAACAGGTTGTATTCCTCAAGGGTTGGTTCAAAGATACGCTACCGGAAGCGATGACCGGTCCGCTCGCCATTCTCCGCCTGGACGGAGACATGTACGAATCGACGATGGACGCACTGCATTCCCTTTACGATCGCGTATCGCACGGGGGCTACGTGATCGTCGACGACTATCATGTCGTCGACGGTTGCCGCCACGCCGTGGATAACTTTCGTGCACAGCGCGACATCGTGGACGAGATCATCGAAATCGATGGTGTTGGCATCTATTGGCGGAAGACGGGGCGGAAATGACAGACCAGCGCCACCGTTACGATTACCCGGTTCAGCCGAACTCATCGCCCGCACGGGTGATCCGGATGGTGGGCCATGGCCAGCGCGTGTTGGAGCTTGGTTCCGGACCAGGATCGATCACCCGCCATCTCAAGAACAACGGTTGCAGTGTCACGGCGCTGGAACTGGACCCCGAGGCAATCGTTCAAGTTGCGGAGTTCTGCGAGCGGGTCATCCCCTGCGATCTCAACGCTGCCGGATGGTCCGCTCTGCTAACCGGAACGGCGCCATTTCCGGTAATTGTCGCGGCTGATGTCTTCGAACATCTCTACGATCCGGCAGCGGTGCTAAGGCAGTCCCTGCCCCTCCTCTCTCCAGACGGCAGCCTGATCGTGTCACTGCCGCACATCGGACACAACTCTGTCATCGCCTGCCTGTTGAACGGCGATTTCGCCTATCAGCCCTGGGGCCTGCTTGACAGCACTCATATCCGCTTCTGGTGCCTAAAAAACATGCAACAGCTGTTCACCGATGCCGGCTACAAAATCGTCGAGGCTGAATTCGTAGTGCGGGCGCCTGAACAAACTGAGTTCGCCTACCAATGGCACAAGCTGCCGCCGGAAACCCGCGCCGTGCTGACACGCAACCGTAGCGGCAACATTTACCAAGTCGTGATCCGGGCGGTGCCAGCAGAGGCCAGCGGCATAGCGGTGCAACTTACATCACTTCCCGTTCCCCGGCCCGAGGCCCTTCCGGTCGGCGACCGGTCGGCACTACGCAACCTTTTTCGACGACTTGGGGCGCGCCTCGACCCTGCCATCCAAGCGCGCATTGTGCGCGTGTTGCGTCGTCTCAATCTCTGGCCAAAATCGTCACGATGAATATCACCCAGTCCGTTACGGAACCGCGCCTGATCGCCTTTTATCTCCCCCAGTTCCACCCCATTCCGGAAAACGATGCCTGGTGGGGCAAGGGCTTCACCGAGTGGACCAATGTAACCAAGGCAAAGCCCCTCTTCGCAGGTCATTACCAGCCCCATCTGCCAACCGATTTCGGTTTCTACGATCTGCGCGTGCGCGCTACGCGGCGTGACCAAATTCGCGTGGCAAAGGAATATGGCATCGATGGCTTCTGCTACCACTACTACTGGTTCTCCGGCAAGCGACTACTCCATGAACCCCTCGACGACATGCTGGCGGACCCTGAAAGCGATATGCCCTTCTGTCTGTGCTGGGCGAATGAAAATTGGACACGACGCTGGGATGCCGCCGAGCACCAGGTGCTCATCGCCCAGCGCTACAATCCCGAAGACGATCTCAACTTCATCAAGGACCTGCAACCCTTCTTTGCCGACCCACGCTACATTCGCGTCGATGGCAGACCCCTCCTGATCGTCTATCGTCCCCAACATCTACCCGACGCACGCCGGACCGCCGAGGTCTGGCGCGAGTACTGCCATATGGCCGGCATCGGCGAAATCCACCTCTGCGCGGCGCTTACACATGGTAATTTGGATTACGCGCAATTCGGCTTCGACAGCGGTGTCGAGTTTCCCCCACACAACATCCAGTGCCCCAACCAGGCAGGGAGGCTCGCCTTTTACGAGCCTTTCAGTGGCTACGCGGTCGAATATGCCGATGTCGCCACCGCCTATCTGGAACGGCGCTACCCGAACCCGAACGTCTTCCGTAGCGTGTTTCCCTCCTGGGACAATACCGCGCGCACTAGCAACCGGGCAGTGATAGTGCTCGGCAGTTCGCCATCAAACTACGGGCACTGGCTCGCCGAGACAATACGCCGAACCACTCAAGAGTTCCCCGGCGAAGACCGACTGGTATTCATCAACGCTTGGAACGAATGGGCCGAGGGCTGCCATCTTGAGCCCGACCGCAAATACGGACGGGCTTTCCTTGAAGCAACGCATGCCGCCCGAAACGGTCGGTCAACACAGCATGGTTTCACGCGATGGGCATTACCCGACGGCGAAGAACCGCCGCACACCCTGTTTTCCGACCTCTATCGTGTATTCCGCTACCACCTCTACCTGCTTACCGGCCGCTTAGCGGCAGAACTCAAGAAGCACCCTTCCCTGCGCCGGAAAGTACGCTGGCTGCGCAACCGCCTCCCCTAATTAGTCGACGCGCGGCAATCCGTACCGCAGCAACATTCTCAGCTTGTAAGGAACCCAGTCGAACACAGTGAAAAAGTCCAGCCGGGAAACATGACGGCTCATCATGGCTTTTCGCCTCTCAGCGCCCAATTCCTGGCGTCGTCGCAGTAGTGCTCCAAATACCGGCAGGTAGATTTCCCGCAACAAAGCCAGACGACGATTAAGCAACGACAGCAACATACCCTCGACAACCAGCAGGAAAAAATGTAGTGGCAGTAGCAGGCATGCCCAGAACATAGGCAAGGTGATTATCATCACGAAAGTCTTATTGCGCTCAGTAAGTGCGCGACGACGAACAGAAGAACGCAGGCGGCCACCGCTCACCTTGCCACCGCCGAAGCTCGCACCCACCCGATGACGATAACCGGAAGTGGCAAGCGCGCGCACAGGATAGCCAGCGAGACGCGCACGACAGCAAAGATAAAGATCTTCGCCAACAGAATCGAACCACACTGGGAAACCGCCGATCTCCTCCCACAGTGCTTTCGGTAGCCACAGACAGGCCCCATGCACAGTACCCACATTGCCGCGCGCCGGGTTCCGATTCGGCACGGGGTTGAAAAAGGGGTCGAGCAAACAACCCATGTCGAGTAACTCACCGGTGCCTGCATTGTACTGCGGCAAGGTAAGTATCGCCGGTCGGCAGAGAGACCGCGCTTCGGCCAGTAAAGTGCGCACCCCATCCGGGAACAATTCCGCATCGTTGTTGAGTAGCAGCAGGAACTCACCCCGCGCTACGGCAGCCATGCGATTGTTGGCAATGCAGAAGCCGACATTCTGCGCACTCTCAATCAGCCGTACCTGCGGATAATGGGTGCGAATATGCGCAACGGAACCATCTCGTGAAGCGTCATCGTGCACGATGATTTCCACTGCGGCCCCCTCTTCCTGCTCCAGTACCGAACGTAGACAGGCGTCGATCAACCCAATACCTTCATAATTGGCGATGCAGACCGATACCAGCGGCGATCGGCTCATGAACGCCCCAGCCATTCCCAGGTGCGGCGAATCCCCTCGGCCAGGGACACTCGCGGTTCCCAGCCGATGGCCCGCAGTCGGGAAATATCCAGCACCACCTGCTTCACATCCCCCGCCCGTCCTGGACGATAGACCGGCAGCAAAGGCAGGCCGCTGATTTCGCCGATCATTCGCGCCACGGCGTTGATGCTGTACCCTTCGCCGCTTCCCACGTTATAGGTTCCGCTATCCTCCGGCTTGTCCACAAAGCGCAGGCAAGCCTCCACCACGTCCTCGACATAAACGAAATCCCTGATCGCCTCGCCGTCTCCCCATATTTCCGGCCTCGTACCCTGGCGGGCGTGTTCGAGCAGGGTTCTCACCAAGCCGAACCCCGCGCGCAGGGACTGTCCCGGACCGTAGGTATTGGAAGGCCGAAGCACCGTCACCGCCCTCCCTCGGGCCCGAAAGGCGTGCATGAAAGCCTCCTGGGCCGCCTTGCCGGCGCCATGGTAGGACAAAGGTGCAATAGCTGCCGTTTCCGAGACCGGCAGCGATGCCGGGTTGCCGTACAGCGTGCCCCCGGAGGAAAAGAAAATCAGGTGGACTGGCTCATGGGCCTGCAAGGCTTCCAGCAGGGTCAGGGTGGGCAGGATGTTTCCCGCCTCCAGGGTGGGGCTTCCGGCGGAGGAGCCGGGCGTGCTTTCCGAGGCCAAGTGAATAACCGTCCGACATTGCGGCAATAGCCGGTGCAATACCTCGGCATCCCCCAGGCTGCCAGCATGAATTTGCACAGGGCTCGCATCGAAACCGGCCAAAGGCTGCCGCGCCAAAATGTGGACGGCGTCTCCCCTTTCCGCCAACCGGGCGGCAAGGCTGCGGCCGATGAAGCCACCGCCGCCAAGCAGCAGCACTCCCTCCCCTCTCATGCACCCTCCTCCAGCAGTTCACGATACGCCGCCACATAGCGGACCGCGCAATCGTCCCACGTGCCGATTTCCTCACGCACCCAGCGGCGGGCGGACTCCCCAAGGGTCGTACTGGGCCCATCGCAGGAGAGGCGGTCCAGGGCCGCTCGGAACGCTTCGGGCGTATCGACCAAGTAACCGGTCTCGCCGTTCCGAACCACGTCGTCGTGGGCCGGCAAGCCACTGGCAATCACCGGCAACCCCGCCGCCATCGCCTCCAGCAGCACTTGGGGCCTGCCCTCGTCGTGACGGCTCAGGCTGATCAGGCCGCTGGCACGGGGAAACCATTTTTCCCGCAATTCGACAGGATAGCTTGGGCCGTGGTAGTGGACCCAGGCCGGGACCTCCATGTCCTCCTGCATCGGTCCGAACAGGTGAAGTTGCCGCGAACCGCCAAACAGGCCTTCTCCCCAGTCGAACAAGGGGCCGATTTTGGCCTTGGTCACGCGCGACACCACGAGCCAAATGCGCGGCACTTCCCCTGCCGTGCGTTTCACCTCGAACCAGGGAGCATCGACTCCGAAAGGCATGGCCCGAACTTCCGCCACGTCGCCGAACAAGCGTTCCAAGGGGGGAACCATCCATGCTGCATTAGGCGCCAGAATAGCGCGACGCTGGCGCAGCATCCGGCGCAGCATCGTTACCATCCCGGGCAACTTCAGCAAGGCGTAGTCGCTGCCGAGAACGGTAATCAGCGCCGGTGTGCGGGTTCCGTACAAGGGGAGGGCATTTTGCAGCCAATTGACATGGACGACATCCGCGCGCTGCTCGCGGTAAAGCCGCCGCAAGCGCCACAGCAGGCCCAAGGCGGCCAACCCGCCCTCCGGTTTGCGGCGCCGCAGAAGCGCGGCGATTCCCCCCCGATCCGCCAGCCGTGCCAGCCATTTTTCGTCTCCCGCCAGCAGCGCCCCGTAAACCTCTGGAGGCAAATCCCCCCGAGGGGCCCACAGGAGACACTGCACTGCTTGGCGCCCCAGGGCGCCCATCATGTCGGCGACGAACCGGCCACGCCAATCCTGTGCATCGCGGGGATAGGAGGTGCTCACCACCAGAACGCGCAAGTCAGGCGCCTCGGTCCGGCGTGGAATCGTCGTCGATGCCCTTGTAGTGCAGCGCGGATACCTGTTCCGACACGACGCCGATGAGAAAGGTCAAAATGGCGGAAATAAACAGCAAGGCGCTCATATTGGTGAAACGCCCCACCGAAAGGTAGGTGTAGAGGTAATAACAGAGCCCTGTCCAGAAAAAAACGCCGCTGACGGGAATAAACAGCTTTTGCGGCGAATAAAGGGTACCGATCTTGATGATGATGAGCATGAAGCGCACACCATCGCGAATCGGCCGGACATGGCTTTTTCCCGCAACGCGCCGGGGGGTATGGATGGGCACGTAGGCCACGGAAAAACCGGCGCGGAAAAAGCTCATCGTGATGGTCGTCGGGTAGGAAAATCCATTGGGCAACAAATAGAGAAATTTACGGAACTTGTCCGCCCTCACGACCCTGAACCCAGAGGTCAAATCCTCCACCGGCTGCTGGACCATCCAGGAGGCGAAACGGCTGAAAAAATCGTTCGCCACGGCCCGATGCAAGCCGGCCTGGGAACCGCCCGTCCTGGCCCCCACCACCATGTCATAGCCCTCGCGGAATTTTTCCAGCAGGCGGGGAATGTCTTCCGGTCGATGCTGGCCGTCCGCGTCCATGAATACCAGCACTTCCCCTCGTGCCGCCCGGGCACCGCTCTTGATCGCCGCACCGTTCCCCTTGGGGTAGGAGTGCGACACCTCCATCACCCCGTGGCTTCGGCATAAGGCAGCCGTATCGTCCGTGGAGCCATCGTTGACCACGATGATTTCCGTTCCCGGCGGCAGCCACTGCGCCAACTCCGGCAGCAGCTGCCGCAGGCTTTCCCCCTCGTTACGCGCTGGAAGTATCAAACTATACGTCGGTTTGTTCATCCATTCTTCATCCAACCGTAGCCCGGCATTCCTTTTTCAAGGAATCAGCCGGCATTGGGATTCACCCGCCAAACAAGCCAGCAACACCGCCTTCGTCCTCGCCTCCGCGCGACTCAGCAAGCGGTCCTGCAAAGCCGCCAGCCCGCGCCGCGCTTCCTCGTACCGTCCCTGGAGAAAGAGCAGTTGGGCCCACTTCAATTGGTTGCTGGCGCTGTTCGGCGCCAGCACCAGGGACTGGCCAAGAGCCTCCTGCGCGGCGGACAGGTCTTTCTCCCGCAGCAGCAAATAATCAGCGAACCACGAATACAGCATCGCGCGCACCGGAGGGGTGACCGTATCGTTGGCAAGGGATGCGGCAAAAAGCGTCTGCACGTCTTGCCGTTTCAGGCACAGCACCCCGTTGACAGCCATCTCTTTCAGACTGTACAACAAATTCCTGTCAGCGGGGGAGAAGGGCGTTTTTTCAAGCCGCCGCGCCAACTCGTCGACCCAACCCTCCTCCACTTCCTTGCCGGTCTTGCAGTTCAACTGCATCAAACCGAGCAACCCCAGTTTGAAGTCCGGGTCGAGTTTCCCGGCACGCTCATAATGTTTGCGGGCCATCACGTACGGCAGCAGTTCCATGGGGCCCGCCCCTGCCTGCCTGACCAGGGCCAGCGCCGCCTCATAATTAGCCCGCGGCGAATCGGGGTGGTATTGGGTTTCCAGTTGCGTCCGCAGAATTTCGTTGCTCCACTGGTGGGACCGCAGGGCGGTAAGAAACCCCAGGTATGCCACAAACACCACGGCCATGCTTATTCCCGCAGTTCTTTTCGCCCCTCGATTCTTCGTCAAAAAGGCCAGGAGCGGCACGAATGCCAACAGGGCCCCCAGGAGCGGCACATAATTGCGATGCTCATGAGCGAGCTCCAGGGGCAGGACCGTGGACTCCAAGCCATGGCCCACCAGAAACCAGGTAATACCGAAAGAAACCAGCGGAAACCGGCTTCGCCCCCACCATGCCCCCGCTATCAGGGCGAGTATCCCGATAACCGCCGGCAATGTCGTCCAAGGCATCAACAGCCCCGTGGAGATGGCGACATCATCATGATAAAGACTGAAGCCCCCGCCATAGGGGGCATAAATCAGGTCCAGGTACAGCCACAGCACCCTGGCCTCGGACATCAACCGCTCCGTGGGCGAGAAGCCGCGCAATTCATAGCCCGCCCACATCCAGTGGGCAGCGGGCAGGACAAGATAAACCGCAGCGGCTACGCCCGCCGCCCCCACGACCCAGAGCAGCGCACGTCCGAAAAAATCCCTTTCATAATTCGGGGCGCATCGAACAATCAACTCGTAGGCCGCAACAAATCCTGGCAGGAGAAGCCCGGTCTCCTTGCTGTAGATAGACAGTGGCCAGAACACGCCCCAGGCCAACGCCAACATCGCCCCCCCCCCGGGGCCGAGTCTTTCCCGCTGGCGGGCGGTGATGTGGAGCAGCAGTGCCGATAAGAGAAACAGCGCGGACAGGCTGGTCATGCGCTGCACGACATACAACACTGCCGGCACCTGAATGGGATGAAGCAGCCAGGCCGCCGCCACCAGCCCCGCGTACAGCCTGGTTTCCCTGAATGTCGCCCCTGGCAGGGTGGCCATGATCAAACGCCGCGCGATAAGGAAAACGAGGATGCCGTTGAGAAGGTGGATCGCCAGGTTGGTCAGCTTGAAATAAAAAGGGGAAAAGCCGTCCAGGAAATAATTGATGGCGAAACTCAGTTGACTTACCGGCCTTCCCAGGGGACCAGCGTGACCACTCTTCCATGCGCTCAGGAGTCCATCCACGGACAGGCCGTCAAGCCGTATCGCCTCCACCCACAGGATGTTCGGCTCGTCGTCGAAAAAAAAGCTTCCTCCGAGCCCCGGCCAGTAAACCGCCAGCGACAACAGCCCCACCAGCAAGAGGGGGATAAGGCTTTCGCAGCGGGAAAATAAACGGTGCGCGTTCAAAGAATGTCATTCCAAACAGAAAAAAGGCGCCCCACTTCCATGGGGCGCCTCCTTCAGGCCATGAAGCGATTACTTGCAGCTGGCCGGACGGTACTTGGCAGGAATCGTGCCGCCGCAGACCCAGGTCACTTGACCATTGGACTGCAGTGTACCGGTCAGGGTGATGGTCTTGGTATCGATGTTGGCATCGTTGAAGCCCTGAGCGGTGGCGGTCACGGTACCGGTGTTGCCGCCGCCAGTGTAATCCACGGAAGCAACGTACGTGGAGCTCTGGGACTCAACGCCGGCGGACGCGGCGGAGGGAGGCATCACGCCCTTGGACTGGGCATACTCCGAAACAGCGGTTTTCGCGGAAGAAGCCGCCAGCATGACTTCAGAAACCTTGGCGCGCTTGGTATAGTCCTGATAAGCGGGCAACGCCACCGCGGCCAGAATACCGATAATCGCGACCACGATCATCAGTTCGATCAGGGTGAAACCCTTTTGCACTTGTTTCATAGTTAAGTCTCCCATCAATGGTTGATTAAGCGAACACCGTCGTGTCCGGCCAGGAAGTGAGCAAGGGCCGTGCCACCTTGCCCTCTCCTCCCGAACCCGCGCCGGACGGGGCCTTTTCGCTTTTGCCAGGCCCCTGGGTCCCGGGGTTAAGCCGGGCACCCCGGTCCAGCAAAGTCACAATGTGACGAAAATCGTCACATTCAGGGGGTATAGCCGGGAATCTTGCCCTCGTCCACCGCGTCCAGCTGGGCAGGCTCGAGGAAGTCTTGGGCGTAGCGCAGGTAGACTTTTTGCCGGATGAAGGCGTCGAACAAATCCGGGTCCACGTGGTTGTCCTGCTTCATGCGCCCCAGGATGGCCAGTGCCTCGGACAGTTTCTTGCCTTCCTTGTAGGGGCGGTCCTTGGCGGTAAGGGCCTCGAACACGTCGGCGATGGCCATCATGCGGGCCTGGAGGGACATCTGTTCCCGCCGCAGGCCGCGGGGATAGCCCTTGCCGTCCATGCGCTCGTGGTGGCCGCCGGCGTATTCCGGCACATGACTGAGGTGCCGGGGCCAGGGCAGGGCTTCGAGCATCTTGATGGTGGCCACCACGTGGTAGTTGATGACCTCCCGCTCGGCGTCGGTGAGCGTGCCCTTGGCGATATTGAGGTTGGCGACTTCTTCGTCGCTGAGGAGCGGGGCGCTTTCCCCCGCCGGGTTCACCCAGCGGTTGGCGGCGATGGCCTTGACCCGCTCCTGCAACGCTGGTGACATGAATTCCCCGCCGATATTGCATTTGCGCAGGAACTCCCGGTCCTCGTCGAGCTGCCGCAGGCGTTCCGTGCACGCCCGCTCCGCCTCGTCCGCATCGCCGCCGGCAAGGCGCTGCCGCAACATTGCGATTTCGGCGTCCCGCTTCAGCACCTCGAAGCGGGTATCGATTTCGTGGATGCGGTCGTAGAGGGTTTGCAGTTTCGAGGCCTTGTCCACGACGTGGACCGGCGTGGTCACCTTGCCGCAATCGTGCAGCAGGGCGGCGATCTTGAGCTCGTGGCGCCCTTTCTCGTCGAGGTGGAAATCCTTCAGGGGGCCTTCGTCCACGGCGTCCACGGCATCGGCCAGCATCATGGTGAGCACCGGCACCCGCTCGCAATGCCCTCCCGTGTAGGGCGATTTCTCGTCGATGGCGATGTTGATCAGCTTGATGAAGGATTCGAACAGACGCTCCAGCTGATCGATCAACTGCCGGTTGGTCAGGGCGATGGCGGCCTGGGAGGCGAGGGACTCGGCAAAACTCTGATCCTCGGCGGAGAAGGGAATGATGGCGCCGCTGCCGGGATCCCGGGCGTTGATCAGCTGCAGGACGCCGATGATCTCATTCTCGTGGTTCTTCATCGGCACCGTGAGAAAAGACTGGGAGCGGTAGCCGGTATTCTGGTCGAACTTGCGGGTGCCGGAAAAATCGAAGCCCTCGGCTTCGTAGGCGTCGGCGATGTTGACGGTGCAATCGTGGAGCACGGCGTAGGCCACCACCAGATGCTCGTTGGGCTGGCCGTCGTCCAGGTACAGAGGCAGCGGCGGGAAGGGAATCGGCTTGCCGGTGGTCCCACCCATGGCGATACCCAGGGTGTCGGTACGCATGATCTCAAAGCTCAGGTGGCCGTCCGCCACCCGGTAAAGGGTACCGCCGTCGGCGTTGGTGAGACCTTTCGCCGCCAGGAGGATGGACTCCAGGAGGCGCGGCGTGTCCTTCTCGGCCGACAGGGAGGCGCCGATGGCGGTGAGCTGTTCCAGCCGCTCCAGCAGTTTTTCGTGGGTCAAACCGCTCATCGCCGCTCTCCCGGTTTATTTGATGCAGACCGCGCGCACCTGCTTGATGTCGGTGATGCCCTGGAGCACCTTCTCGATGCCGTCCTGCTTCAGGGTGCGCATGCCGTCCTCCAGGGCCTGGGCGAGGATTTCCGCCACCCGGGCATGCTCCTGGATCAGTTTTTTCACTGCGTCGGTGCCCACCAGTAGCTCGTGCAGGCCCACACGGCCTTTGTAGCCGGTGTTGTTGCACTCCTCGCAGCCCTCGGCGGTATAGAGGGTGAACTGTCCCTTGTCGTTGGCGAAGGATTTCTTCCACTCCTCCAGCACCGTCTGGCGGGCCGCCTGGGGGTCCTTCTTCCAGGTGGTGGTGTTCTGCAGCTCCAGGCTGTACTCGCTCACCAGGGAGTCAATTTCCTCCGCCGACGGGGTGTAGGCCTTCTTGCACTTGCCGCACAGGCGCTTGCCGAGACGCTGGGCCAGGATGCCCAGCAGGGCGTCGGCGAAGTTGAAGGGGTCCATGCCCATGTCCAGCAGGCGGATGATGGACTCCGGCGCGCTGTTGGTGTGCAGGGTGGCGAATACCAGGTGGCCGGTGAGGGAGGCTTCGATGCCGATGCCGGTGGTTTCCGCATCCCGCATTTCGCCCACCATGATGATGTCCGGGTCGGCCCGGAGGAAGGCCTTCATGGCGGTGGCGAAATTGAGACCGGCCTTGGGGTTCATCTGCACCTGGCGCAGGCCCCGCTGGGTGATTTCCACCGGGTCCTCGGCGGTCCAGATCTTGGTCTCCGAGGTGTTGAGGTATTTCAGGATCGAATGCAGGGTGGTGGTCTTGCCGGAACCCGTCGGGCCGCAGACGAAAAACAGGCCGTAGGGCTTTTCGATGCAAGTCAGCAGCTTCGCGTGGTTGACCTTGGAAAACCCCATCTTCTCCAGGGGCAGCGGCTCGCCGGAGGCCAGGATACGCATCACCACGTCTTCCACGCCGCCCTGGGTGGGCACCGTGGCCACCCGCAGTTCGATGTCCAGGGGGCCGAATTTCTTGAACTTGATCTTGCCGTCCTGGGGCTTGCGCTTCTCGGAGATGTCCAGGTCGCACATGATCTTGAGGCGGGTCACCAGGGCGTTGCGGTAGCTGGCCGGAATCTGGATGTAAGGCACCAGGGAACCGTCGATTCGGTAGCGAATCTCGGTCTTTTCCTTGCCCGGGAAGGGCTCGATGTGAATGTCGGACGCCTTCTTGTTGTAGCCGTCGACGATGATCTTGTTGACCAGCTTCACCAGCTCGTTGTCAGCGGCGGCGGCCATGTCGTCCGCCCCTTCCTCCCCTTCCTCATGGCCATCGTCCAGGTTGGACAGCAGGTCGCCGATGGAGGTGGAATCCCCCCCCATCGCGCCTTCCGCGCCGAAGAACAGGTCGAGCTGTTTGAGGAACTCCCGGTGGGAACAGACGCGGTAATTGAT
>JBFXHL010000072.1:0-12725 GCA_050177075.1 Sulfuricellaceae bacterium | reverse complement strand
CCTGGGCGCCGCTCACTTCGACCGCGCCGATGCTCAAAAAACCGCCAACCGCCTCATCCGCCGACTCCAGCAGATCGGCTTCAAAGTCCAGCTCGCTACAGCTTGACGAAGTATGTTTCATCCTAGGGTTCTCCCGTGCTCGTTATCGTTGTCAGACCACTCCCGCCCGCAGCAGGTCGTGCATGTTGAGGGCGCCCACCAGGCGGCCGCTGTCGTCCGCCACCAGCAGGCCGTTGATCTTGCGCTCGTCCATCACCTGCACCGCTTCCGCCGCCAGGCGCTGGGGATGGATGGTGCGGGGGTTGGGGGTCATCACCTCGTCGATGGGGGTGGCGTGGATGTCCACGGGGCGGTCCAGGGTGCGGCGCAGGTCGCCGTCGGTGAACACGCCCACCGCCCGGCCGTCCGCGTCGACGATGGCGGTCATGCCCAGGCCCTTGCGGGTCATTTCCAGCAGGGCGTCGGCCAGGGTCACCCCCTGGGGGACTTTCGGGATGCCTTCGCCGGCGCGCATCACGTCGGCCACGTGGACCAGCAGCCGCCGGCCCAGGGCGCCGCCGGGATGGGTCTTGGCGAAGTCCTCGGCGCCGAAACCGCGGGCGTCCAGCAGGGCCACGGCCAGGGCGTCGCCAAGGGCCAGGGCGGCGGTGGTGCTGGCGGTGGGCGCCAAGCCCAGGGGGCAGGCTTCCTGTTCGACGCTGGCGTCCAGGTGGACGTCGGCCTCCCGGGCCAGGGTGGACCGGGCGTTGCCGGTCATGGAAATCAGCTTGGCGCCGTGGCGCTTCAGCAGGGGCACGATGGTCAGCAATTCGGCGCTTTCGCCGGAATTGGAGAGGGCGATCACCACGTCGTCGTGGGTGATCATGCCCAGGTCGCCGTGGCTGGCTTCGCCGGGATGGACGAAGAAGGCCGGCGTGCCGGTGCTGGCGAGGGTGGCGGCGATCTTGCGCCCGATGTGGCCGGATTTGCCCATGCCGCTGACCACAACGCGGCCGCGGCAGTGTAGAATGAGCTCCAGCGCCGCCAGGAAGCTGGCGTCGATCCGGCCGATAAGGGACTCCACCGCCTTGGCCTCGATGGACAACACTTCACGGGCCAGGTCGAGGGCTTTCGGCGTGAGCGAGGGGGAAATCGTTGCAGATGCGGTCATAAGGCGCGATTATACCAAGAGTTTGCATCCCGCCGCCGCAATTCGCACTCAACCCAAGCCCGATCCATGCACGACACCCTACAGTTAGTCCTGATCCTGCTCGCCGCCTCGGTATTGGTGGTGGCCCTGTTCCGCACCCTGCGCCTGCCGCCCCTGCTGGGCTATCTCCTGGTGGGCATCGTCGCCGGCCCCCACGGCCTCGGCTGGCTGCCGGAAAGCGAGGAAGGGACGGCCCTGGCCGAGTTCGGGGTGGTGTTCCTGATGTTCAGCGTCGGCTTGGAGTTCAGCCTGCCCCAGCTGAAGGCCATGCGGGGCGTGGTGTTCGGCCTCGGCACGGCCCAGGTGGTGGTTACGCTGCTGGGGGTGCTGGCCATCGCCCTCCTCTTCGGCGAGAAATGGCAGGCGGGCGTGGCCCTGGGGGGCGCCCTGGCCATGTCCTCCACCGCCATCGTCAGCAAGATGCTGGCGGAGCGTATCGAGCTCCATTCCCAGCACGGCAAGCAGATCATCGGTGTTCTCCTCTTCCAGGACCTGGCGGTGGTGCCGCTGCTGATCCTGATTCCCGCCCTCGCCGCTCCCGGCGGAAATCTCGCCGGCACCTTGGCGGCCGCCTTCGCCAAGGCCGCGGTGGTGTTGTTCCTGCTGCTGTTCATCGGCCAAAAGCTGATGCGCCCCTGGTTCCACCAGGTGGCTCGGCGCAAGTCCACCGAGCTGTTCATGCTCAACGTGCTCCTGGTGACCCTCGGCCTGGCTTGGCTGACGGCCTTGTCCGGCCTGTCCCTGGCCCTGGGGGCCTTCCTCGCCGGCATGCTGATTTCCGAGACCGAATTCCGCTACCAGGTGGAGGCGGACATCAAGCCTTTCCGCGACGTGCTGCTGGGCCTGTTCTTCGTCACCATCGGCATGCTGCTGGACGTGCGGGTGGTGGTGGCCAACTTCCTCTGGATCGCCCTGGCGCTGGCGGTGTTGCTGGCGGGCAAGACCCTGCTGGTGGCCGGGTTGGCCAGGCTGCGCGGCTCAGACCGGGGCGTGGCGATGCGCACCGGCCTGACCCTGTCCCAGGCGGGGGAGTTCGGCTTCGTGCTGTTGTCCCAGGCGGCGGGGCTCCATCTGATCGACCAGCAGGCCCTGCAGATCGTCCTCACGGCCATGGTGCTGTCGATGTTGGCGGCGCCCTTCATCATCCACCACAACGAATTCCTCGCCCGTCGCCTGGCGGGGGGCGAGTGGGCCAACCGGGCGACCCAATTGCATGAAATCGCCATCAAGACCTTCGGCACCTCCAACCACGTCATCGTCTGCGGCTACGGCCGCAGCGGCCAGCACCTGTCCCGTTTTCTGGAGCAGGAGGGAATTCCCTTCATCGCCCTGGATATCGATCCCCAGCGGGTCAAGGCCGCGGCGGCGGCGGGCGAAAGCGTGGTCTACGGCGACGCCGCCCGGCGCGAGGTGCTGATGGCGGCGGGCCTGAACCGGGCCAAGGCCCTGGTGGTGAGCTATGCCGACGCGGCCTCGGCGCTGAAAATCCTTGGCCACGTCCAGGAACTGCGGCCCGAATTGCCGGTGGTGGTGCGCACCCTGGACGACACCGACCTGGACAAGCTGAAGCAGGCGGGCGCGGCGGAAGTGGTGCCGGAGGTGCTGGAGGGCAGCCTGATGCTCGCCTCCCACGCCCTGATGCTGCTGGGGGTTCCCCTGGCGCGGGTGGTGCGGCGGGTGCGCCAGGTGCGGGAGGCCCGCTACGACCTGCTGCGGGGATTCTTTCACGGCGCCACGGACGAGGAATTCGAGGCCAGCGAGAAGGTTCAGCCCCGCCTGTTCTCCATCGCCATCGGCGAAGGGGCGGCGGCGCTGGGCAAGACCCTCGGCGAGCTGGACCTGGAGAGCCTGCTGGTGCGGGTGACGGCGGTGCGGCGGCGCAACATCCGCGCCCTCGACCCCCAGCCGGAGACCGTGCTGGAGGCGGGGGACGTGCTGATTTTGAAGGGGGCCCCCCAGGACTTGGCGGCGGCGGAAATTCGCCTGCTGCAGGGGTGATGAGGTCGCCGGCCTATTCCCCCGCGACGGTCATGCGCTCGATCAGAATCGAGCCGCACTGCTTGGAGCCGCGCGCTTCCACGTCCTTGCCCACGGCCACGATGTCGCGGAACATGTCCTTGAGGTTGCCGGCGATGGTGATTTCCTCTACCGGATACTGGATTTCCCCGTTTTCCACCCAGAAGCCCGCGGCGCCGCGGGAATAGTCGCCGGTCACGGGGTTGATGCCGTGGCCCAGGAGCTCGGTTACCAGCAGGCCGGTGCCCATTTTCTTCAGCAGGCCAGGCAGGTCCAGGTCGCCGGGTTCCAGAATCAGGTTGTGGCAGCCGCCGGCGTTGCCGGTGGTCTGCATGCCCAGCTTGCGGGCGCTGTAGCTGCCGAGGAAATAGCCCTGCACCACGCCGTCCTTCACCACGTCCCGGTCCCGGGTGGCCACGCCCTCGTTGTCGAAGGGACTGCTGGCCAGGCCTCGGGCCAGATGGGGACGTTCCCGCAGCTGAATGAAGGGGGCGAAGATCTGCTGGCCCAGGCTATCCAGGAGGAAGGAGGATTTGCGGTACAGGCTGCCGCCGCTGACGGCGGAAACGAAATGCCCCAGCAGGCTGGCCGCCACGGGAGCCTCGAAGACCACCGGCACGTCGCCGGTTTTCACCCGGCGGGCGTCCACCCGGCGGGCGGTGCGCTCCCCCGCGCGGCGGCCCACGTCCTCGGCCCGTTCCAGGTCCGCGGGGTTGCGGGTGGTGGAATACCAGTAATCCCGCTGCATCCCCCCCGCTGTTTCGGCGATCACCGAGCAGCTATAGGCATGGCGGGTGGCCGGGTAGCCGGCGAGGAAGCCGAGGGAGTTGCCGTAGACGAACTGGGACTCGTGGTTGGAGACCGTGGCGCCCTCGGAATTGGTGATGCGGGAATCCACGGCGAAGGCCGCCGCCTCGATGCGGCGGGCGAGGTCGATGGCTTCGTCCACCGGCAGGTCCCAGGGGTGATACAGGTCCAGGTCGGGGATGTCCGTCGCCAGGCATTCCGCGTCCGCCAAACCGACGAACTCGTCGCTGGCGGTGTAGCGGGCGATGCTCACCGCCGCCGCCACCGTATCCTTCACCGCCTGGGGAGAGAGGTCGGACGTGCTGGCGTGGCCGCGCTTCTTGCCGAAGTACACCGACACGCTGAGCCCCTTGTCGCGGTTGTACTCGATGGTTTCCACCTCGCCGTGGCGCACCGTCACGTCCTGGCCGAAGGCCTGGGAGACTTCCGCCTCGCAGTCGCTGGCGCCCGCGGCCTTGGCCTGCGCCAGGGCGTCGCGGATGATGTGCTTGAGGTCGTCGATGCTGGGGGAAAATCGGCTCTCTGCCACGGGTGAAACTCCTCGCTGTCCGCAGGGGCCGTTCGCGTGGCCCTCCAAAAGCGGCTATGATAGCAAAGTTAGCCGTTTCCTACTGTTCACCATGCGCCACCATTCCGAACCCGAAGATTTTTCCGATGTGGCGGACGACGCCTACGTCAGCAAGACCCGCCGCAAGAAGGACATGCAAGCCCTCCAGGAACTGGGCGAGCAGCTGGTCGCCCTCGGCAACGACCGCCTGGCCCAGCTCGACCTGCCGGAATCCTTGCTCGACGCGGTGAAGGAGGCCAAGCGCATCACCAAGTTCGGCGCCCTCAGCCGGCAGATGCAGTACATCGGCAAGCTGATGCGGGAAGTGGACCCGGCGCCCATCCGCGCCAAGCTGGAAGAATGGGCGGGGCATTCCAAGGAGCTGAACGCCAAGTTCCACCGCCTGGAGAAGTTGCGGGAGCGCCTGCTGGACGACGACAAGGTTCTGGGGGAGGTGGCGGAACAGTATCCCCAGGCTGACCTGCAGCACCTGCGGGCCCTGATCCGCAACGCCCGCCAGGAACAATTGGCCAACAAGCCGCCCAAGAGCAGCCGCGCCCTGTTCAAAGAACTTCGGGCCCTGCAGGAGGGCGGTGAAGTCGAGACAGAGTAGGAAGAAGAGGAATGAGCAACGTGCGCATCGGCTTGGTCAGCATCAGCGACCGGGCTTCCCAGGGCATCTACGAGGACAAGGGCCTGCCGGCCCTCAAGGAGTGGCTGGAGGTGGCCCTGCTGACCCCCTTCGAGACGGTGACGCGGCTGATTCCCGACGAACAGCCTCAAGTGGAGGCGACCCTAAAGGAACTGGCCGAGGAATGCTGCCTGGTGCTGACCACCGGCGGCACCGGCCCGGCGCCCCGGGACATCACCCCGGAAGCCACCCTGGCGGTGGCGGACAAGGTGCTGCCGGGGTTCGGCGAGCAGATGCGGGCGGTGAGCCTGAAGTACGTGCCCACGGCGATTCTTTCCCGCCAGGTGGCGGTGGTGCGGGGCCGGTGCCTGATCATCAACCTGCCGGGCCAGCCCAAGGCGATCAAGGAAACCCTGGACGGCGTGTTCGCCGCCGTGCCCTACTGCATCGATCTCATCGGCGGCCCCTATCTGGAGACCCGGGACGAGGCGGTGCAGGCCTTCCGCCCCAAGTCGGCGCAGAGGCCTAAAGCCTAAGGCCCCCTAGGCCTGTTGGGTTTCTTCCGGCCAGTTCTTGATGTAGCGCTTCAGCAACATGTTTTCGTAATCGGCGGCCTTGAGGGCGGCCTTGGCCACGTCGTGGAAGGAAATCAGCCCCACCAGCTTGTGGCCCTCCATGACCGGCAGGTGGCTGATGTGGTTCTCGGTCATGACCCCGCGCACGTCGTCCACCGTGTCCTCCGGGCTGCCGATGTACAGGTTCTGGGTCATGACCTCGCGCACCGGCACGGTGGTGAGGTCGCAGCGGCAGTGGTCCAGGGCCCGCAGCACGTCGTGGGGAGTGATGATGCCGGCCAGGTGCTCGCCCTCCATCACCAGCAGGGAACCGATATCCAGCGCCATCATGCGGTGGACGGCCTCGCTCAGGGGCTGGTCGGGGGCGATGGCGTGGAGCTTGGCGCCTTTCATGTCGAGAATGTCGCGGATGATCATGTCGCCACCTCCAGTGCGGAATGAAGTATGCCTCGATTCTAGCCCATAATCCCGAGAACAGTGGAACGTGACGAGGCTTGGTTGCCGAGGTGCGGAAGGTCAGCGGTCGGTGGCTGCCAACGGGACGCTATCCTGCTGGTGGGCGGCGGCGATTTCGCGGCCCAGCTGGAACACCGCCATGGCGTAGTGGGTGCTGTGGTTGTAGCGGGTGATGACGTAGAAGTTGTTGAACACCAGCCAGTACTCGGTTCCGTCGCGGTTTTCCAGGGCGATCAGGGCGGCGGGCTGGCTGTCCGCCACCGGTTCGAGTGCGGCGATGCCCAGTTTCTTGAGCTCGCCCACGGTCCGCTGCGGCTTGGCGCCGTCGGCGAGGACCGCCTGATAGCCGGTGCCCTCCACGGAAGCCGGCACGGCCACCGGGCCACCGGGCTGCCAGCCGTACTGCTGGAGGTAGTTGGCGACGCTGCCGATGGCGTCGGCGTCGCTGCCCCACAGGTTGCGGCGGCCGTCGCCGTCGAAATCCACCGCATAACGCAGGAAGCTGCCGGGCATGAACTGGGGGATGCCCATGGCGCCGGCGTAAGAGCCGCGCAGGGAGAGGGGGTCCATCTTTTCGTCCCGGGCCAGCAGCAGGAAGTTCTCCAGTTCCTGGCGGAAGAATTCTGCCCGGCGGGGATAATCGAAAGCCAGGGTGGAGAGGGAGTCGAGCAGCCGGAAGGAGCCGGTGACGGCACCGTAGCGGGTCTCCACGCCGATGATGGCGGTGACCACTTCCTCCGGCACGCCGTAGGTTTTCTTCGCCTGTTTCAGGGCGTCGCCGTTGTCGCGCCAGAATTCCACGCCGCCGTCGATGCGGCGGCTGTTGAGGAAATTAGGCCGGTACTGGTACCAGGGCCGGGGGCTGGCGACGGGGGCGGACATGGCCTTGACCACCTTCGGCAGCAATTGGGCGTGGCCGAAGAGGAGTTCCAGGTCGCCACGGCGGAACTCGTGCTTGTTCACCATCTCGTCGATGAAGCCTTCCACCTCGGGACGGCCGTTGAGGTTGCCCGCCGTATCGGAAGTGGCGCCCAGCAAGGCCCATCCCCATATTAGCAGGCTAGAAATGACGAAGCATGGATGGCGGAGACGGGACATCGGCAGCGCATAGGAAAATCTTAGCTTTTTAATGATAGCCCAAGACGCCGCGACTGACAAAAAGCGGTACAGCGCGGGTTCTTGTTAGTCAGGAACCCGCGTTTCAGAATTTAGAGGACCTTGCAGATGCTGTATAGGTTGCCGTCGTCATAAGTGGTCGCAGCAGCACCTGGGGCCGTGTTGGCGCCTGCAGTACCTAATGTGGCGAGCATGAGGCCGGTATTGGGAACGCCATCGTCGAGTTGAGCGTCAAGGGCGCGGGCTGCCTTGCCGGGGACCTGGGACATGCATACGGATAGAACGGCGGTTCCACTCGTGGGGGTGACGCCGGTGCCGACACCCGTAAGGCCGTTGAAACCATTGCGAGGCAGGGCGGCCACACCAGTATCAGCCACGTTGCCACTGATGAAACCACCAGCCTTGAGATGTTGCCAAAAGGCCGCGCCCTCGCCAGCGCCGGTAAATACCTGGGCTTGGGTTATGGCGATTACACCGTTGTTATTGCCTGCCAGAGAAACACTAGTCCATGAGCCGCCCCGGGCCTGGAGTGTGGCGAGGGGGCCGTCGTCGCCAGGAAGGCGGTGATATCGGTCAATGTAGGCATTGTAGGCTGCCGTAATGCCATTCATGTCGTTGACGGCATTCTTGATTTTGGCGTTGTCGATCAGTTCTTGCCCTTTCAGCACTCCGCCCAACAAGAGGCCGATGATGACTAGGACAATGGCGATTTCGATCAGGGTAAAACCTTTTTGCGCAGATTTCATAGTAAGACCTTTCTCTCTTCGTGGAGGGATGCCTTGTGGCGTATTGTTTTAGATTGAGTATATGTAAATATACCTATATGCTCAAGGCGGATTTTGTGTATGACGTTGTTCTATCAGGGGAGTTTTCTGGCGGCGACCATACGGCTGAATAAGGTGTTGGCTGATAGCCAACCCACGAGATCATCGAAGGTGGCAGTGGGGGATTTGCTGACAAAATCGGCATTGGCGTTGCTATTTTCTATTTCGTCAACGTCGCTAGATAGGGCTAATTGGCCGCCATCTTGGGAGTATGCGCCTAGCCCGTTTTTTCCGTGGGAGACGATCACTGCCGGAATTTGGTTGGCAATGATGTTGCCCCCAACCGTGGCGCGGACGTTATAGTTGCCTGGACTGCCGAGTGTGAAGGCAGCCTGCATGGTGGTGCCCATATCCTTCCAGGTCACGGTGTAATCCGTGACGGTGGTGCCGTCCGTGGGCCAGGAAGTGGGTTCAGTGGTGCTGCTAGTGCCGGCGCTTTGGCACAGGTAATAGTGGCCGTTGGCGGTGGTGGGGCGCACTAGCGTGTTGAGAGAATAAGCCGTGCCTGCTGTCCAGGTTGGTAGGGTGGCGATGGCGTTGGCGATGGTTTGGGCGAACGTTCCGGTGACGGCATAGGTGAAGCGCCTGCCCCAGGCGTCGGTTTCCGCCACGCCCAGGGTGGCCCAGGGGACCGCGCCGCTGGTGCGGTTGCAGGTGCCGGCACCGAGGTCTTCCGTGCCCGCGTTGGCGGCGCCGGTGGCCTTGGTGGGGTCGGCGGGACAAGGTAGGCGGCCGTTGGCGACGGCGAAGCCGACCAGGGCCTGAGTGATTTCGTCGATTTGCTGTTGCGTTTCCTGAGTCCTGCGATTATCCACTTGGGCCGACATGGGAAGCAGCGTGCCCGCGAGGAGAAGGCCGATGATGACCAGGACCACCGCCATTTCCAAGAGTGAGAAACCAGCTGCGGCATGGGGCGGATGGATGGAGCTGAGAGAATGATTGGGCTGGAAGGCTGGTTTGCGCATGGTGGCTAGTTCGCTATGGCTTATTCGAAGCGGATGCCGAAATCCGACAGGTTGATGGTTTGGTGGTTGCCTGAAGTTTCACCGGAAGTGAAGCCAAACTTTACGGTACGCATCGAATTCTCCAAAGGGAAGCAGTAGTTGATGGAGGGGGTACCGTTGAAATTGGTGGTCAAGTCGCGGCAGGACGTGCAGTCCACCCACCCTTTGACCCGCGCGAAACTGCCGGAACCGCCGCAGGTGCCGCAGGTGCTGTCACAGCCGGCCTGAACCTCGAGGCGCGCTTCATGCACGGCGTCGTCCACCATCCAGGTGGAGGGGGTGGTCGGATAACAGCCGCGGGTCGTGCCGTTACAGGGGCTGGCGAAGGAATAGCCGCCGTGGCTGAGGGAACCGTCGCGGTCGAAGGCGATGTGGTTGTGACCGGCCGGATCGGAGTCGGCGGAGTTGTAGTAGGTGTCGAATTCCATGGCGAGGTTCGGCGTAGCGACGGGGAGAGGGGCGCCTCCTCCGCTCTGGGTGCCCGCATAGCCCAAGTGGTCGGTGTCGCCGCACATGGTCCTGGGGTTGGTGACGTCCGCCGAGCCCGGCAGAACGGTGAAGGTGAAGCCGTCGCCGTAGTTGCCCGTGGTGGTGTCGCTGAAGCGGAACTTGAAATAGGCACGCATGGTTTTCCCCGTCATGGTGGCGGTGTCGAACAGGGTGTTGGCACTAGGGAACCAGAAACAGGCGGACTTGTTGCTGGCGCCGGAGAGGAACAGGGTCACCGAATGGTCCGGGTTCACCGTTACCTGGCTGCCTCCCTGGGAGCCGCCGGCGGTGAAGGTGGCGATATCGGTGGTGAAACTGACCTGGGAGCCGGGCGGCGTGGCGCCACCGCCGTTGGGAACGGGGTATTGGCAGGTGGGGTCGAGGGTCAGGTCCTGATTGACGCAGATGAGTTGATCGTTGGCCGTCGGGCCGGTGATTTTGGTGAAGGCCGTGCCGTTGCCGGCGGCAATGGCCGTGGCGTTGGCGCCTTCCAGATAATTGGCGGCGACGATTTTGTCCGACTGCTGGGCGCGGTTCTGGCCGCTCAGCCTGTAACCGGCGAAGACCAGCACGGCGGCGTAGGGGCCGACGCCGTCCACCGTGAGGCAGGTGCCGGCGGCGCAGGGGTAGGACTGGCTGGCCACGGTGGAGGTAGGCTTGAAGGCATCGGCCACGGCGTAGAAATAGTGGTCCTTCCATTTGTCCCACCAGCCATCCTGACTAGTGGTGCCGCCGCTGCCCGCCACCATGTTCCAGCCGTTGGGACAGTTGTTGACCGTGAGCAGGCGGTAATTGTTGGCGCTGGTGACCAGGTTGCTGCTGGTGGACACGGCGGAGTCGTTGGCGCGGAAGGGGGGGCGGCCGTCGAGGAGGCCGGCGCTGTCGTCCAGGGTGTCGTTGGCGAAGTCCGCCACGTTGAGGGGGGCCGCCCAGGGAAGGCGCTTGTCCGCCGTGCCGGCGGCGTTGCTCTTGCCGTAATTGACCAGGCACTGGGCCAGTTTTTGCAGCAGGGCGTAGCTGTAGCTGTTGTTGGGGTCGGCGGGGTTGTCGAGGACGGTTTTGGCGAGGGAGGGGTCGTGCAGGTATTTCACGTTGCCCACCTGAAAATCCGCCCGCTTCAGGATGCCGCGGGCGAAGATGTCGTCGGCGGTGATGACCAGGAGACGGTCGTTGAAGGTGCTGCTCGGTCTACCGGTGATGAACTGGGTAACGGCGTTGGCCACGCTGTTGACCACGCTGTTGCTGATGCCGGCGAGGGTGTCTAGGTAATTGCCGGGGGTGTAGTTGCCGCCGCATTGGGCGGCGGTGCTGACAGCGGTACGATCCTGGCCGGCCAGGGGGGCTCCTGGCGCAAATACCACTGCCACGGGGCGAGTGCCAGCAGTCGCTCCGGCGACGACGGTGCTGCCGTTTTCGGCCAGGATTTGGAACTGCCCGTCGCTGTCCCAGTTGAGGAGGTCGGGCTTGGTGTTGCTTTTGAAGCTGCCGGAAACAGCGTACCACAGGCATTCCCCGTTGCCGTCACGAAGGGGGGGGAGGCCCAGGGTGTTCCACGGCAGCCGGCCGAGAGCGCTGATGCCCTTTCCGGAACAGGATGAGGCCTCGTTGCCCTCCGTCCCGGTACCGAGATCCGGACAAGGCAGATGTCCCGGGACGTAAAGGGGGCTGCCGCTGACGAGGTGAGTTTCCCGATAGGTCGTTGCGTAGCCGATGAGGGCGTCCTTGGCTCGGGCCAGGGCTTCTTCTGTGGCCCGGTCACGTTGATTCTGGGGGGTGGCGCTTTTGAACAGGCCAACCAGAAGGGCGCCGATGGCAATGCCCAGGATGGCCAGCAGCACGAATAGCGCCGAGCCGTTTTGTGAACGTGCCACCGGTTTAGTCGGAGCTTCTCGGGGGCTGCTCATAAACTTCCCGGACTTTACCGGAGGTCGTGTCGAGGGTCTGCCCTACGCGCACGTCCACTTTTTGGCCGCCGCGGGGAATCTGTACCTGTACCTTGCCGCCGGGACCCTGCCGTGCGGTGATGGTGATATTCGGAGTGGGTTGCTTTTCCTGGATGGGAATGCCGTTCAGCCACACCGTGCCCTCGCCGCCGCTGCGAGTGACGAGACCGTTGACGGTGAGCGTGTCGCTGCCGAGGGCACGTCCGCTGTCCTTGTGGCGTTGGGCATCCAGCATGGCCCGCTCCTGAGGGGTGAAAAACAGGCGGCCAAGCTCGTCTGCCGCCAGACGTGGCGCGGGCAGGGCAAGGAGGAGGAACAGGAGGGCCACTTTCATGCTTTTCATTCTAGGCAAGCCCCGTGTCAACGTGTGTCCACCGTCGTGGAGGGAACGGCGAGGGACATCCAGTCGAGGTGGCATTCCGCCGCCAGATTCTCCTTGAGGGCCGGGGTGGTATTGATGATGTCGCGGCGGGTAATTTCGCAGCGGTTGACGGTGGTCATCCCTTTGAGGCCGGTGCGCAGGCCCTGGAGCAGGGCCATCAGGTCGCCTTCATGGAGCAGGGAGAGGCGCAGGGAGAGGGGAGTGGCGGTGACCTGCAGGCCGCTGTCGGCAGGAATAGCGGCAAGGGGATAGGGTCGTGGGGCGTCGATGACGTATTCCACCGGATAGAGCTGGTTTTGGGCGCCTATTTTCTTCAGGGTGTCGATGAGCTCGAAGCGCTCGGCCTCGCCAATGAGGCCGTCGGCCACCAGTCGCTGGTAGGAGGGCAGGTACTGCTGGAGTTCCTGCTGCTCGTTTTTGGCGTGCTGACGGGCGCTGCGGGCGGCGGCGAGTTTCGCCTCGGTGGCGTTCAACTGGTTCTCGGCATTTTCTCGTAGCTTGACGCTACCCAGATGGAGGCCGAGGCCGGTACCAATGCTCAAGGCTAGTAGCAGTAGCGGGATACGCAGGCGCAGAAAATTTTCTTTGTCGGTGGGGGAGAAGGTCGGATTCATGGTCCCTATATGGACGCCTCCCGTTTGCCAAGGACGAATTGAGAGTGCTGGAACAGATAGGCTGCAGTTCTATATCCGGCCTGTTGTGCAGGCGGAATTGCCTGCTGGCCCTGATGGAATCCGCTCAACCCG
>JBFXHL010000071.1:0-12806 GCA_050177075.1 Sulfuricellaceae bacterium | reverse complement strand
CTGGCGGTCGGCGGCCATTACACCTATGCCGAAATGCCCTTGTTCAATTGGTTGCGGGATGCCCTGGACCTTGGCCGCAACCACTACGATCGTCTCGGCCACGTCTTTCAGGGCTTCGTACCCGCCATGGTGGCCCGGGAAATTCTGTTGCGACGCTCACCGTTGCAGCCGGGGAAATGGCTATTTTTCCTGGTGACCAGCGTCTGCCTGGCGATTAGTGCCTTCTATGAACTCATCGAATGGTGGGTGGCCGTGGCGTCGGGGAGTGCTGCAACTGCTTTCCTCGCTACGCAGGGGGATGTTTGGGACACCCAGTGGGATATGTTCCTTGCCTTGTGCGGCGCCGTGGCAGCCCAAATGACCCTTGCATCCTGGCATGACCGGCAATTGGCCGCAATGGGGATTCGATGACCCCATGCTGGCGGATCGGCACTTCCGGTTGGCATTATCCCCATTGGCACGGTGTGTTCTATCCCGGCAATCTACCGCCGGGAAAGTGGCTTGAGTACTACGCATGCCATTTTGATAGCGTGGAAATCAACAGCAGCTTTTATCGTCTCCCCACCGAACAAACCGTGACCCAGTGGCGCGATGCCACACCAGATAATTTCCGCTTCGCCGTCAAAGCCAGCCGCCTCATCAGTCACATGAAAAAATTCTCCGATGTTACTGATTATTTGAGTATATTTATTGACAGAATCCAGGGCCTTGGGAGCAAACTCGGGCCGATATTGTTCCAGTCCTCCCCTCAGTGGCAGAAAGATAGCGCCCGTCTGAAAGATTTTCTTTCTCTGCTGCCGCAAGGCATGCGGTGGGCATTCGAGTTTCGCCACCCATCCTGGCATTGCAAAGAGATCTATCGCCTGCTGAATGCCCGTGGTGTCGCATTCTGCATTTACGATCTGGCCGGGTTCACGGCTCCCGCCGTTGTTACCGCCGATTATGCCTACCTGCGCCTCCATGGCCCGGAAGCAGCCTACTGTGGCCGCTATGGCGAGGAAAGACTGACGTCGTGGGTGGAATGGCTGTCCCGGCAAACCGGTCTGCAACAGGTCTATTTGTACTTCGACAACGACCAAGCTGGCCATGCTGTGGAAGACGCGCTCCTGCTGCGGCGACTGGTTGGACAGCCCGTGCTACCATAGGCGCTTTTCGCCTTTCCCATGCTCGATCTCGACGCCATATTCCACGACGGCGGCTTGTTGTCCCAGGTCACGCCGGACTACCGGTTGCGCCCCCAGCAGCTGGAAATGGCTCGCCAGGTGAAAGAAGCGATCGAGCAGCATGGCGTCCTGGTGGCCGAAGCCGGCACGGGGACCGGCAAGACTTTCGCCTATCTGATTCCCGCGCTGCTTTCCGGCGGCAAGGTCATCATTTCCACCGGCACAAAAACCCTCCAGGACCAGCTGTTCCAGAAGGATATTCCCGCGGTGCGGAACGCCCTCAAGGTGCCAGTAACGGTCGCCATCCTCAAAGGGCGGGCCAACTATGTCTGCCACTACCACCTGGACCGGGCGGCCCATGAAGGCCGATTCATGAGCCGGGACGACGTGCGCTATCTGCCCTTGATCCAGGCCTATGCCGGCAACACGGATAGCGGCGACAAGAGCGGGCTCGTCTCGGTGCCTGAGAGCGCGGGCATCTGGTCCCACGTCACGTCAACCCGGGATAACTGCCTGGGCCAGGACTGCGGCTGGTACAAGGACTGCTTCGTGATGGAGGCGCGCAGGCGCGCCCAGGCCGCGGACGTGGTGGTGGTGAACCACCATCTGTTTTTCGCCGATGTCTGGCTGCGGGACGAGGGCGTGGCCGAACTGCTGCCAGCCTGCAATACGGTGATTTTTGACGAGGCCCACCAGCTCCCGGAAACGGCCAGCCTGTTTTTCGGCGAAAACATCTCCAGCGGCCAGTTGCTGGAATTGGCCCGGGATACCACCGGAGAAGCCCTGGTCTCGGCCAAGGATTTCCCAGCCTTGACCGAAGCCGCGGCAGCCCTGGAGAAGGCCACCCGCGACCTTCGCCTGGCTTTGGCGGAGGAGGGGGGGAAGCTGCCGTGGCAGCGTGCCAGCCAAATCCGGGCATTCCAAGGAACCTTAGAAGGAGTGGCGAATCGTCTGAAAGAGCTTTCCACCCTGCTGGAAAGCCAGGCCCAGCGCTCGGAGGGGCTGGAAAACTGCTGGCAACGCAGCGCGGTGCTCGCCCAGAGCCTGGAGCGCTGGCGGGGGGATGGCGTGGAGGGTTATGTCCGCTGGTTGGACATTACAGGGCCGGGCTTGCAGCTTAACGCCACTCCGCTGTCGGTGGCGGAAATCTTCCGCAAACAGTTGCAGGGCAGCCCCCGGGCCTGGATTTTCACTTCGGCCACCTTGGCGGTGAAAGGGGATTTCACTCACTACCGGGGAGAAATGGGACTGGACGAAGCCAACACGGCTTGCTGGGAAAGCCCCTTTGATTACCCCCATCAGGCGCTGCTCTATGTGCCGACCGGGCTTCCCGAGCCCAACAGCAAGGGATATACCGAGGCGGTGGTGGATGTTGCGCTGCCTGTCCTGAAGGCCAGTCGGGGAAGGGCATTCTTGCTGTTCACTTCCCTGCGTGCCATGCGCCTGGCTCACGAGCGCTTGAAAGAAGCGTTCGAACGGGAAGGGCTGGAGTTCCCCGTTTTGCTGCAAGGGGACGGCCCCCGCAACGAATTGCTGGAGCGTTTTCGCCGCCTGGAAAACGCCGTCCTGCTTGGCAGCCAAAGTTTCTGGGAAGGCGTGGACGTACGGGGCGAGGCCCTGTCCCTAGTGGTGATCGATAAACTGCCCTTCGCCCCTCCTGACGATCCGGTACTGGCTGCCCGCATCGAACATCTCAATAAGGAAGGGCGCAACGCCTTCATGGAATATCAGCTTCCCCATGCCGCGATTACCCTCAAGCAGGGGGCAGGGCGGTTGATCCGTTCGGAGACGGATCGGGGAGTACTGATGATCTGCGATCCCCGTCTGGTGGAAAAACCCTACGGGCGGCGAATCTGGCAAAGCCTGCCGCCGATGAAGCGGACTCGGGACCCGGCTGAAGTCATCGGATTTTTCTCTCACACATCGGGAGCTTGACCGTGTTCTGCCGCTTCCTGGCCTTGGCGCTGATGGCGGTAATGCTTTCCTGGACCGGTCCCGCCCTGGCGACCGATGTTCAGAGCCGCTTTCTGCTCCAGCAATCCCCCGTGGCGGGATTCCGCTATCACGAGGGCAAAGAAGTCTGGGAGGAAATGAAAGTCGGCGATAGCCTGACCCTGGTCCGGGAGCCCGACAATCCTTACGATGGCAATGCGGTGAGGGTGGACTGGCGGGGGCATCCCATCGGGTACGTGCCCCGCACCGATAACGAGGCCCTGGCTCGTTTCCTCGACCAGGGCATGAAAGCCGAAGCGAAAATCGTGCGCCTGAAAAAATCCCGCAATCCCCGGCAGCGGGTACTGTTCGAAGTCCTCCTGCCCATGCAGGGAATGCCCCATTAAAGTGCAGGGGCCGCGCCTTTCGCGTATCATTGCGCCTTCTTGATAGAACTGCCCCCATGTCCATTCTGCTGTGGATCATTTTGGCCAGCCTCGTCGGCGGTGCGCTGAGCGTGCTGACAGCGGCCTTTTTCGCCTTCTCGGCCCGGGCCTCCTGGGTGCCGCTGCTGGTAAGTTATGCCATCGGCGCGCTGTTGGGGGCGGTATTCCTCGAAATCCTGCCTCATGCCTTCGAGGAAGCCCCCAATGTCCAGGCCATGACCGCGACCATTCTGTTCGGCATTCTGGGATTCTTCGTCTTGGAAAAATTGGTGCTGTGGCGCCATTGCCACACGGAGGTCTGCGAGGCTCACGGCATGGAGTCCCACAGCCACGACCATGGCCGCAGCGGCCTGATGATCATGATTGGCGACACTTTCCACAATTTCGTGGACGGCGTCATCGTTGCCGGAGCCTTTCTGGTAGACACGCAGCTGGGCCTGGTGACGGCGGTAGCCATCATCGCCCACGAGATACCCCAGGAAGTCGGCGATTTCCTCATTTTGCTTCACTCGGGCTATAGCCGCCGGCAGGCTTTTTTGTTTAACCTGGTATCGAGCTTGGCGATGACCCTGGGTGGCATCCTGGCCTATTTCGCCCTCCAGGCGCTGCATGACTGGATCGCCTACTTGTTGGGGGTTGCAGCGGCAAGCATGATCTACGTGGCGGTGGCCGATTTGATTCCCGGCCTGCACAAGCGGGCGGAGTTGAAGGCCACGCTAGAGCAGGTGTCGTTAATCGGGCTGGGGGTCGCTTCGATCTGGCTCACCGGCAACCTCTTTGGCGGCCACGCCTGACCGCTTGCGGCGAGGCGTCCCGATCAGCCACAGCAGCAGAGCCAGAGGCATCAGCCCATACCAGAAGAAAGTCATAATACCGGCGACGACGCTGTTCTCTGAGAGAGCCATCATCAGCACAACGTACAGCCAGCCAATTGCAACGATATACATGGCGCTATTGTAAATGAAGAAATCCGCCCAAACACCTGCCAAAGTCGGTTTTGTCTCCCTCGGCTGCCCCTAAGCCGCTTAATTTATACCGCAATTTGCAGTGAAGTGGTGATAGGAACTCCGGCCCATACCAAGGTTTTCTATTTGGTATCAGAAATATGATGTGTCTAGTAAAGCTGAGGCAGTTCACCCTTTGTCGGCGATGACGGTGTGGGCGTGCTGGGTACGCCTGTTCCTATCTATCGGCAGTTATTGACATCTACCGATGTTATGAAACACTATGCCCGACATGGACACTGCTGCCGAGAGGCTGATTGATCTGGTGCGCTCCCAGGGGCTGGTTCGCCCCCGTGACCTAGCGCCGCTGGGGATTCCCCGCGTCTCCCTAACCCGCGCCGTCCGTCGTGGGCAGCTAGAACGGGTTGGGCGCGGGCTCTATGGGCTCCCCGGGCGCCAAGTCTCGGCTCACGCGGCGCTGGCCGAGGTGGCTCGCCGGGTGCCGAAGGGGGTGGTCTGCCTGCTCTCGGCGCTCCGGTTTCACGGCCTGACGACCCAAGCGCCCTTCGAAGTCTGGCTGGCCATCGAGAACAAGGCCGTTGCGCCCAAACTCGACTATCCACCGCTGCGCATCGTCCGTTTCTCCGGGACGGCGCTGACCGATGGGGTCGAGGAGCACGTCGTGGATGGCGTCATCGTCCGCATCACCGGCGTTGCCAAGACCATCGCCGATTGCTTCAAATATCGGAACAAAATCGGCCTCGATGTCGCCCTGGAAGCGCTGCGCGAGGCCTGGCGCGAGAAACGCATGACCAGCGACGATCTGTGGCGGTACGCCAAGGTCTGCCGCGTGGCCAACGTGATGCGCCCCTATCTGGACAGCCTGGCATGAGCGGGAAAAACCTCGGCGCCTCCATCCGTGACCGGCTGCTCGACAAGGCCCGTGCCGAGAAGCTGGACTACAACCTGCTGCTGACTCGCTATGCCCTGGAGCGGATGCTCTACCGCCTGAGCGTCTCGAAACATCGCGACCAGTTTCTGCTTAAGGGGGCGCTGCTATTCGATCTCTGGTTCGATGTACCGCATCGCCCCACCCATGATGCCGATTTTCTTGGGTTCGGCTCGGCCGAGATTCTGCACCTCGAAGCGCTATTCCGAGAAGTCTGCCAAATCGAGTCAGACGACGGCATCGCCTTCCAGCCCGAGACGGTGAAGGCCGACGAGATTCGCAAGGAGGCCAACTATGCGGGCGTTCGGGTGACGCTAATGGGTCTGCTGGACGGCGCCCGCTGCCCGGTGCAGTTGGACATTGGTTTTGGTGACGCCGTCGTGCCAGGCCCCGAGGAGGTTCACTATCCCGTCATCTTCGGCGAGTTGCCCGAGCCCCATCTCCGGGTCTATCCCCGCTACACGGTGGTGGCCGAGAAGCTGGAGGCGCTCGCCTCGCTCGGCATGCTCAATAGCAGGATGAAGGATTACTTCGATCTCTGGATACTGGCCAAGCATTCCGATTTCGACGGTGCGGTGCTTTCCAAGGCGATCCGGGCCACCTTCGAGCGACGGCGCACCGCGATCCCCAACGGCGTGCCGATCGGTCTGACCGACGAGTTCACTCTGGATGCCCAGAAGGAAAAGCAGTGGCAGGCCTTCTTGCGGAAGAATGCTCTCGACAAGACACCCCTGGCGACCGTGGTCGCCGACCTGCGCGGCTTCCTGTTACCGGTGCTATCAGCTATCGCGGCGGGGAGCAGCCTTGATCATCCGTGGCGCGCTGGTACCGGATGGCAGGCGCCATGAGCTTGACAGGCCTGTTCCAGCATCGGAGCATCTGCGGCAAGGATGTCTTTGTCGTCCACGATCACCATCAGGCCCTGGCACCATGGGCACTGATACGCCGCCAGTTGGGGCGGGCGCCAAACCTGATCACGATCGACCATCACACCGATACCTACGAGGCATTCTGGGGGCACGCCCATCTGGAAACGATGGAGAGTGGGGGCGATACTTGGGCGCTTGCTAGGGAGTTGGTTAAACGCATTGACTGGCAGGACGACAAGAGCCTGCTCTGGGCCATCGAGCTCCTACATCATGATGAGCATATCGATGCCGCAACCCTGTCGGGCATCCTCAACTACGCCTTCTGTATCCAGTTGAGTGATGGCGGTGGCAATCCGTCCGTCGAAGAGCAAGCCTACGATGCCGATCGCCAGGCGAGATGGCCACAGCCGCCGACGCTCCCGCCTCCGTATCGGCCGATGACTTATGAAGATCCCGAGAATCACATTTTCGTGATTTCCCACGACTGTGCCATCGGCTGCAACCGGATGCCGCACAACGACGATTGTGTCGTCGAGCATGGGAACATGATCATCGAGTCGATCTACCTCGACGACCAACTGGCTCGGGGTGCCGAGATGTCACGGTGCGTCGGCATCGATCACCTCGAGTCGCAGCCCTACATCCTGGATATCGATCTGGACGCCTTCCACAGTCGGAAGGCGATCGAGCCGACCGCCCCGGCGACCTTCTACCGCTTGATCAGAAATGCGGTGGCGATCACCATCTGCCTCGCTGTTAAGCGACCGGGCGGCTATTATCTTAGCAACCAACTATACGATCATTCGAAGGCTTTAGCGGAAAGGGGGCATTATGGGGAGGAAAAACCGCAACCTTGGGGAGTCCTTGGGCATCTAACTATTTCACAACGGAAGAAAAGTTGAAAAGCCAATTAGAAACAATCGGTAAGCATGGTGAGCCTCCAATAAAAAGTTTCGTATCCTTTGGCGTATGCTTTTGTCATTCCCTTGGCGCATATTTGGTAATATTATGAAATTAAATAGAAAAACAAATAGCGTGGGGTTCGTTAGTCTAGGCTGCCCCAAGGCCCTGGTCGATTCGGAACAAATCCTCACCCGCCTGCGGGCGGAAGGCTACCTGATCTCCCCGTCCTACGAGGATGCCGATCTGGTGGTAGTCAACACCTGCGGCTTCATCGATGCCGCCGTGGCGGAATCCCTCGAAGCGATCGGCGAGGCCCTGGATGAAAACGGAAAAGTCATCGTCACCGGCTGTTTGGGGGTCAAGAAGGATGTCGTACTGGAAGCCCACCCGCAGGTCCTGGCTGTCACCGGTCCCCACGCCACGGAAGAGGTGATGCAGGCAGTGCATCAGCATCTGCCCCAACCCCACGATCCCTACACCAGTCTGGTGCCCCCCCAGGGCATCAAGCTCACGCCGAAGCATTATGCCTATTTAAAAATATCAGAGGGTTGCAATCATCACTGCACCTTTTGCATCATCCCCTCCCTACGCGGCCCTCTGGTGAGCCGGCCGGTACATGAACTGATGCAGGAGGCGGAAAACCTAGTCAAGGCCGGGGTCAAGGAACTGGTGGTGGTGGCCCAGGACACGGCCGCATATGGCCTGGACATGCATTACCGCACCGGTTTCTGGAACGGCAAGCCCATCCGTAGCCGGATTACCGAACTTTCCCGAGCACTGGGTGAACTGGGCGTTTGGGTGCGCCTGATGTATGTCTATCCCTATCCGGCGGTCACCGATGTCGTGCCCTTGATGGCCGAGGGAAAAATCCTGCCTTATCTGGATGTGCCCTTGCAGCACGCCAGCCCGAGGATACTCAAGGCCATGAAACGCCCGGCAGGCGGAGAGAACGCCCTCAACCACATTCGCCGCTGGCGGGAAATCTGTCCGGACATCACCCTCCGCAGCACCTTCATCGTCGGCTTTCCGGGAGAAACCGAAAAAGACTTCGACAAGCTGCTGGGCTTCCTGGAAGAAGCCCAATTGGACCGAGTGGGCTGCTTTACCTACTCACCGGTGGACGGGGCGGCTGCCAACGAGTTGCCGGGCGCCGTACCGGAAGAAGTCAAACTTGAGCGCCAGGCCCGGCTCATGGAGCTGCAGGAAACCATTAGCGCCGATAAGCTGGCCGCCAAAATAGGAAGGAAGACGACGGTCTTGGTGGATGAATGCGATGAGGAAGGAGCGATTTGCCGTACCTCAGGCGACGCCCCCGAGGTGGACGGCGTGGTTTACCTGGATGCCGGAGGCGCCAGCCTCCAGCCCGGCGAATGGGCGGAAGTGGAGATCACCGATGCGGATGCCCATGATCTGTACGCCCGACTCGCCTAGTTTTCAAACATCTGACCGGGAGCGTAGCACAGGCCCACATCGATCAGCCCCAGGGCGGCATTGACATAGCGCTCTTGCAGACTCCAAATCTGGCCGTTGTTCAAGAGGCGCTGAAAACCCTCGGCTAATTCGCGTTCGCTGGAAATCGCGCCGGCATCGAAGCGGGAAAGGAAGCTTGAGGTGTTCATGATGTTCCTCCATCTGTTTCGTTTCTACTCACCTGTTCTTAAGCAACGGCCATACCAAGTGAAAGAAAGTGTGTCGGTTAGGTAATTTATCGGGTCCCGAGGGGGAATCTTTAGCGGAGTTTCCGCCAAGGGCGGCAAGGTTTGCCGGTTGGTGCAGGACAAGCGGCAATACGGTATGATTAGCTCCTTTCATGTTTAAGCTCAACGTATGAAAATCACATTCCTGGATTTCGAGCAGCCCATTGCCGAACTGGAAGCCAAAATCGAAGAATTGCGCTTCGTGCAGGAGGATTCCGCAGTCGATATTTCCGAAGAAATCTCCCGCCTGCAAAAGAAAAGCACCTCCCTGACCAAGGATATCTATGCCAAGCTGAGCGCGTGGCAAGTTTCCCAAGTGGCGCGCCACCCCCAGCGCCCCTACACCCTGGACTACGTGCAGGGAATTTTCACCGATTTCGAAGAACTGCACGGTGACCGTGCCTATGCCGACGACCCGGCCATCGTGGGGGGCTTCGCCCGCTTCGACGGCAAGCCCGTCATGGTGATCGGCCACCAGAAAGGCCGCGACACCAAGGAAAAGATCTACCGCAATTTCGGCATGCCCCGGCCCGAGGGCTATCGCAAAGCCCTGCGCCTGATGCGCTTGGCGGAAAAATTCGGTACGCCGGTGATAACCTTCATCGACACGCCCGGCGCCTATCCCGGCATCGGTGCCGAAGAGCGGGGCCAGTCCGAAGCCATTGCACGCAACCTGTACGAAATGTCCAAACTGCGGGTGCCCGTGATTTGCACCGTGGTGGGGGAGGGCGGCTCCGGCGGCGCCCTGGCGATCGGCGTCGGCGACATCGTGCAGATGCTGCAGTATTCCACCTACTCCGTCATTTCCCCCGAGGGTTGCGCCTCCATCCTGTGGAAAAGCGCCGAAAAAGCCTCCGAGGCAGCGGAAACACTCGGTATCACCGCGTCGCGGTTGAAGACCCTGGGCCTGATCGACAAGATCATCAGCGAACCCCTGGGTGGTGCTCACCGGGATTACGACGCCGCCATGCAAAACATGAAAAAGGCCTTGCAGGAGGGCCTGAAACAGCTTGACGGAAAATCCGCCGAGGAGTTGCTCAAGGCCCGCTACCAGCGCCTGATGGATTATGGCAAATTCAAAGAGGCCGCAGCCTGATGGGCTGGCTGACCATCTAGCCTCTTTCATCCGGCGCCATTCGCCTCCCCAACGTGGCATGGCGCTGGCCTTGAGCGGCGGCCTTGATTCCGTCGTCCTCTTCGACCTCCTTCTCGCCCTGCGACTATCCCAGGGCTTCGAGTTCTCCGCCATCCACGTCCACCACGGCCTGAGCCCCAACGCGGACCAATGGGAGAGCTTCTGCCACCAGCTTTGCCGGAGGCATGCCGTTCCCTTCCAGGCCAAGCGGGTCGAAATCTCCCGGCGCCCCCGCCAAAGCCTGGAAGCGCTGGCGCGGGAAGCCCGCTATCAGGCCTTTGTCCATAGCGGCCATGAGGTGATTTTCCTTGCGCAGCATGCCGATGACCAGGCGGAAACCTTCTTCCTGCAGCTTTTGCGCGGCGCAGGCCCCAAGGGGTTGGGGGCCATGCCCGAGGAACGAATCATGCCGGAGGCGGGGGTGCGTCTCCTGCGGCCCCTGCTCGACATCCCGCGTTCCTTGCTGGAAGCCTACGCAGTACAACATCAACTGGAATGGGTGGAAGACGAAAGCAACAGGGATCCTGCTTATGACCGGAATTTCCTGCGCCACGAAATTCTTCCCCGCCTGGAGCAGCGCTTCCCCGGCTACCGCCAAACCTTGGGCCGCGCCTGCCGCCATCTCGCCGAAGCCGGCGACCTGCTGGAGGAACTGGCCGCCCTGGACGCAGAGTCCGCCGTAAAGGGCGAATTCCTGGACGTCCGCATCCTGCAGACCCTGAGCCCGGCCCGGGCGGCCAACCTGCTGCGCCACTACCTCTCCCAGCGGCGTATTCCCTTGCCCGATACGGAGCGCCTCCACGAAGCGCTAAGGCAATTGCGGGAAGCCAAGGAGGATGCGCAGGTCCGCATCCGCTTCGGTGAATTCGAAATCCGCCGTTATCGTTGGCGGGCCGTGGCCCAGAAAGTGGAATTGGAATTACCCCCTGATTGGTCCTGTGCCTGGCGGGGAGAAGAGAAGCTCGACCTGCCCGGCGTCCGGCTCAGTTTCGAGCGCCGCAAGGGACAAGGAATCAGCTTGGCAATGTTGGAAAACCAGGAGCTTACGTTGCGTTTTCGCACAGGAGGCGAGCGCTTCCAGCCTTCCTGCGCCCGTCCCAGCCGGAGCCTGAAAAACCTGCTACAGGAAAGCGGCGTCCCCCCCTGGCGTCGAGCCCGCTTGCCGTTACTGTTTTGTCGGGAAAAACTGCTCTGGGTGCCTGAAGTCGGCGTGGATTGCGCCTACCAGGCAGGCGACTCGGAAATCGGGCTGGTTCCCGCCGCCCACTTCCATCCCTAATCCTCCAGGCCAATCACTGTTCAGTGGTTCGGCACCACCACGGCACTAATCCCCATGCTACGCAGTTTGGCAAAAGCCTGGTCGGCTTCTGCCTTGTTTTGGAAGGGGCCTACGTTGAGGCGTGTCTCGGTATAGGATTTGATGCCATTACGCGCCAAACGCTCCTGCAATTGCTGGGCATTGGCGTAGTCCGAGAACACCCCGAGCTGGACGACATAGCCCTTCGACGCTGCAGGAGGCGCCTGGCGCACAGGCTGAGCCGCAGGGGCGGGACTCGCGGCCTCACGGACAGGCGCGGGCTTTTGCGCCGCCTGAACTGGGGGCTGTGCCACCGGCTTGGCGGGCACGGCTTCCGCGCGTTCTTTTGCGGGAGCCGCCGGTTTTTCCTGGGGCGCTGCCGCACGGGAAGGCGCCGCCTTGCCCAAGGTCTTGGCGGGCTCCGCCGTTACCTGGGGAGGAGGAGGGGGTTCGGGCGTGGCGGGGGCCTCTGTCGTCTGCGCCGCCGGCTGTTCGGGTGCGGCTTGCTGCTCGGGCGGTGCTTCCTGGGGAGGCTCAACCGTCGGGACAGGTTTTTCCGGCACAGGCGCCACTTTAGTGGGCAGCGGAGGCGTAGCTGGCTTCTCGCTGGGGAGGTTGCTGAGCAATGCCAGGGCTGCCACTGCCACGGCGATCAGCACGATCGCCGCTATCAAGCGCCGGGTGGCGCGTTTCCGCAGGTCGCTTTGGGGATCGTGGAGAATCGGGTCAGGAGAAGGGCCTTGCTCCGCCATTGGATAATTCCTTCGTTTTTTTCGGTTTCGGGGGAACCCGGCTATTTAACGTCGGTTTTCCCTCGACGGTCAAGAAGACCGTCGGAAAATGGCCGCAAAAGCCCGAAAACGGTTTATTTTGTTCGTCCAACGTGGTATTTTATCGAGCTATTTTTTTACCCGAAATATTTCATTTGATTTGGAGAGAACCATTATGGCCGTAGAGCGTACCTTGTCGATCATCAAACCCGATGCCGTGGCTAAAAACGTAATCGGCAAGATTTACTCTCGTTTTGAAAGCAATGGTCTGAAGATCGTTGCCGCCCGCATGATGCACCTGTCCCGCCAGGAAGCGGAAGGCTTTTACGCCGTGCACAAGGAGCGTCCCTTCTTCAAGGACCTGGTTGACTTCATGGTTTCCGGCCCGGTGATGGTGCAAGTGCTGGAAGGCGAGAACGCCATCCAGAAAAACCGCGAGCTGATGGGCGCCACCGATCCCAAGAAGGCCGAGCCCGGCACCATCCGCGCCGACTTCGCCGAGAGCATCGATGCCAACGCGGTGCACGGCTCCGACGGCCCCGATACCGCCAAGGTCGAGATCGCCTACTTCTTCCCGGCCCTGAACATTTACTCCCGTTAATGACGGTAAACCTGCTCGACTTCAACCTTCAGCAACTCACCGCCTTTCTTGAGGCGGCGGGGGAAAAGCTGTTCCGCGCCAAGCAACTGCTGCGCTGGAT
>JBFXHL010000070.1:0-13657 GCA_050177075.1 Sulfuricellaceae bacterium | reverse complement strand
CTCACACGTAAGGAGATGAAGCTGGCGGTAGCCGACGTATTGAAGATGATCAAGGACAACGACGTCAGGTTCGTTGACCTGCGTTTTACCGATACCCGCGGCAAGGCGCAGCACGTATCCCTTCCCGCCCACGTGGTGGACGAGGGCTGGTTCGAAACCGGCCACGCTTTCGACGGCTCCTCCATCGCCGGTTGGAAGGGTATTCAGGCTTCCGACATGCTGCTGATGCCCGATGCCGAAACCGCCAACATGGACCCGTTCTTCGACGAGCCCACCCTGATCCTGACCTGCGACGTGGTGGAACCCGCCGACGGCAAGGGCTACGACCGCTGCCCCCGTTCCATCGCCAAGCGCGCCGAAGCCTACATGAAGTCCACCGGTATCGGTGACACCGCCTACTTCGGCCCCGAGCCCGAGTTCTTCATTTTCGACTCCGTGACCTGGCATGCCGACATGTCCGGCGCTTCCGTCAAGATCGAATCCGAAGAGGCCGCCTGGTCCTCCAGCGAGAAATTCGAAGGCGGCAACATCGGCCACCGCCCTGGCATCAAGGGCGGCTACTTTCCCGTTCCTCCCGTCGATTCTTTCCAGGACATCCGCTCTGCCATGTGCCTGGCCCTGGAAGACATGGGCGTGCCGGTGGAAGTGCACCACCACGAAGTGGCCACCGCCGGCCAGTGCGAAATCGGCACCAAGTTCAGCACCCTGGTGAAGCGTGCCGATTGGACCCAGATCCTGAAATATGTGGTTCATAACGTGGCCCACAGCTACGGCAAGACTGCCACCTTCATGCCCAAACCCATCGTGGGCGACAACGGCTCCGGCATGCACGTTCACCAGTCCATCTGGAAGGACGGTCAGAACATGTTCGCCGGCAACGGTTACGGCGGCCTGTCCGAACTGGCCCTGTATTACATCGGCGGTATCATCAAGCACGCCCGTGCCCTGAACGCCATCACCAATCCCGGCACAAACTCCTATAAGCGCCTGGTGCCCGGTTTCGAAGCGCCCGTGATGCTGGCCTACTCCGCACGCAACCGTTCCGCTTCCATCCGTATCCCCCACGTGACCAACCCCAAGGCTCGTCGGATCGAGACCCGTTTCCCGGATCCTTCCGCCAACCCCTACCTGGCCTTCTCCGCGCTGTTGATGGCCGGTCTGGACGGCATCCAGAACAAGATTCATCCTGGCGAAGCCATGGACAAGAACCTTTACGATCTGCCGCCGGAAGAAGAAGCCAAGATTCCGACCGTGTGCTCCAGCCTGGAGATGGCCCTGGAAAACCTGGACAAGGATCGCGAGTTCCTGACCCGTGGCGGCGTGTTCTCCAACGACATGATCGACGCCTTCATCGAACTGAAGATGGAAGAGGTCACCAAGTTCCGCATGACCACCCACCCGGTGGAATTCGCCATGTACTACAGCCTGTAATTCAGTACCTGGGCAAGGAACGGGGGCTGCGGCCCCCGTTTTTTTTCGCGTTGCGCAATTGCCGGCCGTGGCATACACTGAGGCCAGTCCAGAACTGAGTCGGCGAGGACGTTTCGGTTGCTTATGAAAAATATTCATCGAATTCCGGCCATTCTCGGCCTGCTTTCCCTCTGCTGCATTCCCTCCGCCCAGGCGGAAATTTACAAGTACGTGGACAAAGACGGGCACGTCACTTATTCCAACGTTCCCATCAAGGGGGCGAAGAAAATCAACCTCGATCCCCTGAACACCGTTCCCGCCACCCGGGCGAGGTCGGAGTCGTCTTCGCCTGCGGGCTTCCCCTCCGTGGATTCCGACACCCAGCGGCGGCGTGACGATACCCGGCGCAAAGTCCTGGAGGACGAGTTGGCGGCGGAGAAGAAGCTGCTGGACGAGGCCAGGAAGACTCTCGCCGAGCAGGAAGCCGTGCGCCTGGGGAACGAGCGGAACTATCAGAAGTATCTCGACCGCGTCCAGCCTTACAAGGACAACGTCGAGCTCCACGAGAAAAATATCGAGGCCCTGCAGAAAGAGATCGCCAACCTGAAGTAAATAACCCCTTGGTTCGTTTTTTGCTTTCTGAGGGTTTTCCGTACTGTCGAAAAGGGGTGGCGGGTGACCGTGCCAAACGCGTTTCAGGGGCTGGAAGTGCTCAGCACATCCGTCATGTTGCTCGACCGGGATTTTCGGGTGATCTACGCCAACCCGGCGGCGGAAAACCTGTTCGAATTCAGCAATAGGCAAATACGCGGCCAGGCCCTGCAGCAGGTATTCACCGAAACGGATTCCCTGATGTCCGCCGTGGAGCACGCGATATCCAGCCACGGCAGTTTCACCGAGCACGAATTGTCCCTGGCGGCGCCCGGTCGCGAGAAGATCCTGGTGAGCGGCTACATCACCCCCATCCAAGTGGAGCAGGTCAGCCTCCTGCTGGAATTCCACCAGATCGAGCAGCAGGTCAAGATCGCCCGGGAAGAGCGCATGCTGCTGCAACAGCAGGCCAACCGGGAGCTGATCCGCAACCTGGCGCACGAAATCAAGAATCCTCTCGGCGGCATTCGCGGCGCGGCGCAACTGCTGGAGCACGAACTGCCCCGCCCGGGCCTGCGGGAGTACACCCAGGTCATCATCAAGGAATCGGACCGGCTGCAATCCCTCATGGACAGGCTGCTGACCCCCAACCGTCTGCCCCGCTTTGCCCCGGTGAACATCCACGAGGTGCTGGAGCGGGTGCGCAGCCTGGTGTTGGCGGAAACGCCGACGGGGGTGGCCATTCGCCGCGATTACGATTTGAGCCTGCCGGAACTCAACGCCGACCAGGAGCAACTCATCCAGGCCCTGCTCAACATCGCCCGCAACGCCGTCCAGGCCATGGACGGCAAAGGGGAAATCATTCTGCGCACCCGGGTGGCCCGGCAGGTGACCTTGGCGAAAAAGCTCCACCGCCTCGCCATCCGCCTGCAGATCATCGACAATGGGCCGGGAATTCCCGACGCCATCCGGGAAAAGGTTTTCTATCCCCTGGTTTCGGGACGGGAAGGAGGGAGCGGCCTCGGCTTGAGCCTGGCGCAGACCTTCGTCAACCAGCACCAGGGCACCATCGAGTGCGACAGTCAGCCGGGACATACCTGCTTCACCCTGCTGCTGCCCATCATCAAGCCATAGGAAAATCGCCATGAAACCGATCTGGATTGTGGACGACGACCGTTCGATCCGCTGGGTGCTGGAAAAAGCCCTGGCCCGCGACGGGTTGGAATTCAAGTCATTTGCTTCCGCCAGGGAGGTCCTAGATGAACTGACTGTGTCGGCGCCCCAGGTGGTGGTGAGCGACATCCGCATGCCCGGCGATTCGGGTCTCGACCTACTGCAGGAGCTGAAAAAGCGCCTGCCCGCCGTGCCGGTCATCATCATGACCGCCTATTCCGACTTGGACAGCGCCGTTTCGGCCTTCCAGGGCGGGGCCTTCGAATACCTGCCCAAGCCTTTCGACATCGATCATGCCATCGAACTGATCCGCCGCGCCTTGGACGAGAGCCTGCGCCAGAGCGACAAGGCCGAGCCGGTGGAGGCGATGCCGGAAATCATCGGCCAGGCACCGGCGATGCAGGAGGTGTTCCGCGCCATTGGCCGCCTGTCCCAGTCCCACGTGACGGTGATGATTACCGGCGAGTCCGGCAGCGGCAAGGAGCTCGTGGCCAAGGCGCTGCACCGCCATAGCCCCCGGGCCGACAAGCCCTTCATCGCCATCAACACGGCGGCGATCCCGAAGGATTTGCTCGAATCCGAACTCTTCGGCCACGAACGCGGTGCGTTCACGGGGGCGCAGGCCATGCGCCAAGGGCGTTTCGAGCAGGCCAACGGCGGCACCCTGTTTCTGGACGAGATCGGCGACATGCCGCCCGACCTCCAGACCCGCCTGCTGCGGGTGCTGTCCGACGGGCAGTTCTACCGCGTTGGCGGCCATCAGCCGATCAAGGTCAACGTCCGGGTCATCGCCGCCACCCACCAGAACCTGGAGGAACGGGTCAAGCAGGGGCTGTTCCGCGAGGACCTGTTCCACCGCCTCAACGTCATCCGCCTGCGCTTGCCGCCCCTCCGCGAAAGGCGGGAGGACATCCCGCTCCTGGCCAGGTATTTCCTGCAGAAAAGCGCCCGCGAGCTGGGGATGGAGCCGAAGAAGCTGTCCGACGCCGCTTTCAAATACCTCTCCACCCTCAACTGGAGCGGCAACGTGCGGCAGCTGGAGAATCTGTGCCACTGGCTGACGGTGATGGCGCCCGGGCAGAACGTGGATATCGGGGACCTGCCGCCGGAGGTGCGGGAGGAGGTCGCCACGGTGGAAACCGACTGGCTCAAGGCCCTGGAAGTGGAGGCCGACAAAGCGCTCAACCGCGGCGAGCGGGAGCTGATGGGGCATTTCGTCACCGAGGTGGAAAAGGCCCTGATCAAGAAGGCCCTGCGCCACACCGGCGGACGCCGCATCGAGGCCGCCCAGCTGCTCGGCCTGGGGCGCAACACCCTGACGCGGAAAATCCAGGAGTTGGGGCTGGAGAAGGATAACGGTGGGGAATAAGCCCTAGCCCCCGATTTCCGCCACCACGGGAGCGTGGTCCGACGGCCGCTCCAGGGCACGGGGCCCCTTGTCGACGCAGCAAGCGGAGCAGGTCCCGGCCAGGTCCCGGCTCAGCAGGATGTGGTCGATGCGCAGGCCCATGTTGCGCCGGAAGGCGTTCATGCGGTAATCCCACCAACTGTAAATTTTCTCCGGTTGGTCGAAAAGACGGAATGCGTCATGCAAGCCAGCGTCCAGCAGGTTGCGGAAAGCTTGGCGCTCGGGTTCGCTGCATAGCACCTGGCCTTCCCAGGCCTTGGGGTCGTGCACATCCCGGTCGTCGGGGGCGATGTTGAAATCCCCCAGCAGCGCCAGCCGGGGATGCCGGGCCAGCTCTTCCTTCAGCCAGGCGGTGAGCGCCGCCAGCCAAGCCATCTTGTAGCCGTATTTGTCCGAATCGATGCTTTGCCCGTTGGGGACGTAGATGCAGATCACCCGCACCCCGTCCACGGTGGCGGCCAGAACCCGCTTCTGCTCGTCGGCAAAGCCGGGAATGCCGAATTGCGGGGCGTCGGCATTGACCCGGCTGAGGATGGCGACCCCGTTGTAGGTTTTCTGGCCGGAGAAGATGGCCCGGTAGCCGGCGGCTTCGATGTCGGCGAGGGGAAATTTTCCGTCTTCCAGCTTGGTTTCCTGCAGGCACAGGGCATCCGGTTGGTGCTCCGCCAGCCAGGCGAGGACGTGGGGCAGGCGGACATTGAGGGAGTTGACGTTCCAGGTGGCGATTTTCATGGCTTCGCTTCGAGGGTTTCAGGGTGGAGGGAGAGCAGCCAGGCGCCGGCGGCGACTATGACGGCGAGGGTGACGAGGCCGGCAGTGTAATGGATGGTCAGGTCCTTGAGCCAGCCCATCAGGTAAGGACCGAAAAACCCCCCTAGGTTGCCGATGGCGTTGATCAGGGCGATGCCCGCTGCCGCAGCGGGACCGGCAAGGTACGATGTGGCCATGGCCCAGAAGGGTCCGAGAGCTCCCCAGATGCCTATTGCAGCCAGAGAAAGGAAACACAGAGCAAGGGGAAGGGAGTGGACCGTCGCGGCCATCGCCAACCCGGCTGCGGCAGCCATGAGGGACAGCGTCCCGTGTACACGCCGTTCGCCCCGGCAATCCGAATGGCGGCCGATCCAGATCATGCCTGCCGCGGCTGCCAGATAGGGAACGGCGGCGAGCAGGCCGATGGCCAAGTCGCCGACTTCGGCGATGCTTTTCAACATCTGGGGCAGCCACATTCCTATGCCGTACATGCCGATTACCAAGCTCAGATAGGACAAGCTGAAACGCCATACCGTGGGACTGTGCAGGGCGCCAACCGTGGTACGGGGCGCATGGGGTGGGGCCGTTTCCCGGTTCAGGAGAGATTGCAGCGCATCCTGTTCCGGTGCGGTGAGCCAGGAAGCGTGCTGGGGCCGATCAGGCAGCGTGAACCAGACAACGATGCCCAGAAGGACGGCCGGCAGGCCTTCCAGCAGGAAAAGCCATTGCCAGCCTTTCAGCCCGAGCCAGCCGTGAAGGGTGAGCAGGGCGCCGGAAACGGGGCTGCCGATCAGGCCGGCCACGGCGGTGGCGGTCATGAACAGGGCGATGATGCGGGCCCGCTCGGCGGCGGGGAACCAGTAGGTGAGGTAGAGGATGATGCCGGGAAAGAAACCGGCTTCGGCTAAACCCAACAGGAAGCGCAGCAGGTAGAAGCCGCGTTCGCCTGCCACGCTCGCCATGTCCATGGAGACCAGGCCCCAGGTCACCATGATGCGGGCGATCCAGAAGCGGGGTCCCACCCTGGCCAGGATCAGATTGCTGGGGACTTCGAACAGAAAATAACCGATGAAGAACAGGCCGGCTCCCAAGCCGTAGGCGGCAGCGGACAGGCCGATGTCCTGGTTCATGTGCAGGGCGGCGAAGCTGACGTTGATGCGGTCCAGGTAGGCGACGATATACAGCAGGAACAGAAAGGGCAGCAGTCGCCGGGACGCCTTGGCCATGGCGGTCCGTTCGGGAGAAAGCGCGGTTGCGGGCGAAGAGGGATTGGCAGGCACGCTTCAGGGTTGCGGCGTGGCGGCGGCCGGCTCTGCCCTCGGGCTAGGGGGAATGGAACGGGGATAGCCGGCGGCATCCAGGGCGGCGTCCCAGGCGGCGGCTTCGTAGCCCTTGCTGGTGGTGTTGCCGACCACCAGGATGGGAATTTGCAGACCGCCGAATTTCTTGCGCATCTCCTCCTGCACCGCCGGGTCGTCGGCGTTCTTGGTGGCAAAGGGGATGCCGCGGCGCGTCAGGTGTTGCCTGGCTTCGGCGCAGGTTTCGCCGCAATCCGAGATGTACAGGGTGACGGGGAAGCTCTTTGCCGCCTGTTTGGCGGCGTAGGGCAAACCGCTGGTCTCGATGACGCTGGGAGTGAGGTTCTTTTCCTGGACCTCCTTGGCGGAGGGCGGAGGAAGGGTGTCGCTGTAGTGGACCGTGCCGTCCTTGTCCACCCAGCGGTAAAGGTCTCCCGCCCAGGACAGGGCCGCCGCCAGGGTCAGCAGAAAGAACAGGGCGCGGCGCGCCACGGGCCTTAAATCCTCAGGCCCTGCAGCCGCTTCCGGTAATGGCGTTCCCGCAGCAGCATGCCGATGATGATTCCCAGCGCCAGCGCCCCCAGGGCGGTCCAGGCGTCCTTCGTCTGGATGTCCGAAGCGGGCTTGGTTTGGTTCTGCTGCTCGGCCTGGGCCTGGGCCAGTTGAGCTTCGGCGTCTTCCAGTTGCTGCTTGACGACGCCGAGTTCGGTTTCGCAGGCGTCGGCCTTGGCGGCTTTTGCCGGGGCGGCTTCCGGCTGCATCTTCAACAGCCGCGCGGCCACCCAGCCGGTAAGGCCTTCGTCGGTTTTCACCTGGGCGTACTCGCCGTCCACTTGGAGGACTTCCACCTGGGAGGACGGGGTGAGGACGCCGATGACCCGGTAGTTTTCCGATTTGCCGCTGCGCAGGTTGGCGCGGACATTGTCAACGACCACGGCGGTCCCCGCCGCGGCGGTCAAACTGAATAGCAACAAGGCTAGAAGTAGGAAAACCCTCATCCGGTCAAAGTCCTAAATTTTTGTGCTTGAAGGCGCAAGGTATCGTCGCCTGCAGATTTCGTCATTGTAAAGGTTTTGATAATTATAGCCAAATCGCGGCCTATGGCGAGGCGGGCGCGCCCATGCCGTTGTGGCGCAGGAGGGCGTCGAGGGTGGGCTCCCGGCCGCGAAAGGCGACGAAGGACTCCAGGGCGGCGCGGGAGCCGCCCTGGCCGAGGATTTCGCTCCAGAAACGGTGGCCCACTTCCGGGTTGAGGACGCCGTTCTCCTCGAACAGGCTGTAGGCATCCGCCGACAGCACCTCCGCCCACTTGTAGCTGTAGTAGCCGGCCGCGTAGCCGCCGGCGAAGATGTGGGAAAAGTTGTTGGGGAAGCGGTTGTAGGCGGGAGGGACGATCACCGCCACTTCCCGGCGCACCTCGTCCAGCAGTTGCAGCGGGGTTTTTTCGCCGTCCGGGTCGAAATCGCCGTGGAGAAGGATGTCGAACAGGGCGAATTCAAGCTGGCGCACGGTCTGCATGCCGCTCTGGAAATTCTTGGCGGCGAGCATCTTGTCGAACAGTTCCCGGGGCAGTTCGGCGCCCGTGTCCACGTGGCGGCTCATGTGGCGCACCACGTCCCATTCCCAGCAGAAGTTTTCCATGAACTGGCTGGGGAGCTCCACCGCGTCCCACTCCACGCCGCTGATGCCGGAGACGCCCAGTTCTTCCACCCGGGTGAGGAGGTGGTGGAGGCCGTGGCCGAACTCGTGGAACAGGGTGATGACCTCGTCGTGGGTGAAGAGGGCCGGCTTTCCGCCCACCGGGGCGGAGAAATTGCAGTTGAGGTAGGCCACCGGCGTCTGGATGGCGCCGCCGCGCTTGCGGCGGGTGATGGCGTCGTCCATCCAGGCGCCGCCGCGCTTGCTCTCGCGGGCGTAGAGGTCCAGGTAGAACTGGCCCACCAGCCGCCCCTGGCTGTCGCGGATGGCGAAGAAACGCACGTCGGGATGCCACACCGGAGCTTCGTCGGGTGCGATATTCAGGCCGTAGAGGGTTTCCACCAGTTTGAACATGCCCGGCAGAACCACGTTCTCGGGAAAGTACTGCTTCACTTCCTGGTCGGAGAAGGCGTAGCGGGCGAGGCGCAGCTTTTCGCTGGCATAGGCGATGTCCCAGGCTTCCAGCTGCTCCAGGCCCAGTTCGGTGCGGGCGAAGTCCCGCACTTCCGCCAAATCCTGCTCGGCGTAGGGCTTGGCCTTGGCCGCCAGCTCGCGGAGAAAATCCAGCACCTGGGCCGGCGATTCGGCCATCTTGGTGGTCAGGGATTCCTCGGCGTAGTTGGCGAAGCCCAGCAAATGGGCGGCCTCCTGGCGCAGCTTGAGGATCTGGCGGATGAGGGGGGTGTTGTCCCATTCCGCCTTGCCGAATTCCGAGGCGCGGGTGACGTAGGCCCGGTAAAGGGTTTCCCTCAGGCCGCGGTGTTCGCCGTACTGCAGCGCCGGCAGGTAGGAAGGCATGCGCAGGGTGAATTTCCAGCCCGCCTTGCCGTCCTTCTGGGCCGCTTCCCGGGCGGCCTGAAGAACATCGTCGGGAATGCCGGCGGTTTCGTCTTCTTTTTCCACGTAGAGGGCGAAATCGTTGGTGGCGTCGAGGAGGTTTTCCTCGAATTTGGTGGTCAGGCCCGCCAGCTCCTCCTGGATGGCCTTGAAGCGCGCCTTGTGTTCGTCGGGAAGCTCCGCGCCGCCGAGGCGAAAGTCACGGATCTCGTTTTCGATCACTTTCCGGCGGGCCGCCGGCTGGGTAGCGAAATCGGGCGCGGCGGCCAGGGCCTTGAACTTGGCGTAGAGGGCCTCGTTCTGGCCCAGGTCGGCGTAGTACTGGGTGATCTTGGGCAGGTTGGCGTTGTACGCCTCCCGCAACTCCGGGCTGTCCATCACCGAATGGAGGTGGGAAACCTGTCCCCAGGCCCGGGACAGGCGCTCGTTGGCGTCTTCCAGGGGGGCGGCGAAGTTGTCCCAGTCGGGGGCGTCGGCGGAGGCGGTGAGGCGTTCGATCAGGGCGCGGTTTTCGGCCAGCAGAGCATCCATCGCGGCGGTGACGTGTTCGGGGCGGATGTCGGCGAAGCGCGGCAGGCCGGTGAAGTCGAGCAGGGGATTCATGAACTTCCTTTCTTGGGAAGAGGCAATTATACAAGGCTATGATGGTGCCGCTTTGCCAAATCCCAAGGGGGTGGCGAATTCGTCGCCTTTCTGACGGTGGGAGGCGGGTTGTCGGTAAGGGGCACGCAGCTTCGGTTCAGCCGCCTTCCCTGGGGTCGCCCGCCAAGTAGTGCCCTGTCGCGGCTTTGAGCGCGTCCGAGCTGCGGGGCCCCAGTTTGCCGTCCACCTTCAGGTAAATGTTGGGCAGGGTGTTGAGGAAGGCTTGCAGGGCCGCACCCTGGGGGTGGACGGCGACCGGGTCGTAGCGAAACAGGGGCTCCCCTCCTGCCGGGAGAGGCGCGATCGGCGGCAGGGCGGTGGCCGGCTCGAGCAGGGCGGTCTCGGCCATGCGCCGCAGCAGCACGGCGGCGCCGATTTGCTTCGAAACGGCAGAGGGTGACCAGGTGCCGTCCTGGATGTATTTGCCGTTGGTGTAATGGCTGGAGCCCGCCCACAGGTAAGGGCTCGGGGTTTCCGGGTGGTAGAGGCGGTAGCCGAAGCCGTTGTAGCCCTCCAGCTTGTACAGGATGCCGGGCAGGCTCCAATCCGTCCAGCGGTCCAGGCGCTTCAGGCGCAGGGCGTCCTGGGCGCTGTCCTCCCAGATGAAAGGGGGACTGCCTTTGGGTGGGCGGTTGGCCGGCACGTGCACGGTGCGGGCGGTGAGGGGATCGCCGTTGTGCAGGTGCTGGTCGAAGCGGCCGCCGCATTCCATATGGTGAATGACGGCGATCACGTGCCAGGGTACGCCGGTGGCGGCGGAGGCCGTTTGGTAGCGGGGCTTTCCTCGCTGGATGCGACCAATGGCCTCTTCGATTTCGCCCATGCGCTCCGGGCGCAGGTGGCAGGTGTCGAACAGGCGCTGGTAATCCGCCTTGAGGGCCTCGGTAAGGTTGACGGTGGTCATGGGATGGCCTCCTGTTCCGGTGTCCGCGGCGGACAGGCGCAACCGCGGTGGAGTGACGACGGGGGAGACGGCATCGAGGCTGCGGACTGAGTCGTCTGCGACGGCGGGTTCAGCACCCGGGCCAGGGGAACAGGATTTTGCGGAAGGCCCCCCGGTTTTTTCCATCCTAGTACGTCGCCGATTTCCCTGCCAGTTTCCCGCTGCAGGGGGGGCTGAACGGAAAGGGGGTGATAATATCGGCGAATTCCAATCGCCTGGAGCCGCCATGAGCCTGCCGCAGAACGTGACGCCTTTTCGTGACACCCGCCCCCGTCTCGGCGACGGATGCTATGTCCATCCCTCCGCCCAGGTCATCGGCGACGTCGTCATCGGCCCCAACTCGTCCCTGTGGTGCCACGCCGTGGCGCGGGGGGACGTGAACTTCATCCGCATCGGCGCCGACAGCAACATCCAGGACAACTGCACCCTGCACGTTTCCCATCGCCGCGAGTCGGATCCCGAGGGCGCCCCCCTGGTCATCGGCGACCGGGTGACGGTGGGGCACAACGTCATCCTCCACGGCTGCACGGTCGAGGATGAATGCCTGATCGGCATGGGCTCCATCATCATGGACAAGGCGGTGCTGGAAACCCGCGTGCTATTGGGGGCGGGTAGCCTGGTGACCGAGGGCAGTAGGCTGGAAAGCGGCCACCTGTATCTGGGGCGGCCGGCGAAGAAGGTGCGGGCGCTGACCGAGCAGGAGCTGGCCCACTTCGCCTACTCGGCGGCCCACTACGTGCGGCTGGCGCGGGAATACGCGGTGGGGCGCTAAACCCAGCGGCGGATCTTGAGGAAATACTGGCGTTCGGCCTCGCTGCCGAATTCATGCACCTGCAGCGGCGCTCCCAGCTCCAGCCTGTCTTCCGTGTCGAGGAGCTCGAAGAAGGCGGTATTGTCCACCAGCAGGTAGAACTTTCCCGCCGCCTCGGCCAGGTAGAGGGTGCCGTCGGGGCATTCGCCGAGATAACGGCGGCTGGGCCAGTCCGCCAGGGAGTCCAACTCCAACTCAGCCCTCGTACACCACGTGGCCGTCCACCAGGGCGTAGCGCACCTTGCCCTTGACCTCCATGCCGTAGAAGGGGGTGTTGCGTCCCTGGCTCCGGAGGCTGCGGGCTTCCACTTTCCACCACTGTTCGGGGTCGAAGATGCACACATCGGCCACGTGGCCGGGGGAGAGGTGGCCGTTGTCTAGCCCCAGGATGCGGGCCGGCTCGGTGGTGACCTTGGCCAGGGTGTCCGCCAGGGAGGCGCCGCATTCCTCGCCCCACTTCAGGGCCAGGGGCAGCAGCAGTTCCAATCCGGTGACGCCGGGCTCGGCCTCGCCGAAGGGCTGGATCTTGGCGTCGTCGTCCACGGGGGCGTGGTCGGAGCACACGGCGTCGATGGTGCCATCCTTCACCCCATCCCGCAGGGCCTCCCGGTCCCGCTGGCTGCGGAAGGGCGGGATGACATGGCAGTTGGCGTCGAAATAGCCGATATCCATTTCCGACAGGTGCAGGTGGTGGGCGGCCACGTCGCAGGTGACGGGCAGGCCCTGGGCCTTGGCGGCCCGCACCAGTTCCACCCCTTCGCGGCTCGACAGGCGGCAGATATGCAGTTTGGCGCCGGCGTCCCGGGCGAGGATGAAGAAGGTGGACAGGGCGATGGTCTCGGCGCTCGCCGGGATGCCCGGCAGGCCGAGGCGGCTCGCCACTTCGCCGTCGTGGGCCACGCCGCCCTTGGCCAGGTAGGCGTCCTGGGGCCGCAGCCAGACGGTGAAGCCGAAGGTGGCGGCGTACTGCATGGCCCGCAGCAGCACGTTGTGGTCCACCATGGGGGTGTCTGCCTGGGAGAAGGCGATGCAGCCCGCGTCCCGCAGCTCGGCCATTTCCGTCAGACGCTCCCCGGCGAGCTGCTGGGTCAGGGCGCCGACGGGATAGACCCGGGCCTGGTTGAGGGATTTGGCCCGGTGCTTGAGCATCTCCACCAGCCCCGGTTCATCCAGGGGCGGGTCGGTGTCCGGCGGGCAGGCCAGGCTGGTGACGCCGCCAGCGATGGCGGCGGCCATTTCCGATTCCAGGGTCGCCTTGTGCTCCAGCCCCGGCTCCCGCAGGCGGGCGGCCAGATCCACCAGGCCGGGGCAGACCACCAGGCCCGTGGCGTCGATTTCCCGGTTGGCGTGGAAGCCGTCCGGCATACTGCCCACGGCGACCACCTTGCCGGCGGCGATGTACAGGTCCTGCTTGGCGTCGAGGCCGTTGCGGGGGTCGATGAGGCGGCCGTTCTTGATGTGGATTTTCATGCGTCAATTCCCACGAGCACCAAGGGCACGGCGGGAACGCCCCGCCCTTGGCGCACAACGTTGTAAAGTTCCCCTTCGTAATAGGACACCCCATGACTCATTTGGGCCTGAAGGGACTTCATCGGAAGGATTTCGATGCCGACGTCGATCTGGTCGCCGACGTAGAAAGCCAAATGCCGGGCAAACAAATCGTAGTTTTTCGAGGTGGCGTCCCCCCACCGGATTTCCACGGCTATCCGTTCTTTGACGAAATAAGAAGGGGCTGTTGATTGAACCCATCCTTTGGCCTTGAGGCGGCGGGCTATGGCTCTTCTGGCGGTTTGTGCGTCTGCATTTCTAGAGTTGAAGTGGCTTGCCTCAATTGCGTCCCGGACTTCCAGATACGGCATTTGCTGCCGGATCAAAAGGAATTCTTCGCCGTTTAGATGGGAGAAAACTTGTCGGATATGCATTTGCTATCTCTAGTGGCGGCTACGCCCATGAATGAATATTGTCTACGACGGTTCGTTCTATTTCCCGCTTCCATTCGGGAGCATCGTGGTTGCTTACCGCTAGGCAATCCCGCAGAAATTCTTGAATCAGCTTCGGCGCGATTCGTCCAGACGCGAATCCGGCGGTGAACAGCC
>JBFXHL010000069.1:0-13818 GCA_050177075.1 Sulfuricellaceae bacterium | reverse complement strand
GGCGATGGAGCCCTTGGGCTGGGGGTTTTCGGCGAGAAAGCGCTCGGCGGCGGTGACGAAGGCGGCGATGGAGGTTTTCATATCCGCCGCGCCGCGGGCGTAGAGCTTGCCGTCGCGGATGGTGGGAGTGAAGGGATCGCTACCCCATTTTTCCACCGGGCCGCTGGGCACCACATCGGTGTGGCCGGCGAAGCACACCAGGGGGCGAGCCTCGCCCCAGCGGGCCCAGAGGTTGTCCACGGGGCCGAAGCGCAGTTTCTCGATTTTGAAGCCGAGCTTCTGCAGCCGATCGGCGAGGAGGTCCTGGCAGCCGTTGTCGTCGGGGGTGACGGAGCGCAGGGAAAGCAGGGCCTTGGCGAGGTCGAGGGTGGCGGTCATGGGAAATCCGTTAGCGGTTGAACAGGCGGGCGTAGGTCGCTTCGTCGAAGCCGACGTAAACATGGCCATCCAGCTCCAGCACCGGGCGCTTGATGATGCTGGGGTTGGCCAGCATGAGGGCAATGGCGGCGGCTTCGTCGGTGGCGCCCTGTTTCACGTCATCGGGCAGCTTGCGCCAGGTGGTTCCCTGGCGGTTGAGGAGCTTTTCCCAGCCGGTCTGGGCGATCCAGCCCTTCAGCAGGGATTCGTCCACGCCCGCTTTCTTGAAATCGTGAAAGGGCATTTCCACCCCCCGGGCGGCGAGCCAGGCGCGGGTTTTTTTCACGGTGTCGCAGTTGGGTATGCCGTAGAGCTTCATGATGCGGAAAAGTCATCGGTAGCCCCGGATTGTACCACGGCGCCTCCTTGGCTATTTCGTGATGCGCTACCTAGACGAGGGGAAATAGTCCTGTTATAAGTAGGGAAATAATCTTCTTGGATTCATTGAAGAAATCCGGTGGCGCCATGCCGATGGGAAGCGGAATCGGCATGGTCGAGAACGCAGATCGTGGAACGCAGGGGAATTCACCATGGCTTTTGTGGATTGGGACGCGGCGTACAGCGTCAAGAGCGAGGTACTGGACCGGCAGCACCAGAAGATGTTCCAGATCGTCAATCACCTCCACGAGGCGATTTTCGCCAAGCGGGCGAAGGAGGAGCTGGAGAGCGTCATCGACGATTTGATGGAGTACACCCGTACCCATTTCGCCGAGGAGGAGCGGCAGATGGCGCAGCATCATTTCCCCGAGGATAAGCTTGCCGAGCACCGGGATGCCCATCAGCAGCTGGTGCGCCAGGTCGAGAGTATCGCCGACCGCTTTCGCAGCGGGGACCAGCGCATGGCGGCGGAGGTGATGTGCTTTCTGGTGGGGGAATGGCTGATGAAGCACATCCTGTCCATGGACAAACAGTACGCTCCCTACATGAAGGGCACGGGCTCTCCGCCCCCCGCGGCTGACTGAGGCGCGCCTAGAAACGCCACACCACCAGGGCCTGGGGACGGGATTCGGTGGTGCTCTTGTCCCCCAGTTTATTGCGCCAGTACTGGTACTCGATGCCGACAAACAGTTGGTTGGGCTTGCAGTGGAAAGTCTTCCCGGCATCCCAGCGGAACTGGGGCTGGGCGAGTATCAAGGGGCTCACTTCGGCGCCGAACTCGTTGGTCCGCTTGCCGATATACTCCACGTGGCCTTCGACGCTGAAGGATTGGCGGCCGAGGGAGAAGGGGTAGGCCCAGTTCACGTCCACCATCTGACTGTCGCTTTCCGCCGGCGCACCGCCTCGCGCCGCGCCGGCGCTATCGTCCAGGTAGGCGGTGAAGTCGGTGTTGAGAAAGGCGAAACCTGGGATGTCCCAGGACAGCCGGACGCCCGGCAGGTATTTGCGCACCTTGGCGTCCCGCCCGGCGTTGACTCCCAGCAGCAATCCCACGTCCCTGATGGGGCCTGCGCCAACCTTGTTCCCGCTCAACTTGCCCAGGCTGAAATTGACGTACAGCTCGCCGTAGTAGTCGTTGTCGTTGAAGTTCGCGCTGTCCTGGCGGCTGTCGTGGAGATTGTCAATGAAGAAGAACACGTCGCCGAACCCCCAGCCGCTGGCGTGCTGAAGGGTGTAGATGTTGGTGGCGGCGTCCGTTTTGCCGGCGAAGGCCGGCGAGGCGAGGACGCCGTGCTGGTACTGGAATTCCGTCACCGACCAGTCGGCGCCGTGGGCGGCGGGAATGGCCAGGAGGAAGGCCAGGGATAGACGGTCAAGCCGCATCGACATTGAGCTGCAGCCAGTACTCCAGCAGAGCCAGGTGCCACAGCTTGCTGCCCTGGATGCGGGTGAAGTGGGATTCGGGCTCGGCCAGCAGCTTTTCCACGTAGGGACGTTGGTAAAGGCCTCGCTTGAGGCAAGCGTCCGACAGCAGGATGTCGCGCATGAACTGGAGGAAATCCCCCCGCACGTACTTCAGGGCCGGCACCGGGAAATAGCCCTTGGGGCGGTCGATGACGCCGTCCGGGATGAGGCCACGGGCGATGGCCTTGAGGGGGAACTTGCCCCCTTCCTTGAGGCGCAGGGCCGGCGGCATCTTGGCCGCCAGTTCCACCACCTCGTGGTCGAGGAAGGGGACCCGGGCTTCCAGGCCCCAGGCCATGGTCATGTTGTCCACCCGTTTCACCGGGTCGTCGACGATCAGGGTGGTGACGTCGAAGCGCAGCACCTGGTCGAGGAAGGTATCCGCCTTGGGCTTGGCCAGTTCCCGGGCCACCAGCTCCGCCGTCGCGTCCGGGCCGTGGTAGCGGGGCGCCGCCATCTCCAGGTATTCGTCGTGGTCCCGGTCGAAATAGTTGAGGCGGAAACGATCCAGGGGCGTGCCGGATGCCGCCTCCATGCGGGGGTACCAGAAGTAGCCGCCGAATACTTCGTCCGCGCCCTGCCCGGAGAGCACCACTTTCACTTCTTTCGACACCTTTTCCGCCAGCAGGTAGAAGGCGACGGCGTCTTGGCCCACCATGGGCTCGGCCATGTTGGCGACCGCTTCGGGCAGGCGTTTCAGCACTTCGGAATTGGGGATCAGGTACTTGTGGTGGCGGGTATGGAAGCGCTCCACCACTTGGTCGGAGTACTCGAACTCGTCGCCCTTTTCCGCGCCGCCCCCCAGTTCCTCGAAGCCCACGGAGAAGGTCAGCAGGTCGTCCACGTGGTCGGCCAGCAGGCCCACTAGGAGGCTGGAATCCAGACCGCCGGAAAGCAGGACCCCGACCGGGACGTCGGAGGCGAGGCGGTGACGCTCCACGGCCTTGCCCAGCACGTGGCGGGTGGCGGCGATCCAGTCCCCTTCCGAGAGGGTCTGGGCGGGGCGGGTGGCGTCCAGGGTCCAGTAGGTGCGCTGCTTGACGCTGCCATCGGGCTCCAAGGTCATGGAGGTGGCGGGAGGGAGTTTCTTGATGCCGTTGAGCAGGGTACGGGGCGCGGGCACCACGGCGTGGAGGGTGAACTGGTGGTGGAGAGCGATGGGGTCGATGCTGGTGTCCACCCCGCCTGCCGCGAACAGGGCCTGGGTGTTGGAAGCGAAGCGCAGCCTGGCGCCGTCCAGGCTGTAGTAGAGGGGCTTGATGCCGAAGCGGTCCCGGGCCAAAAACAGGCTGGCGTGGCGCATGTCCCAGACGGCAAAGGCGAACATGCCGTAGAAACGTTCGACGCAACGCTCGCCCCAGGCATGGAAGGCCTTGAGGATGACTTCGCTGTCGCCGTCGGAGAAAAAGCTGTAGCCCATGCCCGACAGCTCCAGCCGCAACTCCTTGTAGTTGTAGATGGTGCCGTTGAACACCAGGGCCAGGCGCAGCTCCTTGTCCACCATGGGCTGGGCGGCCTTGTCGGAGAGGTCGATGATGGACAGGCGCCGATGGCCGAAGGCCAGAGGGCCGTCGGTGAGGGTGCCTTCGGCATCCGGCCCTCGGCGGGCGAGCTTGGCCATCATCCGCTTGAGGGCGGACAGGTCGGGGGATTGGTTGTCGAAGCGGAGTTCGCCGCAGAGGCCGCACATGATGAGGAGTGGAAAGTAGTGATCGGAGAGTCGAGAGCGGGAGGAGCGGGGCTTTTTGCTCTCGACTCTCGACTCAGATGCCTCGCAGCAATTCGTTGATACCCACCTTGCTGCGCGTCTTTTCGTCCACCTTCTTCACGATCACGGCGCAGTACAGGCTGTACTTGCCGTCGGCGGAGGGCAGGTTGCCGCTGACCACCACGGAACCGGCGGGAACGCGGCCGTACATGACTTCGCCGGTTTCACGGTCGTAAATCTTGGTGGACTGGCCGATGTACACGCCCATGGAGATGACGCAGTTGTCTTCGACGATGACGCCTTCCACCACTTCGGAGCGGGCGCCGATGAAGCAGTTGTCGCCGATGATGGTGGGGTTGGCCTGGACCGGCTCCAGCACGCCGCCGATGCCGACGCCGCCGGAGAGGTGCACGTTCTTGCCGATCTGGGCGCAGGAACCGACGGTGGCCCAGGTGTCGACCATGGTGCCTTCGTCCACGTAGGCGCCGATGTTGACGTAGGAGGGCATCAGCACCACGTTCTTGGCGATGTAGGAACCCTTGCGCGCGGCGGCGGGGGGCACGACGCGGAAGCCGCCGTCGCGGAAGTCCTTGGAGTTGTAGTCGGCGAACTTGGACGGTACCTTGTCGAAGTAGTTGGTGAAGCCGCCCTTGATGAAGAAGTTGTCTTCCATGCGGAAGGACAGCAGCACCGCTTTCTTGATCCACTGATGGGTGACCCACTGGCCGTCGATTTTTTCGGCCACGCGCAGGGTGCCCTTGTCCAGCATATCGAGCACGTCCTGGATGGTGTCTTTCAGCTTGGCGTCGGCGTTGCGGGGGGTGATTTCGGCGCGGCGCTCGAAGGCTTCGTCGATGACGGTTTGCAGTTCTTTCATGTCAGGTCCTTGATTCTCGGAGGGTCTTGGCAAAAGTCCGAATCCGTTCGGCGGCTTCCAGGCATTCCTGCGGTTCGGCCACCAGGGCGATGCGGATGAAATTCGTGCCCGGATTCACGCCGTGGGCCTCGCGGGCCAGGAATCTGCCGGGCAAAACCGTCACATTATAGTCGCGATACAGCCGCAGCGCGAATTCGGTGTCGGCGATGGGGGTGCGCGCCCAGAGGTAGAAGGCCGCGTCGGGCCTGTCCACGTCCAGGACTTCCTGCAGGAGCGGCGTCACGGCGGCGAGTTTTTCCCGGTAGAGGCGGCGGTTTTCCACCACATGGGCCTCGTCGGCCCAGGCATCGGCGCTGGCCGCCTGCACGGAAGGGTTCATGGCGCAGCCGTGGTAGGTGCGGTAGAGCAGGAATTTTTCCAGGATGGCGGCGTCCCCGGCGACGAAACCGGAGCGCATGCCGGGCACGTTGGAACGCTTGGAGAGGGAGTTGAAGGTCACCAGCCGCTCCAGGCCCCGGCCCAGCTCCTGGGCCGCGGTGAGGGCGCCCATGGGGGGGCGGCCTTCCTCGAAGTAGATTTCCGAATAGCATTCGTCGGCGGCGATGACGAAGCCGTAGCGGTCGGACAGCTCGAACAGGGTTTTCCAGTCATCGAGGCCCATCACCTTGCCGGTGGGGTTGCCGGGGGAGCAGGCGTAGACCAGTTGGATGCGGCGCAGGATGTCCTCCGGCACGGCCGCCACGTCCATCACCAGGCCATTCTCCGGCAGGGTGTTGACGAAATAGGGTTCGGCCCCTGCCAGCAGGGCGGCGCCCTCGTAGATCTGGTAGAAGGGGTTGGGGGAGAGCAGCACGGGTTTGCCGCGGGACGGGTCGATTACCGCCTGGGCGAAGGCGAAGAGTGCTTCCCGGCTGCCGTTCACCGGCAGAATCTGGCTGGCGGGGTCGAGGGCCACGCCGTAGCGCTTGCCCGCCCAGGCGGCAATGGTTTCCCGCAGGGCATGGCTGCCCTGGGTTGTGGGATAATTGGCCAAGCCGCCCAGGTGGCGGGTGAGGCTGTCCTTGATGAGAGCGGGCGTCGGGTGCTTCGGCTCGCCGATGGACAGGTTGATGTGCTTCAGTGCCGGGTTGGGTTCGCTGCCCTGGAACAGGTCGCGCAGCTTCTGGAAAGGATAGGGCTGCAACAGGTCGAGATTCGGGTTCACAGTCGAAGGCTTGGGTCAGATAAAAGGTAGAAATTATAAGGTATTGGTGCCGGGCATGGCAGTCGCGAACGACAAAAAACTTCCCGCCGTGGCGGGGCTGCTGTCCGGGGCCGTCGTCTGGGGGATGATCTGGTATCCCTACCGTTTGCTGGAGGCGGCGGGCGTGTCGGGGGTGCTGTCCACTTTTCTCAGCTACAGCGTGGTGCTGCTGCTGGGGCTTGTCCTGCTTGGCCCGGGATGGCGCTAGGCATGGCGGGGCGGCCCGATGCTGCTGGGGATCGGCCTGGTCTACGGCTGGACCAACCTGGCCTATGTGCTGGCGGTGGTCCACGGCGAGGTGATGCGGGTGCTGCTGCTGTTCTACCTGGCTCCCCTGTGGACCGTCGGGTTCGCCCGCTGGCTGCTGGGGGAGCGGCTGACCGGCCTGGGCTACCTCATTGTCGGCCTGTCGCTGGCCGGGGCGACGGTGATGCTGTGGCATCCCGATGCCGGCCTGCCCCTGCCGCGCAATGGGGCGGAGTGGCTGGGGTTGTCCGCCGGCCTGATGTTCGCCCTGGGCAACGTGCTTTCCCGCCGCGCCGCCGACCTCGACGTGCGCCTGAAATCCCTCTCCATCTGGCTGCTGTCCTCCCTGCTGGCCCTGCTGCCGCTCCTGGCGGGGAATGCTGGGCTGGGGGCCGTGGCGGGGCTGGGATGGGAAGCCTGGCTGCTGGTGGCCGGCATCGGCGCGGCCCTCTTCGCCATCACCCTGACGGTGCAGTACGGCCTGGCCCGCGTCACCGCCAGCCATGCGGCGGTGATTTTCCTCTTCGAACTGGTGGTGGCGGCGATTACCTCCTGGTGGTGGGTCGGCGAGGTGCTGACGCCGCGGGAATGGCTCGGTGGCGCCATGATCGCCTTGGCCAGCCTGTTTTCCGGCCGTCTGGAGCAGTCCTCCTAAGCGCCCTGGCTTCGCCCCTGGTGCAATGCCTGAATGTGGCGCCGGTGCTGGCGGAATATCGTGCGCTCAAGCCAGTCCCGGGTTTCCTCGTCGAGGTGCGTGAAGCGGGCCAGGGCGCGGCCATTGCCCGAGCGCTCCACCCGGGCGGGCAGCTGCAACGGATGGGGCAGCTTCGGGCTAAGGTGGAGGGTGAGCAGGATTTCGCTCCCGGCCTCTGGGAGCGAGGCGCTTTCCCATTCGACCGCGTTCGCGCTGAGGGTGACCGGCAGGGCCTGCCGGAGGCGGGATTCGTGGCCGAGCAGGCGGGACAGCAGGCTGAGGGAGAGGTCGATCTTGGCTTCCAGGCGCTCCAGCATCCGCCCCGTGGGGGTGCCGGGCTCGCTTTCATAGTCGGCGGCCGGAGGCTGCGCCTCGATGGTGGCGAGGGCACGCAGCAGGACGGCGTTGGTGTGCATCCAGACGCTCAGCGTGGCGGCATCCGGCGATTCCGCCGCCGCCCAGGTGAGGGGCAGGGAGGCTTGGTAATGGACGGGGCTGAGTTCGGCGTCGTTCATCGGTGGGCCCGTGGATCAGGTGCTGGCATTGTAAAGGCTGGGGCCGAATCGCGCGAGCAGCGCCGCACCGTAGGCGGCCTCGCCGTGCGCGGCAGCCTTTACCGGCACGCCCAGCAGCCGTGCGCGGATGGCAGTCCAGGCCGGGTTGCGCGCTCCGCCCCCGGCTGTCTGCACCGATTTGAGGGGCGTGGCCCCCAACCGCTCCAGCAGGCGATAGCCGGCGGCTTCGATTTTCGCCATGCCCTCCAGCATGCCATGGAGAAAGCGGCTGTCGTCGGCAGGGCGGGGCTCCAGGCGGGGCTCCAGTTCCGGGTCGGCCAGGGGGAAACGCTCGCCGGGGGCGGGCAGGGGGTAATAGTCCAGGCCGCTGTCCTGGCGGGGGTCGATCCGGCGGCTGAGTTCTTCCAGTTCCGCCTCGCTGAAAAAGCGCTTCAACACCGCGCCACCGCTGTTCGAGGCGCCCCCCGCCAGCCACAGCTTCCCCAGGCGATGGCTGTAGATGCCGTAGCGGGCGTCGTCGACGCGGGTGGCGCTGAGCAGCTTCAGCGCCAGGGTCGAACCCAGGGAGGTTACCGCCTCCCCCGGCTGGCTGGCTCCGGCGGCGAGAAAGGCGGCGATGCTGTCGGTGGTGCCCGCCCGAATCAGGCAGTCTTGGGGCAGGGCGAATTCACGGGCGATTTCGGGGAGCAGGGGCCCTATGCTTTCGCCCGGCGCCACCACGTGGGGAAGCCAGGGGGCGACGGGCAGGGTGTTCACCCATTCCGGATAGCGCAGGTGTTCCACGTCGTAGCCCAGCTTGAGGGCGTTGTGGTAGTCGCTCACGCCCCAGTGACCGTGGAGTTGCGCTGCCAGCCAGTCCGCCTGGTGAAGGAAGAAGCGGGCGCTGTCGGCGCCGGGCTGCTTGGCCAGCCAGAGGAGCTTGGCCAGGCTGGAGCTGGCGCTGATCGCGGGGTTTTCCTCGGGGATCAGGGTATGCAGCGCCTGGGCCTCCACCTTGGCACGCTGGTCGCTATAGAGCAGGGTGGAGGTGACAGGGTGGCCATTGCTGTCGCACAGCACCACTGTGGAGGAGGTGCCGTCGAAGGCGATGGCGGCCAGGCGGCGGCGGAACTCGGCGGGAATTCCCGTCAGGAGGCGGAACAGGGCATAGCGCCAGCTGTCCACGATGGCGATATCGTAGGGCTCCCGCCATTCGGCCAGGAGGTCGGCGCTCGCCGAGATCAGTGCGGCGCGGGCGCCGCTGGTGCCGAAGTCGAGGCCGAGATAGACGCTGCCTTCATCAGCCACGGGTGTTGGATTGGTGCTCGAAGCGGGTCAGTTCCACCAGGGGTTTGGGTTCCCAGCCCGGCTTGCGGTGCTCGGCCACCACGTTGGTGAAAATGCCGCCGCGGACGAAGAATTTGGCGGTGAGGCGCATGAAGCGCGGGTCGGTGGCCTTCACCAGGTCGTCCAGGATGCGGTTGGTCACGGCCTCGTGGAAGGCGCCTTCGTTGCGGTAGGACCAGATGTAGAGCTTGAGGCTTTTCAGTTCCACGCATTTCCGGTCCGGGATGTAGTCCAGATAGAGGGTGGCGAAATCCGGCTGGCCGGTCTTGGGACACAGGCAGGTGAACTCGGGGATTTCCATGTGGATGTGGAAATCCCGTTCGGGATGGGGGTTGTCGAAAGTTTCTAGTTCTTTGCTGGGTTGGCTGGGCATTGGCGGCTCCGGCGGGAAATCGTTTAGAATTTGGCAATTATAACCTGACAACATTCTCAGCCGCTTGTTCTACCTCGACCTCCTAAGCGCCCTGGAGCGCCACCGCGTTCGTTACCTGCTGGTGGGCGGGCTTGCCATGAACCTCCATGGCGTGCCGCGCATGACCATGGACGTGGATATCATGCTGGCCCTCGACGGCGCGAACCTGGGGCACTTCATCCTGCTGGCGGATGAGTTGGGTTTGCGCCCCACGTTGCCCATTGCCCTGGATGAACTGGGCGATGCCGGAAAACGGGCATCCTGGGTCAAGGAGCGGCATATGGTAGCCTTTCCCCTGCGCAGTCCCGAGAACAGTGCACCCACTGTGGATGTGTTGATCGGCGCGGATTTGCCCTTCGATGAAGCATACGGGCGGCGGCTGGTGCGGGAGGTCGGGGGCATTCCGGTTTCCCTGGCGGCGGTGGAGGATATGATTGCCCTCAAAGAACAGGCCGGGCGCGCCCAGGATTTGGCGGACATCGAACATCTCAAACGTTTGGGCCATGGATAAGCGAAGGGGTGGTTTTTACTACTGGGTGAGCGATGAGCAAATGGAAGCTTTCGCCCGCCTCAGCGACTTGGAACGCCTCCAATGGGTGGACGAGGCGCGTCTCTTTACCCTGGCTGCCCGCACCCCCGAAACCGAAATGCGGCAGGAACGCCTGCGCCGCGGCGATACCATTTCCTAGGATTCCGTGCGCCTCACTCACGTCAAACTCGCCGGCTTCAAGAGCTTCGTCGACCCCACCACCATTCCCACCCCGGGGAAGCTGGTGGGCATCGTTGGCCCCAACGGCTGCGGCAAGTCCAACGTCATCGACGCGGTGCGTTGGGTGCTGGGGGAGTCCTCCGCCAAGCAGTTGCGGGGCGAGTCCATGACGGACGTGATCTTCAACGGCTCCAGCGAACGCAAGCCGGTGTCCCGGGCCAGCGTCGAGCTGACCTTCGACAACAGCCTGGGCCGTGCCGCGGGGGCCTGGTCCCAGTACGCCGAGCTGTCGGTGAAGCGGGTGCTGCACCGGGACGGCGAATCCCAGTATTTCGTCAACAACATGAAGGTGCGGCGCAAGGACGTGACCGACATCTTCCTCGGCACCGGCCTCGGTCCCCGGGCCTACGCCATCATCGAGCAGGGGACGATTTCCCGCATCATCGAGGCGCGGCCCGAGGACATGCGGATTTTCCTCGAGGAGGCGGCGGGGGTTTCCAAGTACAAGGAGCGCCGCAAGGAAACGGAATTCCGCCTCCGGGACACGCGGGAGAACCTGCTGCGGGTGGAAGACGTGCGCCAGGAGCTGGACAAGCAGCTCTCCCGCCTGGAATCCCAGGCGGTAGTGGCCCAGCGCTACCACGAACTGCAGAAGGAACTGCAGACCGCCAAGCAACTGCTGCTGCTGCTCAAGCGCCGGGACGCCGCGGCCCTGCGGGAAAAGCACCAGCGGGAAGTACAGCGCCTGATGAACGAGCTGGAGGCGGAAACCGCCCGCCTGCGCCAGTCGGAAAGCCAGCTGGAAGAGGCGCGCAACGCCCATTACGCCGCCAGCGACGCCCTCCACGCCGCCCAGGCGGCCCTGTACGAGGCCAACGCCGAGGTGGCCCGTCAAGAGCAGGGGCTGAAGCACCAGCGGGACAGCCGGGAGCGGCTCAACAACCAGGCCGGCGGCTTGCGGGTCCAGCAGGCCCAGCAGATGCAGCGTCGCCGGGAAGCCGAGGAGCAATTGGCCCACTGGCGGCAGGAGCTGGAGGCCGCCAAGGAGCGGGTGGCGGAATCCAAGGAGACCTTGGAGCGGGAATCCCAGGGACTGCCCCAGGCGGAGGCCGCCTTCCGGGACCGCCAGGAGCTGTTTGGCAAGCTGCAGCGGGAGCTGGCCCAGGCCGAGCAGGCGGCGGCGCTGGAGGAAACCAATCTTTCCCATGCCCGCAAGGCGCGCCAGCAGCTGGAGCAGCGCATCGCCCGCCTGGAGCAGGAGCGGGAGGGGCTGCCCAGCCCGGACCGGGAGGCCCTGGAAAGCCTGCGCGAGGAGCTGGCGGAAGTGGAGCTGATTCTGGAGGAGGTTCGCGGCCAGTTGGAAGAAGCCCAACAGCGCCTGCCCCAGGCTGAAGAGTCCCGCCGCCAGGCCTTCCATGCCCTGCAGCAGCAATCCCAGGAAACGGCTCGCCTCGACGCACGCCTCCTGGCCCTGCAGCAGATGCAGAACCAGCTGGAGCGCAACCAGGACCTCCAAGCCTGGTTGGAAAAACACCGCCTCGACGGCCTGCCGCGCCTGTGGCAGCGCGCCCAGGTCGAGGCCGGCTGGGAGAACGCCCTGGAAAGCGTGCTGCGGGAGCGCCTCAACGGCATCCTGGTCGACGAGGGGGCGACCATTGGCGCTTTGGCGGAAGACGCGCCGCCCGCCATGGTGGCTTTGGCATTCGCCAGTGAGGAAAGCGCTTCTCTCTGGAGCGGAGAGGAGGGGCCGCGTTTCCTGGCGGATATGGTGACTTGGGATGGCCGGGGGCGCGAGGCGCATCCGGCTTTCCTGCGCGAATGGCTGCGCGGCGTTCGCGTGGCGCCCAGCGCAGTATCCGCCTTGGCCGCCAGGGAGACGTTGGGTGACGGGGAATCCGTCGTGTGCCCCGAGGGGCATCTGTTCACCCGCCACGGCGTGGTGTATTACGCCCAGCAATCCGAGCTGCACGGCGTGCTGGCGCGGAAGCGGGAAATCGAGGAGCTGGAAGGGGAGCTGGAACGGGCGGCGGTAGTCCTGGAGGGGCTCCAGTCGGCCCTCAAGACCGCCGAGGAGGAGGTATCCCGCCTGCAGGCCGATCTCGCCGTGCAGCGCAGCCGGGCGGGGGAGTTCCAGCAGAAGCACCACCGCCTGCAGATGGAGCTCCACAAGCAGGAGCAGCAGGCTGCCCACATGGACCGCCGCCGCGAGCAGATCGGCCAGGAGCTGAAAGAGCTGGCGGAGCAGATGGAAATCGAGGCGGAGCAGGCCGCAGAGTGCGAATACAACTTGGAGAGCCTGCAGAGCCGGGTGGAGGCCTTCCAGGAGCAACTGGAAGCGGCGGCGGGGGAACGGGAGGAAGCGGAAAATGCCCTCGCCCGCAGCCGCGAAGCGGCACGCCTGGCCGAGCGGGAGTTCCAGGAAGCGGGATTCTACGAAAAAACCTGCCTCAATAAGCTGGGGGAACTGGACCACGCCATCCAGGCCGTCGGCGCCGACCTGGAGACCCTGGAGGCCCGCCTCGAAGACTTGCTGCTGGAGCTGGAGGCCTTCGACGAAGAACCCGCCAAGGAGGGCCTGCAATTGGCCCTGTCCCAGCGCCAGGAGCGGGAAGAGGCCCTGACCGCGGCGCGGGAAGCGATGAACGAGGCGGGACAGCGCCTCAAACAGGTGGAAGAGGCGCGCATGAGGAGCGAGCAGGGCCTCAACCCCCTGCGGGACAAGCTCAACGAGGGGCGCCTGAAGGAGCAGGAGGCGCGGCTCACCGAGGAACAGCTGGCCGAGCAGCTGCGGGCCGAAAACGCCGACGAAGGGACGCTGGCCGGTTTGCTGGAGCAGGGGCGCCGCAGCGCCGCCGCCCTGCAGGGGGAAATCGACCGCCTGGGCCAGGATATCGCGGCCCTGGGCCCGGTGAACCTGGCGGCCCTGGAGGAACTGAAGGCCGAGCGGGAGCGCAAGACCTACCTGGACGAGCAGGCGGCGGACCTCAACGAGGCCATCGACACCCTGGAGCAGGCCATCCGCCGCATCGACCGGGAGACCCGGGACCTGCTCCAGGCCACCTACGACGAGGTGAACAAGAACCTGGGGGAGCTCTTCCCCACGCTTTTCGGCGGCGGTCAGGCGCGGCTGGTGCTGACGGGGGAGGAGATTCTCGACGCCGGCATCCAGATCGTCGCCCAGCCGCCGGGGAAGAAGAACAGCACCATCCATCTCCTGTCCGGCGGCGAAAAGGCGCTGACCGCCCTGTCCCTGGTGTTCTCCATGTTCCGGCTCAACCCGGCGCCCTTTTGCCTTCTGGACGAGGTGGACGCGCCCCTGGACGACTCCAACACCGAGCGCTTCTGCGAGCTGGTGAAGAAAATGGCCGAGCACACCCAGTTCCTCTTCATCAGCCACAACAAGATCACCATGGAAATGGCCGACCAGCTGGTGGGCATCACCCAGCAGGAGCGGGGCGTGTCGTGCATGGTGGCGGTGGATATCGAAGAGGCCCTCAAGATGCGGGACGCGGTTCCGGCCTAGCAGGCCGTTGAAAAACCCCGCCTGCCCTGGAGGAGGTAAAATTCATCCCATCGATATCTGACCCGATGACAGCGATGCGAGGCCGCCCGAACAACCAAAGCGCGATGTTCTCCTACGTGAGCCTGGAAGACCGCATTCCGAAGAGCCACCCGCTGCGCAAGCTGCGCGTCCTGGTGGATACGGTGCTGGCGACGATGGACAAGGAATTCGAGGCGGTCTACGCCAAGACCGGCCGGCCGTCGGTGCCGCCAGAGCGATTGCTGAAGGCGATGCTGCTGCAAATCCTGTTCACCATCCGCTCCGAGC
>JBFXHL010000068.1:0-13887 GCA_050177075.1 Sulfuricellaceae bacterium | reverse complement strand
TCGAGCGTCTCGGTCTGCGTAAGTAATGTCGGTTGCCGCGCCTGCTGCGCGGTAGATAAGGCGGCCGGAGACGGCTTGACGGGCTTCGTTTGAGGACAGTGTTTTGTAACCTATCAAGAAGACCTTTGCATACGGGCGTCATCAGGTGACGTTGGAGACCGGAGAAATCGCTCGCCAGTCGAGCGGTGCCGTGATGGTGAACATGGACGATACCGTGGTGCTGGTGACCGCGGTGGGCGTCAAGGAAGCCAAGCCCGGCCAGGATTTCTTCCCCCTGACGGTGGACTACCAGGAGCGTACCTATGCCGCTGGCCGGATTCCCGGGGGCTTCTTCAAACGCGAGGGCCGTCCTACCGAGAAGGAGACCCTGACCTCTCGTCTCATCGATCGTCCCATTCGTCCCCTGTTCCCCGAAGGCTTTTATAACGAAGTCCAGGTGGTCGCCACCGTGGTGTCTTCCAACCCCGAGGTGGATGCCGATATCCCCGCCATGATCGGCGCCTCCGCTGCGCTGGCCCTGTCCGGCATTCCCTTCATGGGGCCCATCGGCGCGGCGCGCGTGGGCTATGCCAATGGCCAGTACATCCTCAACCCCACGGCTTCCGAGTTGAGCGGCAACTGCGAACTGGACCTGGTGGTTGCCGGCACCAAGCAGGCTGTGCTGATGGTCGAATCCGAGGCCCTGGAACTGTCCGAAGACGTGATGCTCGGCGCCGTGGTGTTCGGTCACGAGCAGATGCAGGTGGTCATCGACGCCATCAACGAGCTGGCCCAAGAAGCGGGCGCCGAAGCCTGGGACTGGACGCCTCCCGCCAAGGACGAGGAACTGGTGAAGAAGGTCGCCGCCCTGGCCGAAGCCGATTTGGCCGCCGCCTACGGCATCAAGCAGAAGCAGGCCCGCATGGCGAAGGTGGACGAAGTTCGCAACAAGGTGTTCGGTGAACTGATTACCGCCGACACCGATCTCCACACCGCTAATCAGGTGAAGGCCATCTTCGGCGACCTGGAGTCCAGCATCGTGCGTGGCCGCATCCTAGCCGGCGAAGCCCGCATCGACGGCCGCGATACCCGCACCGTTCGCCCGATCACCATCCGCACCGGCGTGCTGCCCCGCACCCACGGTTCCGCCCTGTTCACACGCGGCGAAACCCAAGCCCTGGCCGTGGCGACCCTGGGCACGGGCCGCGACGAACAGATCATCGACTCCCTCCAAGGCGAGTACAGCGAGCGCTTCATGCTCCACTACAACATGCCTCCCTATGCCACCGGCGAAACCGGTCGCGTGGGTTCCCCAAAGCGCCGCGAGATCGGCCACGGCCGTCTGGCCAAGCGCGCCCTGATGGCCGTGCTGCCCAAGGCCGATGAGTTCGCCTATACCATGCGCGTGGTGTCCGAGATCACCGAATCCAACGGCTCCAGCTCCATGGCCTCCGTCTGCGGCGGCTGCCTGTCCCTGTTGAATGCCGGCGTGCCCCTGAAGGCCCACGTGGCCGGCATTGCCATGGGCCTGATCAAGGAGGGCAACCGTTTCGCCGTCCTGACCGACATCCTGGGCGACGAGGATCACCTCGGCGACATGGACTTCAAGGTGGCCGGTACCGAGTCCGGCATCACCGCCCTGCAGATGGACATCAAGATTCAGGGCATCACCAAGGAAATCATGCAGGTCGCCCTGACCCAGGCCCGCGAAGGCCGGATGCACATTCTGCGTCTGATGAAAGAAGCCGTGCCGACGGCCAGCAGCACCATGTCCGCCTATGCGCCCCAGCTCTACACCATGAAGATCAATCCGGAGAAGATCCGCGACGTGATCGGCAAGGGTGGCGCAGTGATCCGCGCGCTGACCGAGGAAACCGGCACCACTATCGACATCGCCGAGGACGGCACCGTGACCATCGCCGCCGTCGGCGCGGAGGGCATCGAAAAGGCCAAGAAGCGCATCGAGGAAATCACCGCCGAAGTGGAAGTGGGCAAGGTCTACGAAGGCACCGTGCTCAAGCTGCTGGACTTCGGCGCCATCGTCAGCGTGCTGCCCGGCCGCGACGGTCTGCTGCACATCTCCCAGATCGCCCACGAGCGCGTCAATGCCGTTGCCGACCACCTCAAGGAAGGCCAGATGGTGCGCGTGAAGGTGCTGGAAGCCGATGAGAAAGGCCGCCTGCGCCTGTCCATGAAAGCCATTCTGGAGCCGCCGGCTCCCGTGGCGCCCGCCGAGCAACAGTAAGCGGCGTTTAGCGCGAAGGGAAAGGCAGCTTGAAGCTGCCTTTTCTGTTTGTTAGGCTATTTTCTTTTCGGCTTGCGCCATACCATTCGATAAATCATGAGCGACGAACAACTCGATTCCCTGAAAGTGCCGCCCCACTCGGTGGAGGCGGAACAGTCCGTGCTGGGCGGGTTGTTGATGGAGAATAGCGCCTGGGACCGGGTAGCCGACGTCCTCGCGGGAGAGGATTTCTACCGCAACGACCACCGCCTTATTTTCAAGCACATCATCAAGCTGCTGGAGCAGGGCAAGCCCGCCGATGCCATTACGGTGGCGGAGTCCCTGGAGAACGCCGGCGAATTGCAGAACGTCGGCGGTCTGGCCTATATCGGCGCCCTGGTGCAGAACACTCCCAGCGCGGCCAATATCCGCCGCTACGCGGAAATCATCCGCGAGCGTTCGGTGATGCGTCAGCTGGTGTCGGTGGGCACCGACATTACCGAAAGCGCCTTCAACCCCATGGGGCGCAACGCGCGGCAGTTGCTGGACGAGGCCGAAGCCAAGGTGTTCAAGATCGCCGAGGCCAGTTCCAAAGGGCAGGAGGGTTACAAGGAGATCGGGCCGCTCCTGACCGAGGTGGTGGAGCGCATCGACATGCTCTACAACCGGGACGACCCCAGCGACATCACCGGTATCCCCACCGGTTTCGCCGACCTGGATCGCATGACTTCCGGCCTCCAGGCCGGCGACCTGGTTATCGTGGCGGGACGCCCCTCCATGGGCAAGACCGCGTTCTCCATCAATATCGCGGAGAACGTGGCCATCGATACCGGCAAGCCGGTGATGGTGTTTTCCATGGAAATGAGCGGCACCCAATTGGTCACCCGTATGATCGGTTCCGTGGGCCGCCTCGACCAGCACAAGCTGCGCACCGGCCGTCTGGAAGAGGATGATTGGCAGCGCCTCACCTACGCCCTGGGCAAGCTCAACGACGCGCCGGTGTTCATCGACGAGACACCGGCCCTCAACCCCCTCGATCTCCGCGCCCGGGCCCGCCGCGTGCGGCGCCAGGCGGGGGAGCAGCTGGGGCTGGTGGTGGTGGACTATCTGCAATTGATGACGTCCAGCTCTCCCGGCGACAACCGGGCGGCGGAAATTTCCGAGATTTCCCGCTCCCTCAAGGCCCTGGCCAAGGAGCTGGAAGTGCCCGTCATCGCCCTGTCCCAGCTCAACCGCAGTTTGGAGCAGCGGCCCAACAAGCGGCCGGTGATGTCGGACCTGCGGGAATCCGGCGCCATCGAGCAGGACGCCGACCTGATCCTGTTCATTTACCGGGACGAAGTGTACAACCCGGATAGCCCGGACAAGGGGACGGCCGAAATCATCATCGGCAAACAGCGTAACGGCCCTATCGGCACCGTGCGCCTCACCTTCCTCGGCGAGAACACCCGCTTCGAGAACTACGCGGCAGCAGTCGGCGGCTACTAAAGCAGCCATGGCCCGCCCTCTTCGCGCCCGCATTTCCCTCCCGGCACTCGCCCACAACCTCGCCGTGGCCAGACGCCACGCCCCCCGAGCCAAGACCATGGCGGTGATCAAGGCCAACGGCTACGGCCACGGCATGCTGCGGGTGGCGGAAGCTCTGAAGGAGGCGGAGGGATTTGCCGTCCTCGCTGTGGAGGAGGCCCTCGCGCTGCGGCAAGCGGGCTACCGGCAGAAGCTGCTGCTGTTGGAAGGTTTTTTCAAGGCCGACGAACTTTCCTGTCTGGCGGAAAACCGCATCGCCACCGTGGTCCATGACGAGTGGCAGGTTCGCGCCCTGGAACGGGCCAAGTTGGCGCGGCCGGTGGAGATTTTTCTCAAGTTCAACAGTGGCATGAACCGCCTCGGCTTCCGTCCCGGGCAGGTGCCGGAGGTCCTTGCCCGGCTCCGTGCCTGCCCGGCGGTGGGCGAGGTCGCCCTCATGTCCCATTTCGTCACGGCGGACGATGCAAACGGCATTGCCTGGCAACAGGACGTGGTGGCGAGGCTCTATCGCGAATTCCAGCTGCCGGGCAGCTTCGCCAATTCCGCCGCCATCCTGCGCTATCCCGAGGTGCATGCCGACTGGGTACGCCCCGGCATCATGCTCTACGGCTCTTCGCCCTTCGCTGACCGGTCGATGGAGGAACTTGGCCTGCGGCCCGTCATGACCCTGGAAAGCCGCCTCATCGCCGTGCAGGAGCTGCAGCCCGGCGACCGGCTGGGGTACGGCGCCCTGTTCGTTGCCGATAAACCCACCCGGGTGGGTATCGTGGCCTGCGGCTACGCCGATGGCTACCCACGCCATGCCGCAACGGGCACGCCCATTCAGGTCAACGGTCAGCGCACCCGCACCCTCGGCCGGGTGTCCATGGACATGCTGTTCGCCGACATCACCGATATTCCGGCAGCCGGCGTGGGCAGCCCGGTGGTGCTGTGGGGCGAGGGCGTTCCGGTGGACGAGGTGGCGGCCGCGGCGGGCACCATCAGCTACGAATTGCTTTGCGCCCTGGCCCCCAGGGTGCCTGTCAGCGAGGGATAAATGGCCAAGGCGAAAACTGTTTACACCTGTACCGAATGCGGCGGCCAAGTGCCCAAGTGGCAGGGCCAGTGCCCCCATTGCATGGCGTGGAACACCCTGGTGGAGACGGTGGCGGAGGCGGCTTCCACCCATCGCTACGCCAGCCTCGCCCAATCGAGCAAGCTGCAGCGACTGTCGGAGGTGGAGGCCCAGGAAGTGCCGCGCCAGCCCACCGGCATCGCCGAGTTCGACCGGGTCCTGGGCGGCGGGCTGGTGGACGGGGCGGTGGTGCTCATCGGCGGCGACCCCGGCATCGGCAAGTCCACCTTGCTGCTCCAGGCCCTGTGCCACCTCTCCGCCAAGCAGAAGGTGCTCTACGTCAGCGGCGAGGAATCCGCCCAGCAGATCGCCCTGCGGGCCAAGCGGCTGCAACTGGACGCCGGCGGAGTGCACCTGCTGGCGGAAATCCAGCTGGAGAAAATCCTTGCCTCCCTGACGTCCCAGCAGCCGCAGGTGGCGGTGATCGACTCGATCCAGACCGTCTATTCCGAGGCGCTGCAGTCCGCTCCGGGCAGCGTGGCCCAGGTGCGGGAATGCGCCGCCCAGCTGACCCGCCACGCCAAGCAGAGCGGGACGGCGGTGATCATGGTGGGGCACGTCACCAAGGAAGGCGCCCTGGCGGGGCCCCGGGTGCTGGAGCATATCGTCGATACGGTGCTCTATTTCGAGGGCGACAGCAATTCCAGCTTCCGCTTGGTGCGGGCTTTCAAGAACCGCTTCGGGGCGGTGAACGAGCTGGGCGTCTTCGCCATGACGGAGAAGGGCCTGAAGGAGGTGAACAATCCCTCGGCCCTGTTCCTTTCCCACCACGGCCAGGATGTGGCGGGCTCCTGCGTCATGGTCACCCAGGAGGGGACCCGGCCCCTGCTGGTGGAGGTGCAGGCCCTGGTGGACGAGGCCCATTCCCCCACGCCGAAGCGCCTTTCCGTCGGCCTGGAGCAGAACCGTCTTGCCATGCTGCTGGCGGTGCTGCACCGCCACGCGGGTATCGCCTGCTTCGACCAGGATGTGTTCGTCAACGCCGTGGGCGGGGTGAAAATCACCGAACCGGCGGCGGACTTGGCGGTGCTGCTGGCCATCGTCTCCTCCCTGCGGGACAAGCCCTTGCCGCCCAAGACGGTGGTGTTCGGCGAAGTGGGCCTGGCCGGGGAGGTGCGGCCGGTGCAGCGGGGCCAGGAGCGCCTCAAGGAGGCGGCCAAATTGGGCTTCGAACGGGCCATCGTGCCCAAGGCCAACCGGCCCAAGCAGGGGGTGGCGGGGATGGAGATCGTGGCCGTCGAGCGCTTGGCCGATGCCGTTGCCTACTGCCGCGGATAAGGGCATATAATGGGCCGCAGCCTAAGCCGATAGACGAGTTCCGCCATGCCTTCCCGTTTGATTGTCTACGAGGACGATGTCATCGTCGGCGAGCATGCCCTCGACCGGGAGCGCGTGCGCATTGGGCGCAAGCCCCACAACGATCTGGTGCTGCCCCACACGGCGGTGAGCGGGGAGCACGCGGTGGTGATCACCGTGCGCAACGATTCCTTTCTTGAAGACCTCTACAGCACCAACGGCACCTGGGTGAACGGCAAGGTGGTGACCAAGTGCCTGCTGAAGGATGGCGACGAAATCCGCATCGCCCGCTATGTGCTGAGGTATCGCCAGGAGCTTGGCGGGATGGAAGAAGTCGGCGCGGACGAGTCCCCGTCTTCCGTGGGCGGCGCACTGCGGACGGGGGAGACCGATATGGAGGCCTTCGTCCGGACCACCAAACAGCCCGGTTTCCCGGTGGCGGAGGAAAATAACGCCAAGCCGGCCACGGATGAAAACCTGCTGCCCCTAGGCGCACTGCGCGCCATCAGCGGACCGGTGGCCGGCAAGGAAATGGAATTGACCCGTCCCCTCATCGCCCTGGGGAAGCCGGGCCTCCAGATGGCGGTGATTACCCGCGCGGAGGACGGCTACTTCCTGGCCTACCTGGAGGGCAACAACTATCCCATGGTCAACGGCGTGCCGGTGGAAGAGGAAGAGCGGGTCTACCTCAACCACCTCGACGACGTGGAAATCGCCGGCATGCGGATGAAATTCCTCCTCAAGCGGCCGCCTGTCGCCGAGCGGGAAGACTAATTCCCCAGTTCGATCACCTGGCCGCTGACGCCGCGGCTGTCTTTCCCCATCAGGTACAGATAGGTCGGCATCAGGGAGGTGTCGGGAGGCAGGGTTTCGTGCACTTCGCCCGGATGGGTGCGCAGCCTCTGGGGGGACTGCACAGGCCCCGGTTCTACGGCGTTGATGCGCAACTGGGGCAGCATTTCCCACTCCTGGGCCCAGATCTTGACCAGGGTTTCCATGCCGCTCTTGGCGACGGCGAAAACACCCCAGTAGGCGGCGGGATGGGAGGCGTGGTGGTCGGAGGTCATGATCACCGATGCGTCCGGTGATGCCTTGAGCAGGGGCAGGCAGGCCTTGGTGAGAGCGAAGGGCGCCGCCAGGTTGGCGCGCAGGCTCTTGGTCCACAGGTCCAGGGTCTCGTTTTCCAGCTGGGTGAGAGCGGTCAGGTAGGCGGCGTTATGCAGAATGCCGTCGAGCCGGCCGAGTTGGTTGTTGATCGCCTCGGCGAATGCCTTGTGGTCGGGTTCGCCGGCCTTGAGGAAGTCCAGGGGAAAGATCGCCGGCTGGGGATGGCCCGCGGCCTCGATTTCGTCGTACACCTGCTCCAGCTTCTTGACGTCGCGGCCATGGAGAATGACGGTGGCGCCATGGGCGGCAAAGGTGAGGGCCGCAGTGCGGCCGATTCCCTGGCCTGCGCCGGTGACGAGGATGACCCGGTCCTGCAGCAGGTCCTGGGGGGCTTGGTAGTCTTTCATGGAAACTCGCGGGATGCCGTTTGGGAAGGCGCTATTATAGGCCATTCGTGAGTGGTGGCGGGACAGGGAAGGGGGTTTATGGTATCTTTCGCCCGTTGAAAGCCGTCGTGGAGAACGATTTTGAAAAAACAGTGGCTGGCCTTCCTCTTGGCCTTTGTCCTCCCTCTCCTGCTCATTTTCATGTGGTGGGGGGTGTTCAATAGCGCCACCGTCGAGATCGCCCAGCGTGGCCCTTACGTCTACGCCTACGTGGACAGCGTCGGCGATTACACCGACCTCCCCCAGCGGCAGCAGAACATGCTGAAGCTTCTCCATGACCAAGGCGTGCAGGAAGGCGCTTCGGTGATGGTGCTTCTGGACGACCCCCGGGTGACCGAAAAGAAGAAACTGCGTGCCCGCGTGGGTTACATGGTGGCGGCGGACGCCAGGGTCCATGACCCGATCAAGCTGGCCCAGGTCCCCATGCGCAAGGTGGTGCTGGCGCGCGTCAACGCCCAGCCCCTGATGGCCCCCGGCAAGGCTTATGCGGCCCTGATCGATTATCTGGACAAGAACCACTTGCCCTTCAGGCTGCCGACGCTGGAGATTTTCCAGAATCGCGAACTCTCGGTGGAGATGGAGCTCTGATCCATGAGCCTGTTTTCCCTCATCGCCGCCCTGCTGCTGGAGCAATTCCGCCCCCTCGGTAACCGGGCCAAGCTGAACCGACTCTTCATCCGCTACGCCAATATCCTGGAGTGCCACCTGAATGCCGGCGAAAAACGCCACGGCATCCTGGCCTGGAGCCTGGCGGTGGTGCCCCCCGTGCTGGCGCTGCTGCTCGCTTCCATGGCGTTGTCGGCCGTCTCGCCGCTTCTGACCTGGGGACTCAATATCGGCGTGCTCTACGTCACCATCGGCTTCAAGTCCTTTACCCGCGAGGCGGGCGACGTAGCCGCCGCCCTGCGCCAGCCGGAGGGTGGCCTGGCCCAGGCCCGGGCCGTACTGGAGCGGTGGAACGGCCGTGCGGCGGGGGACTACACCGAAGGGGACGTGGCAAAAGTGGCCGTGGAGCAGACTTTCCTCTGCGCCTACCGGCAGCTGTTCGGCACCGCCGTGTGGTTCGTGATCTTCGGCGCCGCCGGCGCGATGCTCTACTACGCCTCCGCCATCCTTGCCCACAAGTGGGGAGAGCAGGACGAAGAGGAATTCGGTCGCTTTGGCAGCTTCGCTGCCAAGGCCTTCGAGGTCCTGGACTGGGCGCCCCTGCGCTTTACCGCCCTGAGTTTCGCTGTCATGGGGGATTTCGAGGACGCCGTCTATTGCTGGCGCAATCAGGCCCTGCAATGGGCCCAGGAAGGCGCGGGCATTCTCCTGGCCAGCGCCGCCGGCGCCTTGGGGGTCCGCCTGGGCGGTCCCTTGCCCGCCGACGGCACGGTGGAGTTTCGCTCCGAGCTCGGCTTGGGCGACGAGCCGGATGCCGATTACATCGACAGCGCCATCGGCCTGGTGTGGCGCACCCTCGTCCTCTGGCTGGTGCTTCTGCTGCTACTGACCCTGGCCCGCTGGTCGGGCGTCTGAGGTGAGCGGGAGGCTCCCTCGCAGTCTTTTTTCCTGGCCGAACCATGAGCGATTTTCCCGTTACCCTCATCGACCTGATCCGCCACGGCGAGCCGGAGGGCGGACGGCGCTACCGGGGCGGGCGCATGGACGACCCCCTGAGCGAAAAAGGCTGGGCCCAGATGCGTCAGGCGGTGGGCGAAAGCCATCCCTGGCAGCAGGTGGTGACGTCCCCCATGCGGCGCTGCGCCGAGTTCGCACGGGAAGTGTCGGACCGTTGGCGCATCCCCTTGAGCGTGGAGGAGCGCTTCCGCGAAGTGGGCTTCGGCACCTGGGAGGGAAAAACCTCCAAGGAAATCAACCACGACGACCCCCTACGCATTCACCGTTTTCGCCTCGAACCGGAACGCCTGCGGCCCGAAGGCGCCGAGCCCCTGGACGTGTTTGCCGGGCGCGTCGGCGGCGCCTGGGAGGAGCTGGTCCGGCGTCACGAGGGCCAGCATGTGCTGGTGGTCGCCCACGCAGGCGTCATCCGCATGATCCTGTCCTTGGTGCTGGACATTCCCCTGGGCAACCTTTACCGCATCCAGGTGGGCAACGCCGCCGTGAGCCGGATCAAGATCGAGGGGAGTGGGGCGGAGCGCCTGCCCTTGCTGGAATTCCACGACGGCCGGCTCTGATTACAGCCACTTCTTGCGTTTGAAATAAAGGAAGGGCAGCACCGCCGAGGCGACCATCAGCGCCAACGCCAGGGGGTAGCCCAGGGACCAGTCCAGCTCGGGCATGCGGTGGAAGTTCATGCCGTAGATGCTGGCCACCAGGGTGGGCGGCATGAGTATCACCGCCGCCACCGAGAACAGCTTGATGATCTGGTTCTGCTGGATGTTGACGATACCCATGGCCGAGGTCATCAGCAGGTGCACCCGCTCGAAGAGGAAGGTGGAGTGGGTGAGGAGGGATTCGATGTCCCGCTGGATTTCGTGCAGCATCTCGGCCTGGTCGTGGGTCAGGATGCCGCCGCGCTGCAGATAGGAGAGGGTCCGCTGGTTGTCCAGCAGGCCCAGGCGCACCTTGCCGTTGGCGTCCTCGCTGTGGGACAGGTCGGTGAAAATGCCGGTGATGTCCCGCTCCCCCTTGGTGTGGATGGCGCGCCCATGCTCCTCCAGCTCCCCATGAAGCTTTTCCAGGGTATCGGCGAGAAGTTCCACCTTGGTGTCGAGTATGCCGAGAAACAGGGAAACCGCGTCCTTGGCGCTGGAGGCGTCGTTGCGGGCGCGCAGGCGGAACACCCGGAATTCGAGCAGGTCCTCCTCATGGAGGGTGAACAGCCGGCCCTTGTGAAGAGTGAAGCCGACGGTGACGTTGCTCAGGTATTCCCCGCTGTGGAGGAAGTAGGAGCGCACATGGAGGCCGTTCTCGTCCTGGGCGAAACGGGCGCTGGCCTCGATCTCGGCCAGTTCCTCGATTTCCGGCAGCAGCTGGCCGTAGCGCCGCAGCACCCAGTCTCGCTCCGCGTCGGTGGGCGCCACCAGGTCCACCCACAGCACGTCTTCGCTCAAGTCATCCGGCCCCTGGACGGGAATCTGCTGCAGGCTGTTGTCGCGGATGACGAAGGCGTTGAGCATGGTCGGGCTTTCTAGGGCTGATTCGGGCGAGGGTTCGGTCCATGCCACTGGGCATCCGCCACCCCCGCCGCCCGGTTGAGCCGGCGGCTGGCGACGAAAAGCAGGTCGGACAGGCGGTTGAGGTAGGGCAGGGCCAGGGGCGATAGCGCCTCGCCGGTACCAAGGAGGGACAGGCTCCGCTCGGCCCGGCGGCAGACGGCGCGGGCCACGTGGCACAGGGCGCCGCCGCGGCAGCCGCCGGGAAGGACGAATTCCTCCAGGGGCGGCAGGGCCGCGTTCCATTCGGCGAGCAGGGATTCCAGGTGTTCCACTTGCCCGGGCGCGAGGCGGGCCTGGCCGGGGAGGGCCAGTTCCGCGCCGAGGTCGAACAGGTCCTGCTGAACGTCCTGGAGCGCGGCGGCGATTTCCGCTGGCAGGGGCTCCGTCAGCAGCAGGCCGATCTGGCTGTTGAGCTCGTCCACCTCCCCCAAGGCCGCGACGCGGGGATGGTGCTTGGGCAGGCGGCTGCCGTCGGCGAGGCCGGTGGTGCCGGCGTCGCCGCCACGGGTGACGATGCGGGTGAGACGTTTTGTCATCGGCTCAGTGTAGCGCATGGGGCGGCCAGCCGGAACGGGGATATGAACGAACGGTATGGGTGTGCCGATCCCGGGCCGGTCTTGTAATAGACCCTCTTCTGAAAGGGGGGGCGAATGTGTTAGTATTTAACATGCTTGTCATATTTCCCTTCCACGCAAAATGATCGCCCTGCTCGAAGCCCACAAGGCGGGCTTGCTGCGGCGGGCGCACTGGGTGCCCAACCTGGTGTCGGGGGTGATCGTCGGCGTCGTCGCCTTGCCCTTGGCCATGGCTTTCGCCATCGCTTCCGGCGTCAAACCCGAACAGGGCCTTTACACGGCCATCATCGCCGGATTCGTGGTGTCCGCGTTCGGCGGCAGCCGGCTGCAGATCGCCGGACCGACGGGGGCCTTCATCGTCATCCTCGCCGGCGTGACGGAAAAGTACGGCGTGGACGGCCTGCAGGTGGCCACCCTGATGGCCGGCGTCATCCTGGTGCTTCTGGGCGTGAGCCGCATGGGGAGCATCATCAAGTTCATACCCGACCCGGTGATCATCGGCTTTACCGCCGGTATCGGCGTCATCATCTGGGTCAGCCAGTGGAAGGATTTCTTCGGCCTGCCGTCGGTGACGGGGGAGCATTTCCATCAGAAGCTGTGGCATTTGTTGCAGGCGCTGCCCCACTTGCACTGGGCCACGACGGGCATCGCCGTGGCGAGCCTGATTCTCGTGATTTATTCTTCCCGCCTGCCTTTGCTCAAGCGGGTGCCGGGGCCCCTGACGGCGATGGTGGCGGCGACCCTGGCGCAGTCGTATTTCCATTTCGAGGGGGTGGCCACCATCGGCAGCGCCTTCGGCGGCATTCCCCAGGGCTTGCCGGGCTTCAGCCCGCCGTCCATCAGCCTTCGTCAGGTGGTGGAACTGGTGGGGCCCGCCTTTACCATCGCCATGCTGGGCGCCATCGAGTCGCTCCTGTCGGCGGTGGTGGCGGACGGGATGGCAGGAACCAAGCACGATTCCAATCAAGAACTGATCGGCCAGGGCATCGCCAACATCGCGACGCCGCTGTTCGGCGGCTTCGCCGCCACCGGCGCCATCGCCCGCACGGCGACCAACATCCGCAACGGCGCCACCGGCCCCCTGGCCGGGGTTGTCCATTCCGTGACGCTGGTGCTGATTATCCTGTTCCTCGCGCCCCTGGCCGCCAACATCCCCCTCGCCGCGCTGTCGGCGATTCTCTTCGTGGTGTCCTACAACATGAGCGAGCTGAAGCATTTCGTTCATATGGTCAGGCGGGCGCCTCGGGCCGACGTGGTGATCCTGCTGGTGACCTTCGTCCTCACGGTCTTTGCCGATCTGGTGGTGGCGGTGAACATCGGCGTGATTCTGGCCACCCTGCATTTCCTCAAGCGCATGGCGTCCAGCGTGGAGGTACAGCAGCTCGGAGAAGAGGCGTTGCGCGCCGAGCTGCTGGGACGCGGCCAACAGGTCGGCTTGCCTGCCGGCGTCCTGGTTTATGCCATCGACGGCCCGTTCTTCTTCGGCGCGGTGGAGAATTTCGAGCGGGCCTTGGCGCAGACCCACACCGACCCCAAGGTCCTCATCATCCGCCTAAAGCGGGTGCCCTTCATGGACATCACCGGCCTGCAAACCCTGGAAGAGGTGATCCAGAAGCTGGAAAAACGCGGGGTGAGGGTGCTGCTGTGCGAAGCCAACGACCGCGTCCGCGGCAAGCTGGAACGGGCGGGCATCATGGCGCCCGGGGGAGCCAACTATTTCTCCGATTTGGCGGCGGCCATCGCCCGCTGCGACAACAACTCAGGCGCAGCCGCCGAAGAGGGCGGCACTCCCCAAGCCTAGGCCGCGTCGGCCTATCCTCAGAATTCGTTGCTCAGTTTCTTGTAGCCCTGCACCAGCTCGATGTTGGCCCGCACCACGTCCTCGGAGAAGTCGGAGGCTTCGGCGGACACCTTGGGAATGGTGCTGAGGTCGGTGTTGTAGTTCACCTTGGTGGTGGAGGGGACGTAGAAGCCGGCGGGCAGCTCGCAGCCGTCGATGACGCAGTTGTGGCGCACGACGCAGCCGTCGTGGATGGTGCAGTTGAACAGCACCGAGTTGAAGCCGATGAAGACGCGGTTGCCCACGACGCAGGGGCCGTGGACGATGGAGCGGTGGGCGATGGAGGTGTATTCGCCGATCTGCACCAGGCCGCCGGCCTTGGAGTGGATGACCACGCCGTCTTGGATGTTGGAGTGGGCGCCGATGATGATGGGGTCCATCTCGCCGTCCGGCTTTACCTCGTCGGCGCGAATGACGGCGTAGGGGCCGATGAAGACGTTTTCCTGGATGATGACCTTGCCGCAGATGATGGCGGTTTTGTCCACGTAGGCGGATTCGTGAATGACGGGCAAATCGCCGCGGGGATTCTTTCGGACCATGTCGCCTGCTCCAAGTTTATTCGGCGCGTGATTATAGCCTTCTTGCCGGCGGAAGGATATGACCGGGGACGGATTT
>JBFXHL010000067.1:0-13971 GCA_050177075.1 Sulfuricellaceae bacterium | reverse complement strand
CACAATATATTCAAAACTATATTTGATAATCTGCCAAAGGAAAAACCATGCTGCGCAACACGCTGCTTGCCGCATTCCTGGCCCTGGCGGCCATCCCGGCCCTGGCCGCCGACCCGGCTGCTGTGAAGGGCCTGGAGGAATATTTCGACTTCGCCGAATACGGCGGCGCCACCATCCTGCCGGAGCAGATTCCCGCCGAGGACTGGAAGAAGATCTACGTTATCGATACCCGCGACGCCGATCAGTACGCCAAGGCCCACATTCCCGGGGCGGTGAACATCGACTGGCGCCAGGTGCTGGGCCGCCGTGCCGAGCTGCCCACAGACCGCATGGTGCTGGTGTACTGCAACTCCGGCACCCTCTCCGCCCAGGCCGGCCTCGCCCTGCGTGTGGCGGGGATGGATAACGTGCGCATCCTCCAGGGGGGATTCAACGAATGGAAGGCGAAGGGCGGCTTCGATGCCAACAAGCGCGCGGCCAAGGCGGCCAAGAAGTAACCCAGGCATCCCTTAATCTCCGACGGGAGAATTGGCCATGAAATACCTCTTCATCCTCAACGACCCGCCCTACGGCACCGAGCGCAGCTACAACGGCCTGCGCCTGGCCCGGACCATGTCCAAGCACGAGGGCAACGAAATCCGCATCTTTCTGCTGTCGGATTCCGCCCTCTGCGCCAAGGCCGGGCAAAAGGTGCCTGAGGGCTACTACAACCTGGAGTTCTTCCTCCAAAGCCTGCTCAAGCGCAACGCCCAGGTGGGCGTATGCGGCATGTGCATGGACGCCCGGGGAATGAAGAACGAGGAGCTGATTCCCGGCACGGTGCACAGCACCCTGGAGCAGCTGGCGGAATGGACAGCATGGGCGGACAAGGTACTGGTTTTCTGATTTTCCATGGCCGCCCTGGGTGGCCGCCGCGACCTGCCTCCGCCGTTCAGCCAGCCCATTTTCGATAAGCGATACGAGCTTTTTGCGTCAAGGCTCGGTAACGGAACAAGGAAAAACATGGAGTTTCTCATCATCACCCTCGCCGGCTCGGCCACGGGCCTGGTGCTCGGCCTGCTGGGCAGCGGCGGCTCGATCATCGCCCTGCCCGCCCTGCTCTATCTGCTGAACATCCCACCCAAGGAGGCCGTCGCCATGAGCCTGGGAGTGGTCGCCGTCACGGCGGCGGTGGCGGCGTTCGACAACTGGAAGCGGGGCAACCTGGACCTGAAGCCGGCCGCCGTCTTCGCCCTCTTCGGTGCGGCGGGCACGGCGGCGGGAAGCCGCGTCGGCGCCGGCTTGCCGGTGGCGCTCCAGCTGGGCGGCTTCGCCCTCATCATGTTCACCGCCGCCTACCGCATGCTGCGCCGCCAGCCGCCAACCCATGCGGAAACCGGGCATCCGGGCGGGCGCTGGCGCATTCCGGCCTCCGGTGTCGGCGTCGGCATGCTCACCGGCACCGTCGGCGTCGGCGGCGGCTTCCTCATCGTTCCCGCCCTCTCCCTCTTCGCCGGCCTGCCCATGAAACGGGCGGTGGGCACCTCCCTCGCCGTGGTGACGGTGAATGCCGCCTCCGGCTTTCTCGGCTATCTGGGCGTCGTGCCCATCGATTACCCGATCATGGCGGGCTTCACCGCCGTCACCCTGGCCAGCAGCTTCGCCGGCACCCGGCTCGCCCATCGCCTGCCCCACCACACCCTGAAGCGGATTTTCGGCGTGTTCCTCATCGTCACCGCCAGCTATATTGTTCTGAAAAGCGTGATCACCCTATGAAGACTTCGCCCCTCGTCACCGTCATCAGCCAGAATCCGCCCGGCGGGCGCTGCACCCTGTACACCGGCTATGCCCGGCAGATCAGCACCCTGCTGGACATCGAAATGAAAGTGGTGCTCACCGACTGCCGCGACGCCCACGGCAAGGGGTTTCCCTCCCTGCTGGTCGGCGAAGTAGCAGTGCAACCCGCCGATGGCGTGATCCTCGCTCCCGAGGACCTCGTCGCCGCCCTGGAGGCCGCCGGAATCGCCGTGGATGCTGCCCTGGGAGCGGCCCTGGAAGCCGAACTGGAAAAAATGCTCGCCGGCGCCTGATGAACGGACCCATTTACCTCGACTACAACGCCACCACCCCCCTGGACCCGCAGGTGGTGGCGGCCATGATGCCCTACCTCGAAGGGCGCTTCGGCAATCCCTCCTCCGGCCATGCCTACGGCCGCGAGGCCAAGGCCGCGGTGGACGCCGCCCGGCATGAGGTCGCCGCCCTGGTGGGCACGGCACAGGACGAGGTGATATTCACCGGCAGCGCCACGGAGGCCAATAATCTCGCCCTTCTCGGCACGGCGGGGAATAACGGGGAACGGCGGCATCTGGTCACCAGCGCCGTCGAGCACCCTTCCGTCATGGAACCCCTGCGCCGCCTGCAAAGGGAGGGCTGGCGCGTGGACTTTCTTCCAGTGGACGGCCAAGGGCAAATACGCACCGACATCGCCCTTAAAGCCATCGGCCCCCAGACCGCCCTGGTGTCCCTCATGCTCGCCAACAACGAAACCGGCGTCATCCAGCCGGTGCGTGAAATCGCCGCCCTCGCCCATTACCACGGGGCGTTGATGCATGTGGACGCCGCCCAGGCGGTGGGAAAAATCCCGGTATCGATGGCGGAACTGGGGACGGATCTGCTCACCCTGGCGGGCCACAAATTCTATGCCCCCAAAGGGGTGGGGGGGCTGGTGGTCCGGCGCGGCATTCAGCTTCGCCCGCTCATGTACGGTGCCGGCCACGAACATGGCCTTCGGCCCGGCACCGAGAATGTCCCCCATCTGGTCGCCCTCGGCATGGCGGCCAGCCTGGCGCGGGAAACCCTCGGCGAGGAAACCCTGCGCCTTGCTGCCCTGCGGAATCGCCTTTTCCAACGGCTGGCGTCCGAGGTGCCGGGCTTGGCGCTCAACGGCCATGCCGAACAGCGGCTGCCCAACACCCTCAACGTCTCTTTTCCCGCCGTCGGCGGAGCCCAATTGCTGGAAGCAGCGCCGGAAGTCGCCGCCTCCACCGGCGCCGCCTGCCACGCAGGCAGCCACGGGACGAGCGGGGCGCTGGCGGCCATGGGCCTGCCAAATGGACGGCTGCTCGGCGCCGTGCGCCTCTCCATCGGCCGTTTCACCACCGAAGGCGAGGTAGACCGCGCCGCCGCCGCCCTGGGCAAGGCGTGGCGGAAATTGGCCCATGAATCCGGCTGAGTACGACGCCTGGTACGGAACCCCGCGCGGGCACTGGATCGGCCGGCAGGAATTCACTCTCATCCTCCGGAAACTTGGCCCAGCGCAGGGGGAAACCCTCCTGGACGTGGGCTGCGGCACGGGATGGTTCACCCGCGCCTTCGCCGCAGCCGGCCTAGCTGCCACCGGCCTGGACGTCAATTTGGAATCGCTCGCCTATGCCCATGAGCGCGGCGGAACCGGCATCACCTGGGTGGCGGGGGACGGGGAGCGCCTGCCCTTCCAAGACGGTTGCTTCGACTGCGCCGTCTCCATCGCCACCCTTTGTTTCGTGCCCCATGAACGAGCTGCCCTGGCCGAAATCCTGCGCGTCACCCGGCGCCGCTTCGCCGTCGGCTGGCTCAACCGCGCCAGCCTGCTCTACCGGCAAAAAGGGCGGCATGGCGGCAGCGGTGCCTACCGCGGCGCCCGCTGGCATACGGCGGGGGAAATACGAGCGCTGTTCGACGGTCTGCCGGTGCGCAACCTCACCCTTCGGAGTGCCATATTCCTGCCTGATGGAGGCCCCACCGCCCGAGTCCTAGAGCGCCTGCTGCCCAGCCGTCTGCCCTGGGGCAGCCTACTGGTGGCGACGGGAGAACCGATTCAACCACAAGGAGACAACCCACCATGAAAGAAGCAGGCTTCGCCACCCGCTGCGTCCACGCCGGGGAATTGGACGATCCCCAGGGTTCGCCCCATACGCCCCTGTACCACACCACCACCTTCAAGTTCGCCTCCACCGCCGACCTGCTGGACGTGGTGGACGGCCGCAACCCCGGCGCACTCTACACCCGCTACGGCCTCAACCCCACCATCCACGCCCTGGAAGCCAAGCTCGCCAGCCTGGAGGGGGCGGAAGCCGCCTGGGCCTTCGCTTCCGGCATGGCGGCGGAGGCGGCCCTGTTCCTCACCCACGGCCGCAAGGGCATCCTGTGCATCGGCGACGCCTACGGCGGCACCATGGAGCTGCTCGCCGCCCAACTGCCGGAACTGGGCATCCCCACCTGGTTCCTGCTGGGCGAGGACCTGGACAAGCTGGACGAGTACCTGGAGCAGAAGGTGGGCCTGGTGTTCTTCGAAACCCCAACCAATCCCACCCTGGAAGTGCTGGACATCGCCCGCATCGCCGAGGCCGCCCACCAGCGCGGCATCCTGGTGGCGGTGGACAACACCTTCGCCTCCCCGGTGAACCAGCAACCCCTGGCCCTGGGAGCGGACTTCGTGATCCACAGCGCCACCAAGTACCTGGGGGGCCACAGCGATATCACCGCCGGGGCGCTGATGGGGTCGAAATATCTCCTGGCCCCGGTGTGGAACTGGCGCAAGAACCTAGGCACCACCATCGCCCCGGAAACCGCGTCCCTTCTGATGCGCAGCCTGCGCACCCTGCCGGTGCGGGTGGAGCGGCAGAACGCCAACGCCTGGGCCGTGGCGCGGGCGATGGAAAAACATCCCAAGGTGGCCCGGGTCTACTACCCCGGCCTGCCGGATTTTCACGGCCATGCCGTGGCGAAGGCACAGATGCAGGGCTTCGGAGGAATGCTGACGCTGGAAGTGAGAGGGGATTACGACGAGGCGGTGAAGACGGTGGACCGGCTCGAGCTGTTCGCCATCGCCCCCAGTTTAGGCGGCGTGGAAAGCCTCGCCACCATGCCGGTGACCACCACCCACCACGGGCTGTCACCGGAGGAACGGGCGCGGCGCGGCATTTCCGACACCATGATCCGGCTATCCATCGGCCTGGAGGATGCGGACGACCTGATCGCCGACCTGGAGCAGGCGTTGGCGTAAGCCGGCCTCCGACCCAAAGGGCCGGCGGGTTCAGCGCACGATGGAGAATCCAACCCGTACCTGGGTGTCCCGCCGCAGGTTGTAGTCCAGCAAGCTCTCGCCGTAGCCTGAAAACAACTGGAAGTGCAGGAAGCCCCCCATCCGGGAGAACACCGGCTCCCGCAGGGGATAGGACAGATCGAGCTGGGTGCCGTTGTAGCCGCCGCTTCCCCGGCGCAGCAGGGCCGTGGCCAGCCAGCCATTTTCCCGGCCGTAGCGGAAGTACCAGTCGGCATAGTCGCGGTAGGTGGGGATGTCCGGGTTGTCCGTCTTGTCCAGGTAGCCGTAGAACTTGGGGGCGAAAACGAAGCGGGTTTCGTCATCGCTGCCGCTGATCCAGATGGGCTGGACGAACAGGGTGTCGATGCTGCGGGAATTCGCCCCGTCCTTGCCATTGGATTCGTGCTCGTAGCCGGCGCGCCACAAGCGGGGCCAACCGCCCCGCGCCTCGTCCCGCCACTGCCAGAAAAGGCTGGGGCAGTAGCTGGTGTCGTGGAAAGGCTTGGAGGCGGCCCCCAAGTCCCACAGGGAAGTCTGGGTGTAGCCGAAATGGAAATTCTTCAGCCACGGCGCATGGCGCACCACAACACTTTCTCCGTCGAAAAGGCGGTACTTGAAGCTGAGCTGGAAACGGGCGTTGGCCCCGTTCCGGGCGCCGACGACGAAATACATCGGCTCGTTGGCGGAGAGGGCCGGCTCCGGCATCTCCTGGGGCGGCTTGCCGCCCTGGGCATCCGAGGACGGCAGCCGGGTTTCGGCGGACATGCGCGTCAGCGCGTCCTGCCGCGCCCCCACCAGCACGAGCGGATTGGAATCGCTGTCGGCCAGCTCCGCCCGCACCATGCCGTGGACCCCGGCGGGAACCTCCGCCTCGTAGGTCCGGCGCGCCGCTTCCGGCGAGGCTTCGTCAACGAGGCGGAGCGAAACCCGCTTTTTCCCCTCTGCCGAACCCAGCGTCAAGGCCAGGGTGGGCGGCCACTCCGCCACGGAGCCCGGCTTCACCACCTGAAGCCGGAACCGGCCATCCGCTCTCGATATGCTCGCTGTCAGCGACGGGAAAGAAGGGCTAGATTTCGCGGCGGTCCACCACCGCCTGGGCCAGGGTGCCGCTGTCCACATGCTCCAGCTCCCCGCCCACCGGCAGGCCACGGGCGATGCGGCTGACCTTGATACCTCGTCCCTTCAGCATTTCGGCCACATAATGGGCGGTCGCCTCCCCTTCCACCGTGAAGTTGGTGGCGAGGATAACTTCCCGCACCGCGCCGTCGCTGGCACGCTTCAGCAGGCGGTCGAGATGGATCTCCTTCGGCCCCACGCCGTCCAGGGGGGATAGCCGCCCCATGAGGACGAAATACAGGCCGCGGTAGCCCTGGGTCTGTTCCATCATCACCAGGTCGGCGGGCATTTCCACCACGCACAGCAGGCCCGCGTCCCGCTTGGGAGAACTGCACAGCTCGCACACCTCCTCCTCGCTGAAGTTGTTGCAGAGGCGGCAATGGCGGATGGTGCCCAGGGCGTGGTCCAAGGCCTGGGCCAGGCGGCGGGCGCCGGCCTGGTCACGCTGCAGGAGGTGATAGGCCATGCGCTGCGCCGACTTGGGTCCCACGCCGGGGAGGCAGCGCAGGGCCTGGATCAGGTTTTCGAGACTGGAAGGGGTTTTCATGGGTCTATCCCCTTACCCGGCACCGGGCGAGGGTAAGGGAAAAATCAGAACGGCAGCTTGAGGCCGGGGGGCAGGTTCAGGCCGGCGGTAAAGCCCGCCATCTTCTCCTGGCTGGTCTGTTCGGCGCGGCGCACGGCGTCGTTGACGGCGGCGGCGATGAGGTCCTCCAGCATCTCCTTCTCGTCCATGACGGAAGGGTCGATGGTGACGCGCTTCACGTCGTGGCGGCAGGTCATGGTCACCTTCACCATGCCGGCGCCCGCCTGGCCCTCCACTTCGATGGAGGCCAGCTGCTCCTGCATTTTCTCCATGTTCGCCTGCATCTGCTGGGCCTGTTTCATCAGGTTGCCCAAACCGCCTTTAATCATTTGTTGCTCCTACTGAACGGGTTTGATGGTTGATTCGATGATGCGCGCGTCCATGGTCTCCACCAGTTCGCGCACGAAGGGGTCCTGCTCGATGGCGGCGATCGCTTCCTCCTGCCTCTTGCGGCGCTCCTCGCCCTGGATCGCCGCCGGCGTCATGCCGGTAACGGCGCCGACGCTCACGTTAAGCCGCATGGGGCGCCCGAAAAGATCGTCCACCGACGCCTTGAGCTTGGCCTGGAAAGACGGGTCCGTCAGGTGCCGGTGCTCCTCCGGCACGCACAAGTCGAAGGCGTCGTTCTCGTAGCTCCGCAGTTCGCAGTGTTGGGCCAGCATCTTGGCCATGCCGCCGATCTTGAGGCGCTCCACCAGGCCTGGCCAGTCGCCGTCGAAGCCCATGGCGGAAGCCGTAGCGGCGGGCCGTGGCGCCTCCTGGGAAGGTGGAGGGGGCGGTTCGGCCGCCTGGGGCCGGAGTTCGTCCACCGGCGCGGGGCGGGGCGGAATGGGGCGGCGCTCGGCGGCCGGGCCGGGGTTGGCGCGGGGGGCGGATACCTGCATCGCGCCGCCCTCGTCGGGGGCGAAGGCCAGCATCCGCAACAGGGTCATGGTGAAACCGGCGTATTCGTCCGGCGCCAGGGGCAGGTCGCGCCGGCCGTGGAGGGCGATCTGGTAGTAAAGCTGCACGTCCTCGGCGCCAAAGGCCTCGGCCAGCTCCAGCACGCGAGCCCGTTCGGGCAAATCGTCCGGCAGGGCCTGGGGAACGGTCTTGGCCAAGGCCACTTGGTGCAGCAGGACGCCCAGCTCCTGCAGGGCGGCATCGAAAGCCAGGCCCCGCTCCTCCATCTCCTCGGCGGTAGCCAGCAGGGACGGACCGTCCCGGCGGGACAGGGCTTCGAGGAGCGAGAACAGGTAGCCCTGGTCGATGCTGCCCAGCATGCCGCGCACCTGGGCTTCCTCCACCTTGCCGCCGCCATAGGCGATGGCCTGGTCCAGCAGGGACAGGGCGTCCCGCATGCTGCCCTGGGCGGCCCGGGCCACCAGGCTCAGAGCCTGCGCCTCGAAGGGGATGCCTTCCCGCTCCAGCACGTTCTTCAGCTGGCCGGCGATTTCCACCGGCGGCAAGTGCTTGAGGTTGAACTGCAGGCAACGGGACAGGACGGTGATGGGCACCTTCTGGGGGTCGGTGGTGGCGAGGATGAACTTGACGTGGGCCGGCGGCTCCTCCAGGGTCTTGAGCATGGAGTTGAAGGCCGACTTGGAGAGCATGTGCACTTCGTCGATGAGGTACACTTTGTAGCGGCCGGCGGTGGGGGCGTACTGGGCGTTGTCCAGGATTTCCCGCATGTTGTCCACGCCGGTGTTGGAGGCGGCGTCCAGCTCCAGCAGGTCCACGAAGCGCCCGGCGTCGATCTCCCGGCAGGCGGTGCATTCGCCGCAGGGGGTGGCGGTGACGCCGGTTTCGCAGTTGAGGGACTTGGCCAGGATGCGCGCCAGGGTGGTCTTGCCCACCCCCCGGGTGCCGGTAAGCAGGTAGGCATGATGCAAGCGGCCGTGCTCCAGGGCGTTGGACAGGGCCTGGACCACGTGCCCCTGGCCCACCACCTCGGCGAAGGTTTTCGGGCGCCATTTTCGCGCAAGGACTTGATAGCTCATAGGGTGGAAATTCTACCAGAATCCGCCGACTCGGGACCCGGAAGAAAGGGGTAGGGGTGGCGAGCCCAACCCCCGGCACTTGCAGTAAGCGGCTGTGGCTGCTTCCTTCCGGACCTGACCAGGTTCACCACCCTGCAATGCGGGGAGGCCCGCCATTGGAGGGCGGAATTATGCGCCACTTGGGCCGGAAGCTCAAGTCGCCATCACTTTGATGTGAGCCTCGACGCAGCGTGCCAGGGCGTGCAGCTCGTAGCCCCCTTCCAGGGTGGAGACGATGCGGTTGTCGGCGTATTTCGCCGCCACTTCCTTGATTTGCCGGGTCACCCAGACGTAGTCGTCCTCCACCAGGCCCAGCATGGCCATGTCGTCGGCCCGGTGGGCGTCGAACCCCGCCGAGACGAACAGCAATTCGGGCCGGAAACGCTCCAGGGCAGGCAACCAATGGTCGGTGACGGCGGCGCGGAAAACGTCGCCGTTGCTGTAAGCCGGCAGGGGCACATTGATGATGTGGTCGTTGCCGGAGTCCGCCCCCTTGTAGGGATAGTAGGGATGCTGGAAGGTGGAGCAGAGCATCACCTGGGGATTGTCGTGGAAAATATCCTCGGTGCCGTTGCCGTGGTGGACATCGAAATCCACGACGGCCACCTTCTTCAGGCCGTGGGCCGCCAAGGCATGGGCCGCTCCCACCGCCACGTTGTTGAACAGGCAGAATCCCATGGCCGCCGCCCTCTCGGCATGGTGCCCGGGAGGCCGCACGCTGCAAAAGACGTTTTCCACGTCGTGGCGCATCACCAAGTCCACGCCCATCACCACCGCCCCCGCCGCCCGCAGCGCCGCGTGCAGGGTATAGGGATTCATGGCGGTATCACCATCCAGGTGTACCAACCCCTCCCCGGGAGACAGCTCGAAAATACGCTTCACGTACTCCGGCGCGTGGACCCGCTCCAGTTGCTGCTTCGTCGCCAGCGGCGCGTCGTGATGAACGAGCAGGTCGAACAGACCGGAAGCGATCAGGCGGTCCTTGATCTCCCGCAGGCGCGCGGGGCTTTCCGGATGGTGGCTGCCCATGTCGTGCTTGAGGCAGTCGGGATGGGAAATGAAGGCGGTATGCATTTATTGGCTATAATCCATGGGGGTTGGAACCAGTTTAGCCGCTCGCGGCGACCATTTCCACCACGCAAAATTCAATAAGGGCCGCCGGGGGAAACGAGCGGCCCGGCAAACGGACCGCACGCAAGGGAACCGCTGAAGAAATCGGCGAGCGGGATGAAGCGCAAGGCGCACGGAGCGCAGCGACCGAGACATATCGAGGAGATAGGAGAGGGAGCGAGCATCGTGCAACGCAGCGATTCGCCCGCGCAGCCATTTATTCAGCGGTTTCCAAGTCGACACAAACCCGCGTTAAGCTTTTTGCGCACAACAAGACGAAAGGCCGATTCCGTATGGCGCAGCATTACCTCAACGTTCTGTTCTCCCCCAAATCCGTCGTCGTCTTCGGCGCCAGCAACCGGGCCGACAAGGTCGGCACCATCGTCTTCAAGAACCTGCTGGAAGGCTTCGAGGGCGAGGTTTACGGCATCAACCCGAAATACAAGAAAATCCGGAACAAGCCCATCTACGCGGCCATCGAGGACATCAACCACCCCATCGAACTGGCGGTGATCGCCACCCCCGCCCCCTCCATTCCGGACATCATCGACCGCTGCGGCAAGCACGGGGTCAAGGCCGCCATCATCCTGTCCGCCGGCTTCAGCGAAATCGGCCCCAAGGGCGCGGCCCTGCAGAAAGCGGTGGTGGACACGGCCAAGATGTACGGCATCCGCCTCCTCGGCCCCAACTGCCTGGGCATCATGCGCCCCAGCATCGGCCTCAACGCCACCTTCTACAAGGGAACGGCCACGGCGGGCAACCTGGCCCTGGTGTCCCAGTCCGGCGCCCTGTGCACCGCCATCCTGGACTGGGCCCACGCCAACGGAGTGGGCTTTTCCAGCGTCGTGTCCATGGGCATCTCGGCGGACATCGACTTCGGCGAAATCCTCGACTTCCTGGTATCCGACGCTCGAACCGAGAGCATCCTCCTCTACATCGAGGGCATCCACCAGTCCCGCAGCTTCGTCTCCGCCCTCCGCGCCGCCGCCCGCATCAAGCCGGTGATCGTGGTCAAGGTGGGGCGCCACAAGACCGGCTCCCAGGCCGCCGTGTCCCACACCGGCGCCCTGGTGGGGGCGGACGACGTCTTCGATGCCGCCCTGCAGCGGGCCGGCGTGGTGCGGGTGATGACCATTTCCCAGCTGTTCACCGCCGCCAAGGCCCTCACCTCGCCCTTCCGGCCCACCGGCAACCGCCTCGCCATCGTCACCAACGGCGGCGGCCCCGGCGCCATGGCGGCGGACCGGGTGGCCGACCTGGACATCCAGCTGGCGGAACTGAAGCCGGAATCCGTCTCCCGCCTCAACGAATTCCTTCCCTCCACCTGGTCCCACGGCAACCCGGTGGACATCATCGGCGACGCCAGCCCCCAGCGCTACCGGGACACGGTCCAGGTGTGCATGGAAGACGCCAATGTGGACGGGGTGCTGGTCATCCTCACCCCCCAGGCCATGACCCGTCCCCTGGAGGTGGGCGAAGCGGTGATCGAGGTGGCGCAGCAATACAACAAGCCCCTCCTCACCTGCTGGATGGGGGACACCCAGATCATGAAGGGGCGGCAGTTGCTGGGCAAATCCCGCATCCCCACCTTCCGCACCCCGGAGCCGGCGGTGGAAGCCTTCGCCTACATCACCGCCTACCACCGCAACCGCCAGCTGCTGATGCAGGCCCCGGGCTCCCTCACCCACCAGAACGAGCCCGACGTGGAAGGGGCGCGGATGGTCATCGAGTCCGCCCTGGCGGAGCGGCGCAAGGTCCTCAACGAAATGGAGTCCAAGGCCCTGCTGGCGGCCTTCCACATCCCGGTGGCGAAAACCATGGTGGCCCACAGCCCCAACGAGGCCCTGCTGCTGGCGGAGCAGTTCGGCTTTCCCACCGCGCTGAAGATCAATTCGCCGGACATCACCCACAAATCCGACGCCGGCGGGGTGCGCCTCAACCTCGGCAACGCCCACGCGGTGCGGGCCGGCTACAACGAAATCCTCACGGCGGTGAAGAAGCACCGCCCCAACGCGCGCATCGAGGGCATCTCGGTGGAGCCCATGATCGTCAAGCCCAACGGCCGGGAGCTGATGATCGGCGTCACCAACGACCCGGTGTTCGGCCCTGTCATCACCTTCGGCGCCGGCGGCACGGCGGTGGAGGTGATGGGCGATCGGGCCGTGGCCCTCCCCCCCCTCAACGGCTTCCTGGTCAAGGATCTCATCGGCCGCACCCGGGTGGCGAAAATGCTCGGCGCCTTCCGCCACATGCCGCCGGTGGCCATGGAGGCGCTGGAGTCGGTGCTGCTGCGGGTCTCGGAAATGGTGTGCGAGCTGCCCTGGCTCAAGGAAATGGACATCAATCCCCTGATCGTCGACGAATCCGGCGCCTTGGCGGTGGACGCCCGGGTGGTGGTGGACCATGTCTCCACCTCCCAGGAACGCTACGCCCACATGGCGATCTACCCCTATCCGGTGCACCTCATCGACCACTGGCAGCTGCCGGACGGCACCGACATCACCATCCGCCCCATCCGCCCGGAAGACGCGGAGATCGAGCAGCAGTTCGTGCGCGGCCTGTCGGAGCAGTCCAAGTTCTTCCGCTTCATGAACACCCTGCAGGAACTGACCCAGACCATGCTGGTGCGCTTCACCCAGATTGACTACGACCGGGAAATGGCCCTCATCGCGGTGGTCGAGCAAGACGGCAAGGAGCAGGAACTGGGCGTGTGCCGCTACGCCATCAACCCCGACGGCAAGAGCTGCGAGTTCGCTCTGGTGGTGGCGGATGAATGGCAGGGCAAGGGCATCGGCTCCAAGCTGATGAACTGTCTCTTCCATGCGGCCCGCAGCCGTGGCCTGAAAATCATGGAAGGCGAAGTCCTGGCCAACAACAAGGCCATGCTCAAGCTGTGCGCCAATCTGGGCTTCGCCATCGTCCAGAACGACGAGGACCCGAGCATCAAGCGGGTCTCCCGGCCCCTGTAGCGCTTGGATGGGCGGCCTGGCCGCCCATCACGGAATAAAAAAGCGGGAGAGCAAAGCGGAGGCGGCAGCTGGCTAAACTGCCCTTTGCAAGGGGAATGCGCCCTCCCGCGGCGAAACCGGCTCGTTGCCTTCTCAGGCGGCAATGCGCTCCAAGGTCTGCATGTCCACGCCCCCCAGAAGTTTCTGGATATCCACCAGAATCAGCATCCGGTCATCCACGGTGCCGACCCCCGTGATATAGCGGGCGTCGATGGCGGCGCCGAATTCCGGCGAAGGCTTGATTTGATCCGGCTTGAGGGTGATGACGTCGGACACCCCGTCCACCACCATGCCGATCACCCGGCCGCCGACATTGAGGATGATCACCACCGTCAGCTCGTTGTAATCGGCGTGGTCCAGGTGGAATTTAAGTCGCATGTCGATGATGGGGACGATGATCCCCCGCAGATTGATCACGCCCTTGATGTACTCGGGCGTGTTGGCGATATGGGTTACGGTTTCGTAGCCCCGTATCTCCTGCACCTTGAGAATATCGACCCCGTATTCTTCCTGACCCAGGGAAAAGGTCAGATACTCGTTCTCGGCGCTGGCGGAGGGTATTCCGGCCTCGGTGATATCGGTCAATTCCTGCATGACATTACTCCTGGCAGTGGATGGGCGGCCACGCCGCCCATCGCGGGATAAAAGAACGGGAGAGCAAAACGGAGGCGGCAGTTGGCTAAGCTGCCCTTTGCAAGGGGAATGCGCCCTCCCGCGTCGAAACTAGAACTCTGACCACTCTTCGGCTTCCTCCGCTGGCTTGTGGGCCAGCATCTTGCCGCCGGAGCGTTCGACACGAGGAGCCTGCCGCTTGGCATGGCTGGCCGGGTGCGGCACCACCTTGCCGGCATGCCTGGCCTTGGCGTGGCCCTCCTCGGCCTTTTCCGCCTGGGGGCCTTCCTGAACGGCGGGACGTTTGGCTGTCGCCGCGACCGCCGACCCGGTATCGAGCTTGAACACGCTCACCGCCTGGGCCAGGGATTCGGCCTGTTCCTGCAGGCTCTCCGCCGCCGCGGCCGCCTCTTCCACCAGGGCCGCGTTCTGCTGCGTCACTTCGTCCATCTGGGTCAC
>JBFXHL010000066.1:0-14024 GCA_050177075.1 Sulfuricellaceae bacterium | reverse complement strand
ACCCACCTCCACCGCAGAGTTATCCACGGCGCCGGGCACCGCAGGTCCCTCTCTACCGAAGGGGGCCGGCGCGGTGGATAACTCGTGTTCAGCTCTCACGGGGCGGGAGGCGTCCATTCAATTCTCCATGTCAAAGGGCGGTTTCCAGATGGGGGGAGCGCTCTATTCCCGCTTTGCCGTGCCAGTAGCCGTCGCAGGCATCGCTGGACAAGAATGAATGGCTGACTTTCCCTTGCATTTCAATGCTCAGGTCACCGTCCATGGCACTCCTGAAGAGGGCCGCGATCTTCCCTGTGTGGAACGGTTGCGGGCTGATCCGCACCACGTCCACGCCCATCCGGGCCATCTCCCCAAGTTCCGCCAGCAGATTATAGGTGCTGGCTGACTGGGTCTGGATACCGTTGAGGGCCAGGAAAGGCTGTCCCTCGCGGGTTTTCAGGGTAAGGCCGGCGGGATGGTCCAAACAGCGGAACTGGCAGTCGTCCTTCGGCAAGTTGTAATGACGGGCGGTGAAGCAGCGGGCGGAGAAAGCCAGCGGGAGGCGGCCGTAGGCGAAGACTTCCGTTTCCATCGCGGCGGGTTTGCGCGCCAGCATGTCGGCCAGCATCTGGCGGGAAAACTCCACCGGCATGACCCAGCGTTTGGCCCCCGCTTCGGCCAGCAGCTCCAGGGTGTAGGCGTTATAGGTATTGAGATGCGGGCCGGCGACGAATTTACCGCTGGCCAGGCGCACCGCGCCCATGTCGTTGGCCTCGATGGCAAAACGGCCGTTGGAGGCGAGACGCCGCAGGGTTTTGAGGTCGGATTCCGATTCGATCAGTGCCTGGGTGGAGAGCACCACTTCTTTCCCCGCCTCTGCCAGCTTCTCGGCCGTTTCCAGCCAATCCTCGGTACGGAAGGTGTGCCGACGGGAGCAGACCGCTTCGCCGAGGTAGACGACATCCACCGGCCAAGCGGCAGCCTGGGCGTAAAACTCCTGCAGGGTTTCCCGCTGCCAGTAATAAAGGACGGGGCCGAGGGAGAGCTTCATGGCTATTTCCAGGGACGGTTGTAGGCGCCGAGGGTATGTTGCTGCCCCTCGGCCAGTTTGTTGAGCTGGGCCATCCAGGAGGGATTCACCACATAGCGTTCTGCCGCCCGTTTTGCGGTGTCGATGGCCTGGCGCCAGACCTTGGTGACCTGCTCCACGTAGGCCGGACTACGCTGGCGGCCCTCGATCTTGATGGCGGCGATGCCCATGCGCAGCATCTCCGGCAGCAGTTCCAGGGTATTCAGGCTCGCAGGTTCCTCGATGGCATAGTAGGTTTCGTCGTTGACCTCGAAGCGCCCCTTGCACAAGGTCGGATAACCGGCATTTTCGTTGGCGCCATAGCGGTCGAGCAGGATGCCGTTGAGACGGGACTCCAAGCCTTTCTCGGTCTGCTGCCAGCGCACCGCCTTGGCCGGGGAGCATACGCCCGCCGTGTTGGGGGATTCCCCAGTAGCGTAGGACGAAAGGACGCAGCGTCCTTCCACCATCACACACAGTCCGCCGAAGCCAAACAGCTCGATTTCCACCGGGGTGTTCTGGACGACGTTCTCCACCTGGGCCAGGGACAGCACCCGCGGCAGCACCGCCCGCTGGATACCGAAATGCTCGTGGTAGAAATTGATCGCCTCGTAGTTGGTGGCAGATCCCTGCACCGACAAGTGCAGCCGCAGCTTGGGATGGGCGCGGGAGGCGTAGCGCATGAGGCCGGCGTCGGCAAGAATCACCGCATCCACTCCTGCTTCTGCCGCGTTATCCACTGCCTTTTGCCACAGGGAGAAGGCAGCGGCCTGGGGAAAAGTGTTCAGGGCCAGCAGCACCTTCCTGCCCTTGCCGTGAGCATAGCGCACCGCCTCCTTGACGCCGGCGAGGTCGAAATTCAGGCCGGCGAAGGCGCGGGCGTTGGTGTTGTCCCGAAAACCGAGATACACACAGTCCGCACCGTTGTCCACGGCGGCCTTCAGGGCGGTCATGCTGCCCGCCGGGCAGACCAGTTCCAAGGCAGGCTTAGGCGACATGTTTCAGCTTCTCTCTTTCCACGGTGGCGAACTGTCCCTGGCGGTGGCCCCGGCGACGCAGTTCCTGTTCTATGCCGTTCAGCACATTCCATTTTTCCGAGCACCAGGCCGGCGCGAGGAGAATATCCTTCGAGGCCGTGGCCGTCACCCGATGAAAAGCGACCTGCGGTGGCGTACGCTCGATGAGATCGGCGGCAATGCGGATGTACGCCTCCTTGCATAGGGGCTGGTATTCTCCCCGCCGCCACTGGTTGGCCAGGAGGGTGTGCTTGACGACGTGCAGGGGGTGGAGCTTGAGGCCGTCCACGCCGATATCGAGCACGGTATCCAAGGTGGCGTGGTAATGCCGCTCCTCCTCCCCCGGCAGGCCCACAATCAGATGGGTACAGAGCGGAATGCCACGGCGGCGGGCGGCCAGGGCCGTCTGCCGGTACTCTTCCAGGGTGTGGCCCCGGTTCACTCGCTCCAGGGTTTCGTCAAAGGCCGATTGCAGGCCGAGTTCCAGGCTGACGTCGTAACCCTCATGGCGGAAGCGGTCGAGCAAGTCGAGCACGTCCTCCGATACGCAATCCGGCCGGGTGCCGACGGCCAGCCCTACCATGCCCGGTTCCGACAGCGCCTGGCGATAGAGGGTTTCCAATTGTTCGACCTTGGCGTAGGTATTCGTGTAGGCCTGGAAATAAGCGATGAATTTGGTGGCCCGGGTGCGTCGGGCAATGGCGCGCTTGGCGGTGGCAATCTGGCTGGCGAGGGCCTGTCGGGTGTCGGCGGCGGGGCTGAAGGAAACGTTGTTGCAGAAGGAACAACCGCCGATGCCTTTGCTTCCGTCCCGATTGGGACAGGTGAATCCGGCGTCGAGCGCGATCTTGTGCACCCGTTCGCCGTGGCGGCGCAACAGGTCCTGGCCGTAGGTATGTACCCGGTCCGAAAGATGCATCACATCCCCTCAGATGTCGCGGGAATTCCCCCGCATCTCCCCCCACCGCGGGTAGTATTGTTGTGCCGTCGGCGCGGGGCCGGCCTTGATGTGAATCAAGGCCCTTATAGTTGTCTTCCATCGTTGACGATGGAAAGGGGGCAATTTACGCCCGGGAATCTGGCCCGTCAATTCTCCAACCGCCCTACTCCCCGGCGCGACGGTTTAGCCTTGCGCTTCCGGACGTTTTTGGTGAACAATTGGGGAAAGCTTCCCTGTTTCACTTTCAAGATCAATAAATGCCGAACCAGCCCGTAGCCGATTTTGAACTACCCGCCACCGGTGGCAAGACTTTTCAGCTTGCTGCCCTTAACCACAAATTCCTGGTTCTCTACTTTTATCCCAAGGACTCGACTCCTGGCTGCACCACCGAAGCCCAGCAGTTTCGCGACCTTTATTCCCGCTTCCAGGCTGCGGGTTGCGAGGTGTATGGCATTTCCCGGGATAGCTTGAAATCCCATGAGAACTTCAAGGCAAAACAGGCACTCCCCTTCGATTTGCTGTCCGACGCGGAAGAAAAGGTCTGCAGCCTGTTCGGTGTCATCAAAATGAAAAACATGTACGGCAAACAGGTGCGAGGCATCGAGCGCAGTACCTTCGTCATCGACAACCAGGGCGTTCTGCGCCGGGAATGGCGCGGAGTGAAAGTGCCCGGCCATGCCCAGGAAGTGCTGGAATTCGTCGAATCCCTTTAAACCCACCGCGATAAGGAAAAGGAAGCATGGCGCGAAAATCCCGCGTACAAACCAAGTTGTTCGTGCTCGACACCAACGTGCTGATGCACGATCCCACCAGCCTGTTCCGCTTCGAGGAACACGACATCTACCTGCCGATGACCACCCTCGAGGAACTGGACAACAACAAGAAAGGCGTGTCGGAAGTCGCCCGCAACGCCCGTCAGGCCAGCCGCTTCCTGGACGAAATCGTCGTCGATACCCGTAGCGACATGGAGAAGGGGTTTCCTCTTAATTCCCACGGGCAGACGGCCTCCGGAAACCTTTTCCTGCAAACCCAGGCAATCTCCACCGATATTCCCATCGCCCTGCCCAGCACCAAGGGCGACAACCAGATCCTCGGTGTCGCCCTGCACCTTAAGCACCAACACCCTACCCGGCAGGTCATCCTGGTGTCGAAAGACATCAATATGCGCATCAAGGCCCGAGCCCTGGGCATACCGGCCGAGGACTACTTTAACGATAAGGTACTGGAAGACACCGACATCCTCTATTCCGGCACCCGTGAACTACCCGCCGATTTCTGGGAGAAGCACGGCAAGGACATGGCGTCCTGGCAGGAAGGCGGCCGCACCTTCTACAAGGTAAAAGGTCCATTGTGCGAATCCATGATGGTGAATGAGTTCCTGTATCTGGAAGGCAGCAACCCGTTCTACGCCATCGTGACCAAGACCGAGGGCAAGACCGCCGTTCTGGAACTGCTCAAGGACTACACCCACCAGAAAAATGCCGTATGGGGCATCACCGCCCGCAACCGGGAACAGAACTTCGCCCTCAATTTGCTGATGGATCCGGAGATCGACTTCATCTCCCTTCTCGGCCAGGCAGGCACCGGCAAAACCCTGCTCACCCTGGCGGCCGCCCTCACTCAGACCATCGAGCAGAAAAACTTTTCCGAAATCATCATGACCCGGGTCACCGTTCCCGTGGGCGAAGACATCGGCTTCCTTCCCGGCACCGAGGAGGAAAAAATGACCCCCTGGATGGGGGCACTGGAAGACAACCTGGACGTGCTCAACAAGACCGACGAAGAAGCCGGGGAATGGGGCCGCGCCGTCACCCAGGACCTGATCCGCTCCCGCATCAAGGTAAAGTCCCTCAACTTCATGCGAGGCCGGACGTTCCTCAAGAAATTCGTCATAATCGACGAGGCCCAGAACCTGACCCCGAAGCAGATGAAAACCCTCATCACCCGGGCCGGCCCCGGGACCAAGGTAGTGTGCCTGGGCAACATCTCCCAGATCGATACCCCCTATCTGACCGAGGGCAGCTCGGGTTTGACCTACGTGGTTGACCGCTTCAAGGGCTGGGCTCACAGCGGCCACGTTACCCTCCAGCGCGGGGAGCGTTCCCGCCTGGCGGATTACGCATCGGATGTTTTATAACGCCTGATGCAGCCATGCAAAACGCCGCGGATAACCGCGGCGTTTTTTTGCAACCTGGATGGTTTTCCATGGTCCATGGTGGTTGAACATACTTGCTAGTCATTCCATTATCGGAGGAAAAACCATGGCGAATTTTCTGGAACATCCCGATGCGGAAAAGGATGCGGGGTTGCAAGCCGTGCCCAAGAAACCCATAAGCATGCATGAAGATATTCCCGTATGGGCCGATTGCTGTTGCTGCGAAGCCGAGCCCTATTGGCTTGCCTTGGCCGAAGAAGAGAACCCCGGCCTCTACGGGAGCGAAAAGGAGCAGGAGGAATAGCCCGCTATTCCGGCGCCCTTTCGCCCTTGTGCTCTTCGTACCGCCGGGCGAAAACCGCCTCCATCTCGTCGATCACTTCCTTGGCCGGTTTGCCGTGGACCACGTGCTTGGTCATGAACCCGGCGGTTTCGTTAAGCAGCTTGTCGGGGTCGATCATCGGGTAGGTGGCCCGCAGGCGCTTGATGGCGGCGATAACGCTTTCCTCTTCCGGCCGCGGAAGCGGGACGGGGTCCCTCGGCACGGCGGTTTTTTCCTCGGGGGCGGCACGGGCCGCCAGGAATTCGGCAAAATCCAACAGACTTTGCCGCTGGCCTTCCGGTAGGGCGCGGAACAGTTCTAGCAGTTTTTTCTCGGCCGGTTTCATGGTTTCATTCCTCTGTCGCGCGGGTTTGCTACACTCAAGCATTCGAACGGCCCGCATCTTACCATGAGCCCTGAAGCGACTCCTGCCTTCATCCGCGCATTCTTCGATCCCTCGGTTTATTCCCATCCCGTGCGGAAGGTGGAGCTGATCGAAACGCATATCTCCTGGGTACTACTGGCGGGAGAATTTGCCTACAAGATCAAGAAGCCCGTGGATTTCGGCTTTCTCGATTTTTCCACCCTCGACAAACGGCGTTACTACTGCGAAGAAGAGCTACGCCTCAACCGGCGTTGGGCGCCGAGCATTTATCTGGAAGTGCTGCCCATTACCGGCACCCCCCAACGCCCTTTACTCGGCGGCGAGGGGGTGCCCTTCGAATATGCCTTGAAGATGCGGCGTTTTCCCCAGGAAATCCGTCTCGACCATTTACTGGACAGGGGTGAGCTCGGCGCATCCCATATCGACCTCCTGGCGAAGAATCTTGCCCATTTCCATCTCGCTTTGCCCGCTGCGCCGCTGGATTCGTCCTACGGTTCCCCCGAGCGGGTGTTGCAACCGATGGAGGAGAACTTCGCCCAGATCCTTCCCCTGCTGCGGGAGAACGAAGACAAGGCACGCTTGGAGGGGCTGCGCTTGTGGAGCGCGGAGGAGGCTGTCCGGCTTCGCAACGACCTGGCCGAACGCAAGCGACAGGGCTTTATTCGCGAATGCCATGGCGATTTGCACCTGGGCAATATCGTCCTGTTGGACGGCATGCCCGTCCCCTTCGATTGCATCGAATTCAACGACAATCTTCGCTGGATAGACAGCATAAGCGACCTGGCCTTTACCGAAATGGATCTGCTGGACCGCAAGCGGCCGGATTTCGCCTATCGGCTGCTGAACGGTTGGCTAGAGCATACCGGCGATTACCAGGGGGTGCGCCTGCTGCGCCTGTACCAGGTTTACCGGGCCATGGTGCGGGCCAAAGTCGCCGCCCTGCGAGCCTCCCAGGCGGGACACGATGCCGTGTCCCTGGAGGCCGTGTGGACGGAATACCGTGGCTATATCAGTCTGGCCGAACAGCTTTCGCGGCCCTGCACCCCGCTCCTGCTGATTACTTGCGGGTTATCCGGTTCCGGAAAAACCACCCTCACCCAGCCATTGGTCGAACAGGCCGGCGCCATCCGCCTGCGCTCCGATATAGAGCGCAAGCGCCTCTTCGGCTTGCCGGCCTTGGCAAAAAGCGGTTCGGCGGTGAACGGCGGCATTTATAGCGCCGACGCTTCGCAACGAACCTATGAACGGCTACTGGAATTGGCCCGTCAGGTCATCGGGGCGGGTTATCCAGTTATTGTGGACGCCACCTTCTTACGCCGCTCTCAGCGGGACGTCTTTCACGAATTGGCGAGCCGCTTGAACGTTCCTTTTGCCATCCTCGATTTCCAGGCGGCAGAAGAAACCTTGCGAGAGCGTATTCGCCGCCGTCAAGCCGCGAACAACGACGCCTCCGAGGCGGACCTGGCCGTCCTGGAGAAACAACTTGCCAATCGGGAGCCTTTTTCTGCATCGGAGCAGCCATATGTTATCCCCGTCGACAGCGAATTGGCCGATGCCAGCAAAGGCATGCTCTCAGCCTTGAGGCGCAAGGACTTGTTCAAGCAATAAAAAATTTATACGCTTTCCCGTCAGGCTTACTTACAATCCGTGTATAGTGCTGTCGTGCATGCCTGGGATAAACGCACAAATTAAAGAAACCATGCCATGTCTCTCTTTCCAAGAAAAAAGCTGACTCCCCATCTTCAGCAGCTTGCTCAGATTCCCCTATTTTCCACCCTCAGTCACGCCGGCTTGATTGTCGTCGAAGGACTGTTGCATGAGCGGGAATACGTGGCCGGCGAGGTGATCTTCGACGAGGGCGAAGAAGCGCAGGCTCTGTACATCGTTCTGTCAGGGCGGGTTTTAATCAGCAAGCAGGCGCCCTCCGGCCTGCTGCGCATCGCGGAACTTGGCCCCGGGCAGTTTTTCGGCGACATGGCCCTGCTTGACAATTCCCCCCGTTCCGCCCAGGCCCGGGCTGCGGAAAATTGCGTCCTGGCGGCGTTCTTCCGGGAGGATTTCATCGGCCTGTTGGAAACCCATGCGGCCATCGCCTCCAAGCTTTCCCTGCAACTGGCCCGCCATCTGGGGAACCGCTTGCGGGAGGCGCTGCAGGCAAGGCCCTTCGAGTAAAGAATGCAGTTCGTCTCCCGCCCCTCCTCCTCCGGCCCCCTAGTATGGGCGAGCATTTTTGCCGCCACCTGCCTGCTGCTGTTTGCCTTCCAGAAAATTCTCTGGCTGGTGGTGCCTTTCCTGCTGGCCTGCGTGATTTACTACGCTCTTTACCCCCTGGCGCAAAGGTTGATGCTGGCCGGTGTGTCGCAAGAACAGGCGGCAGCTTGGGTAGCGGGAAGTTTCACCCTCATTCTGGCAGGGTTGCTGGTGCTTTTCTCACCCTGGCTCACCACCAAGGGGGTCATGCTGCAAGAACTGGTGGACCATTATCTGGACGGCGGGCAGGAATTCCTGGAAAGGACCCTGTCCAACATCGAAAGCACCATGCCGTTCTTTAGCAATGCCCATCTCAGCGACAAGGTCCATGCGAACCTGACCAGCTTTACCGACAATTTTGCCCAGGCCTATTTGTTCCCCTTCCTGATGACCGCCGCGAGCTGGCTGCCGTCCCTGTTGCTGGCCCCCCTGCTGTCTTTTTTCATGTTGAGGGATGGGCAGAAATTCAAGCGTTTCCTGCTCCAGGCCGTACCCAATGCTTTTTTCGAGCGCACCCTGCATCTGATTCATGAGGTCAATCAGACGGCAAAAGCCTATTTCCAGGGCATGATGGTGCTCACCGTTCTCGATGCGCTGACACTGGGCATCGGCCTGTGGCTGCTCGGCATGACCTCACCCCTGACACTGGGGATCATCACGGCAATCCTGGCATGGGTGCCTTTCGTCGGTTCGGTGGTAGGGTGCATCCTGGTGGTGCTGGTGGCGGCAACGGATTTTCCAACCCAGCCGGGAATGGCCTACGGGGCCATCGGGCTGTTCATTGTCGCCCGGATGCTGGACGATTTCCTCTATATGCCGACGACCGTCGGGCGCAAACTGAAAATGCACCCGCTGATCACGGTCCTGCTGATTTTCATCGGTGGCGCCATCGCCGGAATCACCGGTTTGATGCTGGTGCTGCCACTGGCGGGAATCGTCATGGTATTCGGGCAAACCATTGGTGGCACCATGACCGATATGCGTCTGCGCGCCCGCCATATCCATGCCATGAAATTACGGCGAGACATCGCCAACCGGGATCTGTGACTTCAGTCCTTGCCCGAGCGCCAGATGGAAAACAGGATCCACATGCTGTTGACGAAGGCCAGCATGAAACCGATGAAGCCGAACAAAGGCAGGCCGAACAAGGTGGGCCCGCCCTTCACGGTCATGACGATGGATGAGCCGATTACCAGGGATGCCGTCAGAATACCCATGGTCAGCCGGTTGGTGCTGCGGTCCAACTGATGTCCGAAGTGGTCGAGGCGTTTGAGATCGAGGTCGATCTTGAACCTTCCCCGCCGCGCCTCCTTGAGCAACCGCGCCACATCCCTGGGCAATCCCGTGGCCAGGGCGAACAAATCCTTGAGGTGACGCTTGGCGCGCTTTTGCAGGGCCTGGGGCGAATAGCGGTCGGTAATCACCTGGCGCACGAAGGGGCCGAGGTGGTCCACCATGTGGAATTCCGGATCCAGTTGGCGCCCCAGCCCTTCCAGGGTCACGAGCGCCTTGAACAGCAAGGTGAGGTCCGAGGGTAGCACCAAGGAGTGTTCCCGGATGATGGCCGTCAATTCCCCCAGCAAGACGCCAAAACGCATGTCCTTGAGCTGCATGTCCTCGTAATTGGACACCAGTTCGTTGACGTCGCTGGCCAGCTTAACCTCGTCGACGGTGGCGTCGCCCACCCACTCGAGCAGGACGTCGAGCAAGGCGTCGTCATCCTTGCGCGATAGAGCGGCGAGCAAATCCACGATCTGGTTGCGGCGAATTTCCGGCAGGCGCCCGACCATGCCGAAGTCCAGCATCGCCAGACGGTTTCCCGGTAAGTAGAACACGTTGCCGGGGTGGGGATCGGCATGGAAAAAGCCATGGACTAGAATCATCTTGAGAACGGCGTCCGCGCCCCGCGCGGCAAGAACTCTACGATCCAGGCCGGCCACCTCGATTTCCGCCAGGCTGTTGCCGTGCACGCCGTCAATGCGCTCCTGTACGTTCATCACTTCGCTGGTCCATTCCCAGTAAACCTTGGGGATCACGATGTTTTCGTCATCAGTGAAATGGGCCGCGAAGCGCTCCAGGTTGCGCGCCTCCATGGACAGGTCCAGCTCCCGTTTTAGGGATTTGGCGAACTGCTCAATGATCTGGCGCGGTCGATAGCGGCGGCTGTCGGGGATTTCCAATTCCACCAGGGTGGCGATGTGGTACAGGATGCGCAGATCGGCTTCGATCTTGGCCCGAATGCCGGGACGGCGAATCTTGAGCACCACCGGCTCGCCGCTGGGCAGCTTGGCGTAGTGCACTTGGGCGATGGATGCCGCCGCCACGGCCTCGGGCCAAAGGTCGACGAATATTTCGAATGGCGAACCGCCCAGCGCCTCTTCCAGTTCCGGCAACAAGGACTCGAAGGGAACCGGGGGCACTTCGCTTTGCAGTTTCTCGAATTCGGCGATCCAATCGGGGGGGAAAACGTCCACCCGTGTGGCCAGTACCTGCCCCAGCTTGACGAAAGTGGGTCCCAGTTCTTCCAAGGCACGGCGAACCCGTACCGGCGTCTCCTCGTGGGCGGTTTCTCCCATCTCTTTCCAATGGAGCATCCGCCCGGCCCGTTCGAGGATATTGCCGATCCCGACGGCCCGCACCAGGTCGCCCAGGCCGAAACGGATCAGGACGGACGTGATTTCATGGAGGCGGGGCAAATCCCGCACTACATTAATGGTTTCCCAGAGCATGGAGGGAGCTTAGTCCTTTTTGCTGCGCAGCCCTTCTCGCATTCCCGCAAGGATTCCCCCGGCCAGGGCGGTCAGCCTCAGGCTGAGCTCATGGGCGGCTTGGCTGGCAGTGGCCTGGCCGTCATGGGCGGAAGCCGCCACTCGGTTGGCGAAGGACTCGAGTATGGAACGCACCTGGACACCGGTATCCGTCCCGGTGTGGCGCATATGGCTGACGATCGCGGCCAGCTCTTCCTTGGCCTTGCCGCCTGCCGTCTCGGCGGCTTTGCCCATAGTGGAGAGGAATTCGGATTCGAGGCTCTTCAAGGATTCCAGGGATTGCTTCAGCTCTTGGTCGGAAAAGTCCTTCGCCTGGGAGGCGAGCTGCTGCAAAGCCAAGTGGGTGGCTTCCGCGGCCTTCTTCAGCGCATCGTCCATTCCGGATGCGGCTTCGCGCAGGGCATGCTTCATTTCCGGCCCCCGGTGCTCCATACCCAGGCTTACGCCTTCGGTAATCATGCGCACGACTTCTTTGATTTGTGTCACATCCAAGCGGCGGCTTTGGAGGGAGTCAAGGGTCAGATCCCGGACCTTCGTCCGGATATCGCTATCCTCTTTCAATGCGTTGCGGAGTTCCTCTTGAAACGATGCGGGGGCTTTGTCTTCCATCTCACGCTCCTTGGAAATTGTCATGGCGTCTGGACGCAATGGTAACCGGTTGATGCATACATTGTTAAGAAAAAACCTTAAGAAAATGCTTTACAAGGATAAATATATTTTTTTACACTTGGCACCCATGAAAATAAAAACGACGGCAATCGCCGCGCTACTTTTCCTTTACCCTCTAGCGTCCCATTCCGCGGACGTCGCTGGCGCTCCCACCTCTGCCGAGATGCCTGCCCAGCAGCAGGCTGAGCCGAACAGCGTTCAAAAACTGCTGAACTACGCCGTTGGCCTGACGGGGATCAACTACAAATTCGGTGGCAAATCCCCGGAAACCGGTTTCGATTGTAGCGGCTACGTACGTTACGTGTTCAAACAGGTCGGTGGCATGTCACTGCCCCATAACGCTCTCGCCATCAGCAAGGTAGGGGAAAAAATCTCCAACAACGAGCTGCGCCCCGGGGACTTGGTGTTTTTCACCACCCTGCGCCGAACCATCAGCCATGTGGGCATCTACCTGGGCAATAATCAGTTCATCCACGCCAGCAGCACCCGCACCGGCGTGGTGGAGATTTCAGACCTGCGCGACAGCTACTGGGCCAGAACCTTCGATGGGGCCCGTCGCGTCAATCCTTTTGGCGCCCCAGGCGAAGCCGGGAACGAATAAGCGGCATCGCTTCCGTCGCAGCCTTTTCCCCTTCCATAATCGCCAAGTGTTTCTGTTCGAAATCCGTTGAGCCGATGCCGCCGATTTTCGGTCGGATGACCACGTCGGCCAAGGGGAGCTCCTGGGCGGCAATGCTTTGGCCCATGATGGCAAAGGTTTGCAACAGGATATCGATCATGCTGCCCGTCTTGGCGTAACGAGGCTTGGCGGAAATATCCACGGCGATTACCACGTCAGCGCCAAGGCTGCGCGCCACTTTCACCGGCACCGGGCTCACCAGGCCGCCGTCCACATACTCCCGGCCATTGATCGAGACCGGGAGAAATACCCCGGGAACGCTGCTCGATGCCCTGACGGCCATGCCAGTGTTGCCCCGCCGAAATACCACCATCTCCCCGCTGGCCAAGTCCGTGGCCACGGCGGCAAATGGCCTACCAAGCCGCTCGATCGGACGATTCCCGACGGCCTTGTTGACGAAATCCTGCAGCAGTTCTCCCTTGATGAAGCCCCGGTTGGGAAGGGTCAGGTCCCCCACGCTGTTTTCGTCGAGTTGCATGGCGATCTTCTGCAGGGAGAAGCCCCCGTATCCGGCAGCATAGAGGGCGCCAACCACGCTACCGGCACTGGTGCCGACGATGATGTCAGGGGTAATGCCGTTGGCTTCCAGCACCTTGATCACTCCCACATGCGCGAATCCCTTGGCGGCACCGCCACCTAGGACCAAGGCCACCTTCTGAGGCTTGGCTGGCGCTTCACGGGAAGGCAATTCGGTCGGCTGGGTGGTGCATCCCACCATTATCAGAACCGAAACAATCACTAGAGATATTATTCGCATTGCTATGATTTAACGTAAAAATATGCAAAAAACAGGGTGGCCCCAAAAAAGACGATAAGGTGGAACCAGCCCCACAGGAAATATTTCTTCGTCAGGGCTTCCTCGGACAGGTTGGAGACCAGAAACAAGCGTCCGTCCCGTGGTTTGCGCAGCATGGCGATACTGTCCTGCAGGCGGATCTCCCGGTGTTCCGTTTCCACCTGGCGAGTCGCTTGGCGACGAGCCTCCCCCCACTCCCGGGGGTCGATCTCGCCGTTGTCGTCCGTGTCGAAACGGGCCAGGAGTCGCTCACGGTCCTGCTTCCACTCGCCCAGTAAATCGCCAACGTCCTTGCGTAGATCGAGGTCGGTATTCGCTCCGCCGATGGATACGAACTCCCCGATGGCATAGAGATAATCCCCGGGCAGCAGGCGCCATTCGGTATGCCGATAGTCCCCTTGTATCCAAGTACGGCGGTGGCTGGAAATGACTTCAGCACCATCGGGATCAATCACGCACTCGCCGCTGCCGTCGTCCAAGAGAAAAGTGTCGTCGCTGCGCCCCTCTTCCACACTTTCCCAGCGATCGTCGGAGCGTCTTTCCACCCGGTATTTGAACCATAGGCACGGCGTGCCGCTGAGTTTGCTGACCAGTTGCTGACCGGCAAAAACCTTTCCCACGCCCACCAACTCCACATAACCCTGGGCGGCGGAGGCCATCCGCGAAGTAGGCGTATCCTTGATCAGTCGCGAGCGTCGCAGGTTACCGCCCCAGGCAACGAAACTCAATAGCCCCATCACCCCCAGGCTTGCCATCCACCCCTGAGGCGTGCCGATCTGTACTCCCACCACGATCAATGCCAAGTTGGCGGCGGAGGTCAGGAAGTTGGCGTAGTGCTCCCGAATGGCCTTGATCATGGAGCTAGCTGAAGAGGCGCTTCATATCCACGTCGGCGGTTTCCGCCCTGTCAAAAACTAGTAATTCGAAAGAATCGAAGTGGAACATGCGCGCCACGATAATATCCGGGAACTGCTCGATTCTGACGTTGTTCAGATT
>JBFXHL010000065.1:0-14106 GCA_050177075.1 Sulfuricellaceae bacterium | reverse complement strand
CCACGTCTATTTCCTGCTTCCCCTGGACGACGGCCAGACCCTGGTCCAGGCCCGCTGCCGGGTAGTCGGGAGCCGACCGACGGAGATGGGGGGCATTACCGCATCGGCCTCCAGTTCGTGGACTTCGTCAGCGACGAAACCGCCGCCCTGCGCGCCATCGCCCAGTACACCGCGGCGGCTGGCTAAAATTCCAGCGGGTCCACGTCCAGGGACCAGCGCACCTTATGCTGCTTGTCCCCGCGAAGGACCGCCATCCAGCGAGCGAGAAAGGCCTGCAGGGGCTTGCGGGCATCGGCCTGCACCAGCAGGTGGGCCCGCTCCTTGCCCGCCAGCCGGGCCATCTGGGCCGGCACCGGGTCGTAGATCTCCACCGGGTAGTCCAGGCGTTTAGCCGCATTCATGGCCTGCTGCAGGAAATCCAGGGCGCTGGCGAGAGACGGGGCCTCCGCCCGCAACAGGGCCTGATGGCAGAAAGGGGGAAAGCGGGCCATGCGACGCTCGTCCAACAGGGCGGCGGCGAAGGCGGCGTAGTCGTGGCGCTGGATGGCGGCGTAAAGGGGGTGGTCGGGGAAGCTGGTCTGAATCAGCACCTCGCCGCCCGCCCCCGCCCGCCCCGCCCTCCCCGCCACCTGCATCAGTTGGGAAAAGAGCCGCTCCGAGGCGCGGAAGTCCGAACTGTAGAGGGCGCCGTCGGCGTCGAGAATGCCTACTAGGGTGAGCTGGGGAAAATCGTGGCCCTTGGCCAGCATCTGGGTGCCCACCAGGATGTCGGCCTCGCCGCCGTGGACTTGGTCCAGCATGTCCCGCAGGGCGTGCTTGCGCCGGGTGCTATCCCGGTCCACCCGCAGAACGCGGGCCTCGGGAAAGCGGGCGGCGAGGGTTTCCTCCACCCGCTGGGTGCCGTGGCCGACGGTGACCAGGTCGGCGTTGCCGCAGGCGGGGCAGGCGAGGGGAATGCGCTCCTCGTGGCCGCAGTGGTGGCAGCGCAGGATGCGTTCCCGCAGGTGGACCACCAGTCGGGTGGCGCAGCGGTGGCAGGGGGCGGCCCAGCCGCAGGCGGAGCACAAGAGGACGGGAGCGAAGCCCCGGCGGTTGATGAACACCAGGCTCTGCTCCCCCCGTTCCAGCCGGGTGGCGAGGGCCTTGAGCAGGGGGGCGGTGAAGCCGTGGTCCGGCTTGTGGTGGCGCGCGTCCACCAGGTGCACGGCGGGCAAGGCGGCGTTTTCCGCCGCCCGCTCGGGCAGTTCCAGCAGGGTATAGCGGCCCGTTTGCGCGTTGTGCCAGCTTTCCAGGGAGGGCGTAGCCGAACCCAGCACAATGGGGACGTTCCTTTGATTGGCGCGGACCACCGCCACGTCCCGGGCCGAGTAACGCAGGCCGTCCTGCTGCTTGTAGGAGCCGTCGTGCTCCTCGTCCACCACGATCAGCCCCAGGCGGGGGAGGGGGGTAAAGACCGACAGGCGGGTGCCGAGAACGATGTCCGCCCGCCCCGCCTGGGCCAGCAGCCAGTGGTGGACCCGCTCGGTATCGTTGAGGCCGCTGTGGAGGCTGACCAGAGCCCGGCCGGGAAAGCGCCGGCGGATGCGCTCCTCCAGCTGCGGGGTGAGGTTGATCTCCGGCACCAGCACCAGGGCCTGGCGCCCTGCCTCCAGGGAGTCGGCGATGAGGCGCAGGTAGACCTCGGTTTTGCCGCTGCCGGTGATGCCGTGGAGCAGCCACACCCGGTAGGCCGGGCCGGCGTCGCGCACGGCCCGGACCGCTGCCTCCTGGGAGGGAGAGAGACGGGGAAGGGCGGGAGGCTCACCGGCCGGCCGGGCAATATCCGGCAGTTCCGTTTGCTCTTCCACCCAGTCCTGGGCGAGGAACTGTTTCAGCGCCAGGGGGGCGCTGGCGGCGAGGTCGGCGATTTCCTCCCGGTAGGCGGCGCCCTTCTCCCGCAGCAGGGCGAGGAGCTTTCTTTGCACCCCGGCACGGGGCGGTAGCTGCGCCGGGTCCAGGGCTTGGCCGGTCTGGGTCAGCTGATAGCGCCGCCGCGACGGCAGGTTTTGTTCGCCGCTCTGGCGCAGGCGGGTGGGCAGGCTGTTGAGGACCACCTCGCCGAGGGGATGGTGGTAGTAGTCTGCGCAGAAGCGCAGCAGCTTCAGGTCCGCCGCCGAAAGGGGCGGCGTGTCGCGGAAGATGTGGGTGACGGTCTTGAGCTTGGCGGCGGGCAGGTCGCTGCGATCGCCCAGCCCCACCAGCACCCCCACCGCCTGGCGGCGGCCGAAGGGGACCCGGACGCGGCGACCGATGTCTTCGGGCGTGGCGCCGGGGGCCAAGTAGTCGAAGGCCTCGTCGAGGGGGACGTCGAGAACGACGCGGGCGATGGGTGGCGCCATGGTCCGCCCCGCCGCCCCGTCAGTGGTATTGCCGGCTCAGCTCGTGGACCGCCTCTACCAGGGCGGCGGCGTTTTCCGGCGGGGTGAACTGGGAAATGCCGTGGCCCAGGTTGAAGACGTGGCCGGAACCCTGACCGTAGCTGGCCAGCACTTTTTCCGCTTCGCGCCGCACCGCCTCGGGGGTGGAGAGCAGCACCGCCGGGTCCAGGTTGCCCTGGAGGGCCACCTGGTCGCCGACGCGGCGGCGGGCCTCGCCGATATCCACGGTCCAGTCCAGGCCGACGGCGTCGCAGCCGGTGGCGGCGATGGATTCCAGCCACAGGCCGCCGCCCTTGGTGAAGAGGATCACCGGCACCTTCTCGCCGTTGTGCTCCCGCTTCAGGCCGGCGACGATGCGCTCCATGTAGGCGAGGGAGAATTCCCGGTAAGCGGCGTGGGACAGGGCGCCGCCCCAGGAGTCGAATACCATTACCGCCTGGGCGCCGGCCTCGATCTGGGCATTGAGGTAAACGGTCACCGCCTGGGCGTTGACCTCCAGGATGCGGTGCAACAGTTCCGGGCGGCTGTAGGCCATGGTTTTCACCAGGGCGAAGTCGCTGCTGGAGCCTCCTTCCACCATGTAGCAGGCGAGGGTGAAGGGGCTGCCGGAGAAACCGATCAGGGGTACTTCGTTGTTGAGAGCCTTGCGGATCTGGCGCACGGCATCCATGACGTAGCGCAGGTGGACGTCGGGGTCGGGAACGGCGAGGTCGCGGATTTCCCATTCGTCCCGCAGGGGGCGCTCGAACTTGGGGCCCTCGCCCTGGGAGAAGTACAGGCCCAGGCCCATGGCGTCGGGGATGGTGAGGATGTCGGAGAACAGGATCGCCGCGTCGAGGGGAAAGCGGGCCAGGGGCTGGAGCGTCACCTCGGTGGCCAGGTCCGGATTCTTGCACAGGTTGAGGAAATTGCCGGCCCGGGCGCGGGTTTCGTTGTATTCCGGCAGGTAGCGGCCCGCCTGGCGCATCATCCAGATGGGGGTGTAGTCGGTGGGCTGGCGCAGCAGGGCGCGCAGGAAGGTGTCGTTTTTCAGTTTGCTCATGGTTTCCCGCCGCAAAAAAGCCGAGGCCAGCTTGCGCTGGCCCCGGATGTTAGGGATTAGACCCCGAGGTAGCCGAGGATGCCTCGGGCCGCCAGGCGTCCTTCGTTGATGGCCGTCACCACCAGATCGGAGCCCCGCACCATGTCGCCGCCGGCGAACACTTTCGGGTTGCCGGTCTGGAAGGCATGCTGGTGGCCGCTGGCCACCACGCGGCCGGCCTGGTCGGTGGCGATGCCGAAGTCGGCGAACCAGGGTTGCGGGTTGGGCCGGAAGCCGAAAGCCACGATAACGTGGTCGCAGGGAATGATTTCCTCGCTGCCGGGAATCACTTCCGGCGTACGGCGGCCGCGGGGGTCGGGGGCGCCGAGCTGGGTGGTGACCAGCTTCACGCCCTCGACTTTGCCGTTGCCCACCACTTCCACTGGCTGCCGGTTCCACAGGAACTGCACGCCCTCTTCCTTGGCGTTGGCCACTTCCCGTTTGGAGCCGGGCATGTTGGCCTCGTCCCGGCGGTAGGCGCAGGTCACGGAAGCGGCGCCCTGACGGATGGAGGTGCGGTTGCAGTCCATGGCGGTGTCGCCGCCGCCCAGCACCACTACGCGCTTGCCCGCCATGGAGACGAATTCCCCAGGCAGGCCGAGGCAGTGGCGCACGTTGGAGATGAGGAAGGGCAACGCTTCGAGCACGCCGGGCAGGTCCTCGCCGGGGAAGCCGCCCTTCATGTAGCTGTAGGTGCCCATGCCGAGGAACACGGCGTCGAATTCGTCCACCAGCTGTTGGAAGGAGACGTCTTTGCCCACGTCGGTGCCGAGGCGGAACTCCACCCCCATCCCTTCCATCACCTCGCGGCGCCGCTTGACGACGGATTTTTCCAGCTTGAATTCGGGAATGCCGAAGGTGAGGAGGCCGCCGATTTCCTCGTAGCGGTCGAACACCACCGGGGTCACGCCGTGGCGCACCAGGATGTCGGCGCAGCCCAGGCCGGCGGGGCCGGCGCCGATGACGGCGACGCGCTTGCCGGTTTTCACCACCTTGCTCATGTCGGGGCGCCAGCCGGCCTTGAAGGCTTCGTCGGAGATGTATTTCTCCACCTGGCCGATGGTCACCGGGCCGAAACCGGCGTTGAGGGTGCAGGCCCCTTCGCACAGGCGGTCCTGAGGGCAGACCCGGCCGCAGATCTCCGGCAGGGAGTTGGTCTTGTGGGACATTTCCGCCGCTTCGAACAGGTTGCCTTCCTTCACCAGCTTGAGCCAGTTGGGAATGTAGTTGTGCACCGGGCACTTCCACTCGCAGTAGGGGTTGCCGCAGGCGAGGCAGCGCCCGGCCTGTTCCTTGGCCTGAGCGGCGTCGAAGGGGGCATAAATTTCGCGGAATTCCTTGATGCGGGCCTCCGCGGCCTTTTTGTCGCCGTCCCGGCGGGCGATATTGAGAAATTGAAAAACGTCGTCAGCCATTTTCTTCCCCATTGCGCTCAATCTTTAAGCAGGCTGTCCAGATGCAGCGCTTTCGGTTTCACCAGCCAGAACTTGCCGATCAGGTCGGAGAACTGGTCGAGCAGTTCCTGGGCCCGTACGCTGCCGGTGAGCTTGGCGTGCTCTTCCAGGCGTTCCCGCAGGTAGTGGCGGTACTGCTCGGTGTTTTCGGTGTTGATGCGGTGGATGTCCACCAGTTCGTTGTTGTAGCGGTCGGCGAAGTGGCCGCTTTCGTCATAGACCATGGCGAAACCGCCAGTCATGCCGGCGCCGAAATTGAGGCCGGTGTCGCCGAGGACGAGGATGATGCCGCCGGTCATGTATTCGCAGCAGTGGTCGCCCGCGCCCTCCACCACGGCCACGGCGCCGGAGTTGCGCACCGCGAAGCGCTCGCCGGCCATGCCCGCGGCGTTGAGCTGGCCGCCGGTGGCGCCGTAGAGGCAGGTATTGCCGATGATGGCGGTGTGGTGGGCGACGAAGGCCGAACCCTTGGGCGGGTGGATGACGATGCGGCCGCCGGCCATGCCCTTGCCGACGTAGTCGTTGGCGTCGCCTTCCAGGTGCAGGGTCAGGCCCCTGGCGTTCCAGACGCCGAAACTCTGGCCGGCGCTGCCGCTGAGCCTGATGGTCAGGCAGCCGTCGGGCAGGCCGTCGGCGCCATGGGCCCGGGCGATCTCGCCCGAGAGGCGGGCGCCGATGGAGCGGTTGATGTTGCGCACCGTGTAGGACAGCTCCAGAGGCTGCTTGGCCTTGATGGCGGCGAGGGCGTCCTTGACCATCTGCTCAGCCAGCTCGCCCTTGTCGAAGGACGGATTGGTGGGCTGGGTGCAGAAGCGGGGCTCGGAGTCGGGGATGGCGCCCTGGTCCAGCAGGACGCGGATGTCCAGCTTGCGCTGCTTGGCGGTTTCGCCGTCGAGCACTTCCAGCAGGTCCATGCGGCCGATGAGGTCGTCCAGCTTGCGCACGCCGAGGCGGGCCATCAGCTCGCGGGTTTCCTGGGCGACGAAGGTGAAGTAGTTCATCACCATCTCGGGCAGACCGATGAAATAATCCTTGCGCAGGCGCTCGTTCTGGGTGGCAACGCCGGTGGCGCAGTTGTTCAGGTGACAGATGCGCAGGTATTTGCAACCGAGGGCGATCATCGGCGCGGTGCCGAAGCCGAAGCTCTCGGCGCCGAGGATGGCGGCCTTCACTACGTCCATGCCGGTTTTCAGGCCGCCGTCGGTCTGCAGGCGCACCCGGCTGCGCAGGCCATTGGCCCGCAGCACGGTTTGGGCTTCGGTGACGCCCAGCTCCCACGGGGTGCCGGCGTACTTCACCGAGGCGATGGGGCTGGCGCCGGTGCCGCCGTCGTAGCCGGAGATGGTGATCAGGTCGGCGTAGGCCTTGGCCACGCCGGCGGCGATGGTGCCGACGCCGGGCTCGGCCACCAGCTTCACCGACACCAGAGCCTGGGGGTTGACCTGCTTGAGGTCGAAAATCAGCTGGGCCAGGTCCTCGATGGAGTAGATGTCGTGGTGGGGCGGCGGCGAAATGAGGGAGATGCCGGGCTTGGAGCAGCGCAGCTTGGCGATCATCGGCGACACCTTGTCGCCGGGCAGCTGGCCGCCCTCGCCGGGCTTGGCGCCCTGGGCCACCTTGATCTGCAGCACTTCGGCGTTCACCAGGTAGTGGGGGGTGACGCCGAAGCGGCCGGAGGCCACCTGCTTGATCTTGGACATCTTGATCGTGCCGTAGCGGGCCGGGTCTTCGCCGCCCTCGCCGGAGTTGGAGCGGCCGCCGAGGCGGTTCATGCCCTCGGCCAGGGCCTCGTGGGCCTCGGGGGAGAGGGCGCCGAGGGACATGGCGGCGGAGTCGAAGCGCTTGAGGATGGCTTCCACCGGCTCCACCTCGTCGAGGGGAATGGGGTTGGCGTCCAGCTTGAGCTTCATCAGGTCCCGTAACATGGCCACGGGGCGGTTGTTCACCAGGTCGGCGAAGCGCTGGTAGGCTTCGCGGTCGCCCTTTTGCACCGCCTTTTGCAGCTCCGTTACCACGTCCGGGTTGTAGGCGTGGTACTCGCCGCCATAGACGAATTTCAGCAGGCCGCCCTGGGACAGGGGTTCCATGGTGTTGTAGGCGAACTGGACGAGGGATTTCTGATCGGCCTCGAAGTCGTCGAAGTTGGCCCCCTTGATGCGGGACACGGTGCCCTGGAGGCACATCGCCACCACCTCGTCGTGCAGGCCGACGGCCTCGAACAGCTGGGCGCCGCGGTAGCTGGCGACGGTGGAGATGCCCATCTTGGACAGGATTTTCAGCAGACCCTTGTTGATGCCCTTGCGGTATTTGTACAGGGACTCGTTGAGGGTTTGGCCCTTGATTTCGCCGCTCTTGATCAGGTCGCTGATGGCCTGGTAGGCCACGTAGGGATAGACGGCGGTGGCGCCGTAGCCGATGAGACAGGCGAAATGATGCGGGTCCCGGGCGGTGCCGGTGTCGGCGATGAGGTTGGCGTTGCAGCGCAGGCCTTCGCGGATCAGGGCATGGTGCACGGCGCCGACGGCGAACAGGGCGTGGATCGGCAGCTTGTCCTGGGCGATGTTGCGGTCGGATAGCACTAGGATGACGTTTCCCGCCCTGACGGCTTCCACCGCCTGCCGGGCGAGGTTTTCCAGGGCGCTTTTGAGGTTGATCTTGGCCGGGTCGTAGTTGAGGTCCAGGGTGAGACTGCGGTACTCGGGCTCGGCGAGGGAGGTGAGCTTGGCGAATTTCTCCGGCGACAGGACCGGGGAGGCGACTTCCAGCCGCTTGGCGTGGCCGGGGGTTTCCTCGAACAGGTTGCGCTCGGGGCCGAAGCAGGTGTTCAGCGACATCACGATCGCTTCGCGGATCGGGTCGATGGGGGGGTTGGTCACCTGGGCGAACTGCTGGCGCAGGTAGTCGAAGGGGCTGCGGATTTTCTGCGACAGCACCGCCATGGGGGTGTCATCGCCCATGGAGCCGATCGCCTCCTGGCCTTCCTCGGCGAGCACGCGCAGCACCTGGTCCTGCTCCTCGAAGGAGACGTTGAACAGTTTCTGGTAGATGAGGGAGGCTTGGGGTTCGAGCACCGGGAAGGTGTCGTCCTCGTTGATGCCGCTTTCCAGGCGGGTGGCGTTGTCCTTCAGCCACTGGCGGTAGGGATGGGCGCCCTTGACGATGCGGTCGGTGTCCTCGGCCAGCAGCAGCTTGCCTTCCTGCAGGTCCACGGCCACCATCTGGCCGGGCTTGACCCGGCCCTTCTGCAGCACGTCCTCGGGCTTGTAGTCCCAGACGCCGATTTCGGAGGCGATGGTGACATGGCGGTCCTTGGTCATCACCCAGCGGGCGGGACGCAGGCCGTTGCGGTCCAGGATGCAGACGCCGTAGCGGCCGTTGGTCAGCACCACGCCGGCGGGGCCGTCCCAGGGTTCCATGTGCATCGAGTTGTATTCGTAGAAGGCCCGCAGATCGGGGTCCATGGACTGGACGTTCTGCCAGGCGGGCGGAATCATCAGGCGCAGGGCGCGGAACAGGGGGACGCCGCCCATCACCAGGCCTTCCAGCATGTTGTCCATGCTGTAGGAATCGGAGCCGGTGGAGGAAACGATGGGGCGCACGTCGTCCATGCTGGGGATGTGCTCGGAGGCGAAAATGCGCTCCCGGGCCCGGGACCAGTTGCGGTTGCCCTGCAGGGTGTTGATCTCGCCGTTGTGGGCGAGGAAGCGGAAGGGCTGGGCCAGGCGCCACTCGGGCCAGGTATTGGTGGAGAAGCGCTGGTGGAACACCGCCAAGCTGGAGGCGAAGCGCGCGTCGCTGAGGTCCGGGTAGAACACCGGCAGGTGGGCCGGCATCACCAGGCCCTTATAGGAGATCACCTTGGGCGACAGGGTGGGGATGTAGAAGGCCTTGTCGCTGTTTTCCAGGGCCTTTTCGGCGCGGCGGCGGGCGATGTACAGCTTGCGCTCGAAGGCGTCCTCGTCCAGACCGGCGGGGGCGTTGACGAACACCTGCTCGATGGTGGGCAAGGTGGCCAGGGCGTATTCGCCGAGGGGACTGTTGTCGGTGGGGACGGGGCGAAAGCCGGCGACGGCCAAGCCCTGAGCCTCCAGTTCCCGCTTCAGGGTGGCGCGGCTGGCTTCGGCCACGGCCGGGTCCCGGTTGAGGAACACCAGGCCGGCGGCGTACAGGTCGGCGACGCTGAAGCCGCATTCGGCGGCCACGGCGCGCAGGAAGGAATCGGGCTTCTTGAACAGCAGACCGCAGCCGTCGCCGGATTTGCCGTCAGCGGCGACGGCGCCGCGATGGGTCATGTTCGCCAGGGAGGTGATGGCGGTCTGGACCAGCCAGTGGCTGGCCTTGTCGTCCATGTTGGCCATGAGGCCGAAGCCACAGCTGTCCTGTTCAAATTGCGGGCTGTATAGGGTCCCGTCCAACCAACGTTGTCTGTCCATTGCCGACTCGAAAAACAAGTGAAAAGCGTTGAATTGTAGCCGGAAAGCAGCGAGGGGACAACGGTTTGCGGCAAAAGGCGGCGGGATTCAGGCCAATTCTTCCATCACGAACAGGCGGCGGTATTCGCGCATGGCGTAGCGGTCGGTCATGCCGGCGATGTAGTCGGCGATGACGCGGGGTTGGTCCTGTTTCGCCTTTTCCTGGAACTGGGGCGGCAGCAGGGTGGGGTTGTCCATGAAGGCGGCGAACAGTTCCCGCACGATGCGGCGGGACTTGTTGCTCATGCGGTTGACCCGGTAGTGGCGGTAGAGATGCTGGCGCAGGAAGGTCTTGAGCTCCTTCTGCTCCTGCTGGATGGCGGGGCTGAAGGCCATCAGGGGTGGGGCGGCGCGCACGTCGTCGAGGCTCCGGGGGGCGGCGTCGCGGAGGTTGGCGGCGCTCTGGGTGATGAGGTCCAGGACCAGGGTCCCGATCATGCGCCGCACGGTTTCATGGATTACACGGCGGCCGCCGAGGCCGGGATAGGCGGCATAGACCTCGTGGAGGTGGCGGGCGAAAACGGGAACCTCCTCCAGTTGCTCCAGGGTGAGCAGTTCCGAGCGCAGGCCGTCGTCGATATCGTGGTTGTTGTAGGCGATTTCGTCCGCCAGGTTGGTGAGCTGGGCTTCCAGGGAGGGGCGTTCGCCCTTGAGGAAGCGTTCCCCCACCTCCCCCAGCTCCCTGGCGTCTTGGGGCGAGCAGTGCTTGAGGATGCCTTCCCGGGTTTCGAAGGTGAGATTGAGGCCGTCGAACTCGGCGTAGCTTTCCTCCAGCTGGTCCACCACCCGCAGGGACTGGAGGTTGTGTTCGAAGCCGCCATGGTCCTTCATGCACTCGTTGAGGGCATCCTGGCCGGCGTGGCCGAAGGGGGTGTGGCCCAGGTCGTGGGACAGGGCGATGGCTTCCACCAGGTCCTGGTTGAGGCCCAGGTTGCGGGCCACGGTGCGGCCGATCTGGGCCACTTCCAGGCTGTGGGTGAGGCGGGTGCGGAACAGGTCCCCCTCGTGGTTGACGAAGACCTGGGTCTTGTATTCGAGGCGGCGGAAGGCGGTGGAGTGAATGATGCGGTCCCGGTCCCGCTGGAATTCACTGCGGCTGGTGGGAGGCGGCTCAGGAATGCGCCGCCCCTTGGAGTTGGCCTCCTGGACCGCGTAGGGGGCGAGATCAGCGGGGCTGGACATAACCCTTGAGGGTTGCCGTCAGCAGATCCGCCGGCACGTCGCCGCTGATGAAGGCCTCGCCGATGTGGCGCAGGAGGACGAAGCGGATTTTCCCGCCTTCCACCTTCTTGTCGATTTCCATCGCCTTCAGGTAGGCCTCCACTCCCAGGTCCGGGGCGGCATCGGGCAGGCGGGCGCGGCGCAGCAGGGCGCGGATGCGCTCCACGTCGGCATCGCTCAGGTGGCCGAGGCGCCGGGACAGGTCGGCCGCCAGCACGGTGCCGCCGGCCACCGCCTCGCCGTGAAGCCAGACGCCATAGCCCATCCCCGCCTCGATGGCGTGGCCGAAGGTGTGGCCGAGGTTGAGATAGGCGCGGATGCCGCCTTCCTTTTCGTCGGCGGCCACGACGGCAGCCTTGTTCTCGCAAGAGCGGCGGATGGCATAGGCCAGGGGTTCCGGGTCCCGGGCCAGGAGCCGGTCCATATTCTCTTCCAGCCAGTCGAAGAAAGGCAGGTCGCCGATCAGGCCGTACTTGATCACTTCGGCCAGGCCGGCGGAGAGCTCACGGTCCGGCAGGGTATTCAGGGTGGCGGTGTCGGCCAGCACCACGCGGGGCTGGTAGAAGGCGCCAATCATGTTCTTGCCCAGGGGATGGTTGATGCCGGTTTTGCCGCCGACGGAGGAGTCCACCTGGGACAGGAGGGTCGTGGGCACCTGGATGAAGGGCACCCCCCGCTGGTAACAGGCGGCGGCAAAGCCGGTGAGGTCGCCGATGACCCCGCCCCCCAGGGCGATGAGGGTGGTCTTGCGTTCGGCGCGATTTTCCAGCAGGGCGTCGAATATGCGGTTGAGAGTTTCCCAGTTCTTGAATTCCTCCCCATCAGGGAGGATCACCGGAGTCACGGCCACGCCGCTACGTTCCAGGCCGGCGGAAAGTTTGTCCAGATAAAGCGGCGCCACCGTGGTGTTGGTGACGATGACCGCCTGCTTGATGGGCAAGTGCCCCAGGATAAGCTGGGGCTGTTCCAGCAGGCCGGCGCCGATGTGAATCGGGTAGCTGCGGTCGCCGAGCTCAACGGTCAAGGTTTGCATGGGCGGGGCTCAGTTCCTGAAGTTTTCTCTCCAGCTGGCGCACCAGTTGGGGCACGCTCTGCTGGCCGGTGTCGATAACGATGTCGGCGATTTCCCGGTAGAGGGGGTCGCGCTGGGCGAACAGCTCTTCCAGCTTTTTTTGCGGGTCGGCGGTCTGCAGCAGGGGCCGGTTCTTGTCGTGGCGGGTGCGGGCCAGAAGATCAGCGATTGTTGCTCGAAGGTACACCACTACGCCGCGGGAATGAAGATTAACGCGGTTTTGCTCGTTCAATACGGCGCCGCCGCCGGTCGCTAGTATGATATTGCTGCGCTGGGTCAATTCATCGATCATGGCGCGTTCGCGAAGACGAAAGCCGCCTTCCCCTTCCAGTTCGAAGATGGTGGGAATGTTGACGCCGGTGCGGGATTCGATTTCATGATCGGAATCGAGGAAATCCTTGTCCTGGGACTTGGCGAGTTGCCGCCCAATGGTCGTTTTGCCGGCGCCCATCAGCCCCACCAGAAATATGTTGCCGGTCTTGCTTCCTTTCATGATGGGGGATTGTAACGGAAAAAGCCGTGCTCAAGGAGCACGGCTTTGACGGTGGTTCCGCTAATTATGAGTGTTATTGGATATTGAAACCGTCCTTGACGATTTTCGGCGTGACGAAAATCAGCAATTCGGTCTTATTGTTCCAAGCAGTACGGTTCTTGAACAGGAAACCTACCACCGGGATGTCTCCCAATACCGGCACCTTGGTCGTCGTATCGCGTTTGTCCTGGGTATAGATGCCGCCGATGACGACCGTGCCCCCGTTCTCGACCAGAACCTGGGTGGCCACTTGCTTGGTATTGATAGCGGGACCCGCGGTGGTGGTGGTGCCGACGCTATCCTTGTTCACCTTGAGGTCCATGATGATGTTGTCGTCCGGGGTGATCTGAGGCTTTACCTTCAGGCTCAAGGTGGCCTTCTTGAAGGATACGCTGGTGGCGCCGCTGCTGGTCGCTTGCTGGTAGGGGATTTCCGTACCTTGCTCGATGGTGGCTTCCACTTGATCAGCCGTAACCACTCGGGGGTTGGAGATCACCTTGCCGCCGCCGTCGGCTTCCAGGGCCGACAGTTCCAGGTTGAGGAAGCGGCTGCTGTTCGCGTGGAAAATCGACAGGGCGATGCTGCCGGGATTGAAGCCCCCTATGCCGCTCGCGGGCAGGTTGACGGAATAGGATTGATTGATTTTGGGGATCGGCGTGGAAACCTGGCCGGTCAAATACGTGGTGGTATCCAAAGTACCGCCCACATTGGCCCGGATATTACTCTGGCCGCTGGTGGAGTCCGGGCGGCTGGACATGTCATTGACGCCCAAACGTGCGCCGATGTTCTTGGAGAAATCTTCCCCCGCCTCGACGATGCGCGCATCGATCAACACTTGTCGGACGGGAATATCGATTTGATCAACCAGGCGCCGGATATCTTCCAGCTTGCTCGGCGTGTCCTGGACGAATAGGGAGTTGGTCCGGGCGTCCACCACCACGCTGCCGCGCTTGGAGAGGATTTTCTGATTGGGGTCGCTGAGAATCTTCTGCACGTCCGCTGCTTTTTGATATTTCATCTGGAAGCGTTCGGTTTGCACCGGTTCCAGTTCGGAGATTTGCTGCTTGGATTCCAGAGCAAGCTTTTCCTTGGTGGCGAGCTCGTCCCGGGGGGCGATCCAGATCACGTTGCCGGAACGGCGCATGTCCAGCCCCTTGCTTTGCAGAATGATGGCCAGGGCCTGGTCCCAGGGCACGTCCTTGAGGCGGAGCGTCAAACTGCCGCCGACGGAATCGCTGGTGACGATATTGAGCCCGGTGAAGTCGGCGATCACCTGCAACACGGCCCGAACCTCCACGTTCTGGAAGTTGAGGGACAGCTTGTCGCCGGTATAGCCCTTGCCTTCGCCGAGGCCCGGCTTGCTTGCTTCATCCACGCCCTTAACCTCGACGATGAATTGGCGGTCGGTCTGATAGGCGGAATACTCCCAGTTTCCCTTGGGGGTGATGACCATGCGCACGTTGCTGCCGTTGCGGCTGGTATCGACGAACTGGACCGGGGTGCCGAAGTCTGTCACGTCCAGCTTGCGCTCCAGGTTCCGCGGCAAGCCGGTATTGCTGATGTCCACCACCAAATCCTTGCCGCGCTTGCGGATGTCGATGCCGACGGCGGTGTCGGACAAATCGGTAATAATACGGCCCTCGTTGTTAGTGCCACGGCGGAAGTCGATATCCCGTACCGTATGGGGTTGGGCGGCGGGGGCCGCTTCGGCGAAACGGGTGGTGACGTTGGAAGTGGTTTTCACCCCCTCCGGACTTTGCAGGGTGTGCAGGAGGGTTTTGCCCTCGACGCGGGTATCATAAGTGGCGGGGCGATTAAGGTTGACCACCATGCGGGTACGGGTGCCCGCCTGGACTA
>JBFXHL010000064.1:0-14168 GCA_050177075.1 Sulfuricellaceae bacterium | reverse complement strand
CCCCCGCCCAATCCCCCTTCCCGCGTGACATTCCGCCGCGCGGGAAGCTCCCCGCCATTTCCGCCCCGGGAACTTCTCCGCCCGCCGCCCATCGGATTTATTGACGCCTCCGCCAGGAGGCCTCGACAACCACCGATAAATCAATAGATTGCCCCTCACCCCCGGTGAATGCGGGCACCCAGAGAGGAGGTTCCGGTTGACGCACACAACCCGCCAGAAGCTTTTGGTCGCCGATTTTCCCACCCATCAGCCCTACAAATCCTACCTGCTGCACAACTTCCGCGACATCCCGCAAATGGCGAAGCTCACGGAAGCGCAGAAATTCGACATCGAAGTTGTTGGCCGCGTGCTGCCGTTCAAGGCCAACAACTTCGTCGTCGATCACCTGATCGACTGGGACCGCGCCCCGGACGACCCGATGTTCATTCTCACCTTTCCCCAGCGCGACATGCTGCGCCCCGAGCACTACGACGAGATCGCCGGCCTGCTGAAAAGCGGCGCCGACCCGTCTATCGTCACCGCCGCGGCCAACCGCATCCGCATGGAGCTCAACCCCCACCCCGCCGGCCAGGCCGACCACAACGTGCCGGTATTCCGCAGCGAACCCCTCGACGGCATGCAACACAAGTACCGCCAGACGGTGCTGTTCTTCCCCAGCCAAGGCCAGACCTGCCATGCCTACTGCACCTTCTGCTTCCGCTGGCCGCAGTTCGTGGGCATTTCCGACCTCAAATTCGCCAGCCGCGAAATCGACACCCTGGTGGCCTACCTCAAGGAACACCCGGAAGTCACCGACGTCCTGTTCACCGGCGGCGACCCCCTGATCATGTCGGCCAGGAACCTGGCCGGCTACATCGAGCCCCTGCTCAGCGCCGACCTGCCCGGCCTGCGCCGCATCCGCCTGGGTACCAAGGCCATTTCCTACTGGCCTTACCGCTTCACCGCCGACAAGGACAGCGAGGAGCTCCTCGCCCTGTTCCGCAAGGTGGGCGAGGCGGGCAAGCACCTGGCGGTGATGGCCCACTTCAACCACCCCAAGGAACTGGAGCCGGAGGTGGTACACCAGGCGATCCGCAACATCCGCGAAACGGGGGCGGTGATCCGCACCCAGTCCCCCCTCCTGCGCCACATCAACGACGACCCGGCGGCGTGGGCCGAGATGTGGAACCGCCAGGTGGACCTGGGCTGCATCCCCTACTACATGTTCATCGCCCGCAACACCGGCGCCCAGCAATACTTCGCCGTCCCCCTGGTGGAGGCGTGGCAGATTTACCGCCAGGCCTACCAGCAGGTCAGCGGCCTGTGCCGCAACGTGCGGGGGCCGAGCATGTCCGCCAACCCGGGAAAAATCCACGTCCTTGGCGCGACGGAGGTCATGGGCCAGCAGGTGTTCGAACTGCGCTTTCTCCAGGGCCGCGATCCGGACTGGGTGCATCGGCCCTTCTTCGCCGAGTTCGACGACCAGGCAACCTGGCTCGACGAATTGAAACCCGCCTTCGGCAAGCCGCAGTTCTTCTTCGAGGAGGATATGCGGCAGCGCTTCCACGAAAACCTCGAGGCCAACGCAGACAGCTTCGAGTGAGCCACCGGCCGCCCGGAAGGGCGGCCGATTCCGCTTTCCCGGCGGGGGCTTGCATTGACCGCGCCCCGTCCGTTGCGGTATGTTTACGCTTTTGCACGCCTCACCGCCATGGGTAAGTCCGCCCCCACCCCCAAAACCTTCGAATCCGCCCTGGCCGAACTGGAAAGCCTTGTCGCCACCATGGAAGGCGGCCAGCTGCCCCTCGACCAGTCCCTGGCCGCCTACAAGCGCGGCGCCGAGCTGCTCCAGTACTGCCAGAAGACCCTGGCCGACGCCCAGCAGCAGGTGAAGGTACTGACCGAGAGCGGCGCCCTGCAGGATTTCACCGCCACCGATGAACCCCGCTGATTTCCAGGCCTGGGCCGCCCCCCTCCAGGCACGGATGGAGGACGCGCTGGCCCGCTTGCTGCCCGCCGCCGACATCGCCCCCCAGCGCCTGCACGACGCCATGCGCTACGCCGTCCTCGGCGGCGGCAAGCGGGTGCGCCCCCTGCTGGCCTTCGCCGCCGGCGAAGCGACGGGCGCTGACGCCAGCCGGGTTGAAATCGCCGGCGCCGCCGTGGAGCTGGTCCACGCCTACTCCCTGGTCCACGACGACCTGCCGTCCATGGACAACGACACCCTGCGCCGGGGCAAGCCAACCTGCCACGTGCAGTACGACGAGGCCACGGCCCTCCTGGTGGGCGACGCCCTCCAGACCCTGGCCTTCCAGCTCCTGGCCGACCACCAGCTGGCCGACGAGCCCCGCACCCAGCTGGAAATGGTGAAGCTCCTTGCCGTCGCTTCCGGCTCCCGGGGCATGGCCGGCGGCCAGGCCATCGACCTGGACAGCGTGGGCAAGCCCCTGTCCCTGCCGGAACTGGAGTTCATGCACATCCACAAGACCGGCGCCCTCATCCGTGCCGCCGTGCTCCTGGGCGCCCGCTGCGGACGTCCCCTGGCCGAAGCCGAGAACGCCGCCCTGGACCGCTACGCCAAGTGCGTCGGCCTCGCCTTCCAGGTAGTGGACGACATCCTCGACGCCGAGGCCGACACCGCCACCCTGGGCAAGACCGCCGGCAAGGACGCGGCCAACGACAAGCCCACCTACGTCACCCTGCTGGGCGCTTCCGCCGCCAAGCAGATGGCCGCCGACCTGCACCGGGACGCCCTCGACGCCCTCGCCCCCTTCGGCGACCGGGCCAAGCGCCTGGGCCAGCTCGCCGCCTACATCATCCAGCGCAGTTACTGACGGCCCCCATGCACGCCCTGCTCGAAACCATCGACACCCCCGAACAGCTTCGCCAGCTGGAGCGCTCCCAACTGCCGCAACTGGCGGAGGAGCTGCGCGAATTCCTGATCGAGAGCGTCTCCAAGACCGGCGGCCACCTTTCCTCCAACCTGGGGGCGGTGGAACTGACCGTCGCCCTGCACTACGTCTTCAACACCCCCTTCGACCACCTGGTGTGGGACGTGGGCCACCAGAGCTACGGCCACAAGGTGCTCACCGGCCGCCGGGGCCGCATGGACACCCTGCGCCAACACGGCGGCCTGTCCGGCTTTCCCAAGCCGGAGGAGAGCGAGTACGACGCCTTCGTCGCCGGCCATTCCAGTACTTCCATTTCCGCCGCCCTGGGCCTGGCCGTGGCGGCCAGGAAGGAAGGCCAGGGACGCAAGGCGGTGGCCATCATCGGCGACGGCGCCCTGACCGGCGGCATGGCCTTCGAGGCCCTCAACAACGCCGGCGCCATGGACACCGACCTGCTGGTGATCCTCAACGACAACGACATGTCCATCTCCCCCAACGTCGGGGCCCTCAACAACTACCTCGCCAAGCTCATGTCGGGCCGCTTCTACGCCGCCGCCCGCAAGGCGAGCGAGAAGGTGCTGTCGAAGATGCCGCCCATGCTCGAATTGGCCAAGCGCGCCGAGGAGCACATGAAGGGCATGGTGACGCCGAGCACCCTGTTCGAGGAATTCGGCTTCAACTATATCGGCCCCATCGACGGCCACGACCTGGACGTGCTGGTCACCACCCTGAACAACATCAAGCAGCTCTCCGGCCCCCAGTTCCTCCACGTGGTGACGCAGAAGGGCAAGGGCTTCAAGTTCGCCGAGGACGACCCCTGCCGCTACCACGGCGTGGCCAAGTTCGACCCCGACGCGGGCATCGAGGAAAGCGCCGGCAAGCTCACCTACACGCAAGTCTTCGGCGACTGGCTGTGCGACATGGCCCTGCGGGACGAGCGCCTGGTGGGCATCACCCCCGCCATGCGCGAGGGTTCCGGCCTGGTGCGCTTCTCCGAGGAATTCCCGGCCCGCTACTTCGACGTGGGCATCGCCGAGCAGCACGCCGTCACCTTCGCCGCCGGCTTGGCCAAGGCGGGGCTGAAGCCGGTGGTGGCCATCTACTCCACCTTCCTCCAGCGGGCCTACGACCAGGTGATCCACGACGTGGCCCTGCAGAACCTGCCGGTGGTGTTCGCCATCGACCGCGCCGGCCTGGTGGGCGCCGACGGCCCCACCCACGCCGGCGCCTTCGACCTCTCCTACCTGCGCTGCATTCCCAACATGGCGGTGATGACCCCCGCCGACGAGAACGAATGCCGCCAAATGCTCGCCACCGCCTTCGCCCACGACGGCCCGACGGCGGTGCGCTACCCCCGCGGCACCGGCCCCGGCGTGGCGCCGCAGAAGGAAATGCAGCCCCTCCCCCTGGGCAAGGGCGAAGTCCGCCGCCACGGCGAGAAGGTCGCCATCCTCGCCTTCGGCAGCCTGCTCCAGCCGGCCCTGGCGGCGGGGGAAGAGCTCAACGCCACCGTGGCCAACATGCGTTTCGTCAAACCCCTGGACGCGCACCTGGCGATCAAGCTCGCCGCCACCCACGACCTCGTCGTCACGGTGGAGGAGAACGCCGTCATGGGCGGCGCCGGCAGCGCCGTGGCCGAAGCCCTGGCCAAGGACGGGGTGGCCAGCCCCCTGCTGCACCTGGGCCTGCCCGACCGCTTCGTGGAGCACGGCGACACCGCCAAACTGCTGGCGGAATGCGGCCTGGACAGCGCCGGCATCGTCGCCGCCATCCGGGCCCGCTTATCCTAGTTATTTACTCAACTATTCGCCTTCCGTTATACTGGCGGCAATGAAGTGTCATACCGAGGAACAGAAAATGAGCAACTGCAACACGCCCTGCGATGTCAACGATCCGGCCTGCGACACTGGCATCGAGGATGTGCAAAGCTATTCCGACACCCGCCAGATCGCCATCGACAAGGTAGGCATCAAGGCCCTGCGCCATCCCGTGCGGGTGGCCGACAAGAGCGGCGGCGTGCAGCACACCGTGGCCATGTTCAACATGTACGTCTACCTGCCCCACAACTTCAAGGGCACCCACATGTCCCGCTTCGTGGAAATCCTCAACACCCGCGAGCGTGAGATTTCGGTGGAGAACTTCGAGCCCATGCTGCGGGAGATGGTGCAGCGTCTGGAAGCCGAATCCGGCCACATCGAGATGAGCTTCCCCTACTTCATCAACAAGGCCGCCCCCGTCTCCGGCGTGCAGAGCCTGATGGACTACGACGTGACCTTCATCGGCGAAATCAACCAGGGCAAATACACCTTCACCATGAAAGTGGTGGTGCCCGTCACCAGCCTGTGCCCCTGCTCGAAGAAGATTTCCGACTACGGCGCCCACAACCAGCGCTCCCACGTCACCGTCACCCTGCGCCCCAACAGCATGCTGTGGATCGAGGACGTGGCGCACTTGGTGGAAGACCAGGCCTCCTGCGAGCTGTTCGGCCTCCTCAAGCGCCCCGATGAGAAATTCGTCACCGAGCGGGCCTACGACAACCCCAAGTTCGTCGAGGACCTGGTTCGCGACGTGGCCGCCGCCCTCAACCGGGACGCCCGTATCGACGCCTACATCGCCGAAGCGGAGAACTTTGAATCGATTCACAACCATTCTGCCTACGCGCTCATCGAGCGCGACAAGACCGTGAATTGATTCACAGTTCGGGTGAAGGCTAACGTTTGCCGACAGGCCAACGTTACGCCGGAACCAAAATTTCGAATCCATCCATAATCACTCTGCCTATGCCCTGATCGAAAGGGATAAGACGAAGCACTATGCGATTCGGGTTCCGCAAAACCAAGGTGCAAAACCGTGGGCTGTCCCCTATTACTGCAGTCATGTCCTCGCCTTGCTCGATAAGGCGGTTGAGCAGGGGCTCCACCTCTCCGGACTGGACTTCAATTTCATGCACGGTGGTGCTATCCTTCAAACGGGCCGGCTGTCCGCCGACGGGTAATGGCTAACTGCCAGGGGCAGCGAAGTATGCAGGTTCGAGTCCTGTCGCCGGCCCACTTCTCACTTCTCCATCTTCACAAAAAATAATAGAATAATAGGGGACAGACCACGGTTTCGCCCTGAAATCTGTAGCAAAACCGTGGTCTGTCCCCCGTTTCTGTCGCCGAAGCGGAGAACTTTGAATCGATTCACAACCATTCTGCCTACGCCCTCATCGAGCGCGACAAGACCGTGAATTGATTCACAGTTCGGGTGAAGGCTAACGTTTGCCGACAGGCCAACGTTACGCCGGAACCAAAATTTCGAATCCATCCATAATCACTCTGCCTATGCCCTGATCGAAAGGGATAAGACGAAGCACTAAGCGAATCGGGTTCCGCAAAACCAAGGTGCAAAACCGTGGTCTGTCCCCCGTTTCCCGGCCTGACGCCCGTGCCGGGAAAGCACGTCAGGCCGCCGCTGATCAAGGAATGCCTGGCGAATATCGAATGCAAGGTTGTCGACATCGTCAAAAAGCACAACATCCTTGTCCTCGAAGGCGTCGCGGCTTATTTCGATGGTTCCCGAAAGGAGCAGCGAACCCTGCACGCCGTTGGCGATGGCACCTTCGTGGTGGATGGGCGCAAGTTGAATCGAAGGGACATGATGCAGTCGAAGCTTCCGGAGGGCGTATAATGTTTTTGGGCCTGGGCAACGCCGGCGACACTATGTGTTATCGATCATTCTGCCAGCGAGTTGGCTACGCCGGCGACCAATCTCCGCCGAGTTGAAACGCCGGACATAGGTGCAAGTTACCGTTTGGAGACCTGAATGCTGAAACCGATCATCAATATCGCCGACGTTGCCCTGGAACCCTGGCCTGCTGGCGCCGCCCTCGCCGGCACCGCTGCGGAACGCTACGAGGCGAAGATGGGGTTCATCGGCCCGCGCATTGGCGCCCGGAAGCTGGGGTACAACATCACCGCCGTACCGCCCGGCAAGAGCGCATTCCCGCTCCACAACCACCATGCTAACGAAGAGATGTTCTTCGTCCTGCAGGGCTCCGGGGAGCTGCGAATTGGCGGCGACGTCCACCCGATTCGCGCTGGCGACGTCATTGCCTGCCCGCCGGGCGGGAAGGAGAAGGCGCATAAGATCACCAACACCGGCACCGAGGAGCTCCGCTACCTGGCCGTGAGCACGAAACTGTCGCCGGAAGTGGTGGATTACCCCGATTCCGGAAAATTCGGCGTCCTTGTCGAACTCGGCCCGGACGCCGACGGCAAGCCGCAGCGGTTTGTCCACGTGGGGCGCGAGGGCCAGTCGCTCAGCTACTGGGAAGGAGAATGACGACCGCGCCAAGTCGAGCGCTTCCATCAGAACCGGTAGTTCGCCCCTCCCCACGACTGACGGTAGTCGCAGCCTCAACTAATTTCCGATGGGCGCGTTCCAACAAGCCTCAATAGCGTTTCTTCAGGGTCATGGTATCCCCGTCCCGCTTCATCTCCACCCGGTTGAGGAAGCTCATCCCCAGCAGCGTCACCGGCGGCGAGCCGCCTTCGATCACCGCCGCGTCCACCTGGTTCATGCTGATGTCCCCCACACGCACGGTGTTGAGGGTCACCTTGTAGGCGGGCACCACGCCGTTGGCGGTGGACATGGCGCCCCGCTCGCCCCGGCTGTAGTCCAGCCCCAAGCGTCGGGCCTCGGCGCTGCTGAGAGAAACGTAGGTGGCGCCGGTGTCCACCACGAAGCGGGTGGTGGCGCCGTTGATGCTGCCCAGGGTGACGAAGTGCCCCTGGGAATTGGCAGTGAGGGTCACCGTCTGGCTGCCCGACGAAGAACCGCCGCCCACCGAGATGCCCTGCCCCAGGCCGAGGGTTTTGCGCTTGCCGTCCACCTCCAGCACCGCGGCGTTGGAATCGGCGCTGATCAGCTTCACCCCGTCGATGCTCTGGCCCGCGCTCACCATGCGCGGCGCGCCGCCGTTGAGGGAGAGCATGGCCTTGCCGGTAAAGAGGCCGGTAACGCTGACATCGGTGGCCCGTGCTACCCCAACGGCGGATAGCAGCAGCGCCGAAAGGACCATAGAATGGAGCGACAGTTTTCTCATCAAGGAAGCCTCCGCGTATGAAACCCGTTGCGATTTTCCGGCACTACCCCACCGAAGGTCCGGGTTATTTTGCCACGTTCCTCGACCGCCGTTCCATTCCCTGGCAGCTGGTCGCCATCGACGCCGACGAGCCGGTCCCCGCCGACCCCGGCGCTTTCTCCGGCTTAGTATTCATGGGCGGCCCCATGAGCGTCAACGACGACCTGCCGTGGATTCCCCCGGCCCTGGCCCTGGTTCGCGCCGCCGTGGAACGGGACATCCCGGTGCTCGGCCACTGCCTCGGCGGCCAGCTCATCGCCAAGGCCCTCGGCGGCAGCGTCGGCCGCAACCCGGTGAAGGAGATCGGCTGGGGCGAGGTCAGCGTGGCGGATTCCGCCACCGCCCGCGCCTGGTTCGGCGACATCGAACGCTTTCTCTCCTTCCACTGGCACGGCGAAACCTTCTCCCTCCCCCCCGGCGCGGAACGCATCCTCTCCAGCCCCCACTGCGCCAACCAGGCCTACGCCCTGGGCAAGCACCTGGGCATGCAGTGCCACGTGGAGATGACCGCCGACATGGTGCGGGAATGGGGCACCCAGGGCGCCGACGAAATCGCCGCCGCCCTCGCCAGCCCGGCGGTGCAGACCGCCGAAACCATGGCGGAAAACCTCGACCGGCGGGTGGCCGCCCTCAACGCCGTGGCGGACAGGCTCTATACTCAGTGGGTGACCGGCCTGGCGACCTGATGCGGCAACCCGCCTGATTCAGGGACGTGGCCGCTTCCAAGAGCCGAGATCAAAAGGCAGCCATGCAAAACCACGCTTCCCTGATTGCCGGACCGGGCGACGCCCTGGTGCTGGTGGACGTGCAGAACGACTTCCTGCCCGGCGGCGCCTTGGCCGTGGCGGGAGGAGACCGGGTCGTCCCGCCCCTCAACCGCTGCATCGCCCTCTTCACCGAGCGCGGACTGCCGGTGTACGCCACGCGGGATTGGCACCCGCCGGACCATTGCTCCTTCGTCCCCCAGGGCGGACCCTGGCCGCCCCACTGCGTGGCGGGCAGCCCCGGCGCTGGCTTCGCTCCCGCCCTGCGACTCCCCCCCGCCCTGCCCATCGTCCTGATCGGCAAGGGCCACGACCCGGCCAAGGATTCCTACTCCGGCTTCGAGGGCACCGACCTGGACCGGCGGATGCGGGAGCAGGGCGTCAGCCGACTCTTCGTCGGCGGTTTGGCCACCGACTACTGCGTCCTCAACACGGTGCTGGACGGCCTCCGGCTTGGCTACCGGGTAGTGGTCCTGACGGACGCCATCCGGGCGGTGGACGTCCACCCCGGCGACGGCGAGCGGGCCGTGGCCGAAATGGCGGGCCACGGCGCGGTGCTGGCGACGACGGCGGAGCTGTCATGAGCGGCGCCGACAGCCTGCTGCTCACCGATCTCTACCAGCTCACCATGCTCCAGGCCTACCTGGACCACGGCATGGCCGACACCGCCGTGTTCGAGCTCTACACCCGGCGTCTGCCGGAATGCCGCGGCTTCCTCCTGGCGGCGGGGTTGGAATCGGCCCTGGAATTCCTCGAGAACGCCCGTTTCAGCGCCGAGGAGGTGGCTTGGCTGGAAGCCAGCGGCCGCTTCAACCGCCGCTTTCTCGACTACGTGGCGGATTTTCGCTTCCGTGGCGAAGTCCGCGCCCTGCCCGAGGGCACCGCGTTCTTCCCCGACGAGCCGCTGCTTCAGGTCGTCGCGCCCTTGCCCGAAGCCCAGCTGGTGGAAACCCGCCTCATCAACCTGCTCCAGCACCCGACCATGGTGGCCTCCAAGGCCGCCCGCGCCGTCCTCGCCGCACCCGGCAAGCTGCTGGTGGAATTCGGCCTGCGCCGCGCCCACGGCGCCGATGCCGGCTTGGCGGCGGCCCGGGCCGCCTACCTGGCGGGTTTCGCCGGCAGCTCCAACGTCCTGGCGGAACAGCGCTACGGCATTCCCGCCTTCGGCACCATGGCCCATTCCTTCATCCTGGCCCACCACGACGAGGCGCGGGCCTTCGCCGACTTCGCCCTGTCCCTGCCCCGGAACGTCACCTTCCTCATCGACACCTTCGACACCGAGGCCGCCGCCCGCAAGGTGGTGGAGCTGGCGCCGGGGCTGAAGGCGCAGGGGGTCAACATCCGCTCGGTGCGTCTCGATTCCGGCGACCTCGCCGACCACGCCCGCAAGGTGCGGCGCATCCTGGACCAGGGCGGCCTGCCGGAAGTGGGCATTTTCGCCAGCGGCGACCTGGACGAGTACGCATTGCAGGAACTGGCCGACGCCCCCATCGGCGGCTTCGGCCTCGGCACCCGCCTCGCCACCTGCGCCGACCAGCCCTACCTCAACTGCGCCTATAAGCTGCAGGAATACGCCGGCCGCCCCAAGCGCAAACGCTCCGAGGGGAAAGCCACCTGGCCGGGCCGCAAGCAGATATACCGTCGCTTCGACGCCGAAGGGCGCATGGCCGGGGACACCCTGACCGTGGACGGAGACCGCCAGCCGGGAGAGCCTCTCCTGCAACGGGTCATGGCCGACGGCAGGAGGCTGGCCCCCGCGCCGTCCCTGGAGGAAATCCGCGCCCATGCCGCTTCCCAGCTCGCCGTCCTGCCCGAACCCCTGCGCCGCCTGGAAAAAGGGCTAGAATATCCGGTGACCATCGCCCCCGCCCTGCAACGCTTGGCGGAGGAAGCGGATACACTGAGCACCGGTTCCAAGCCGTAACAAGAAGAGGAAACCAACCGTGACGGAAAGCCGCACCAGCCTGCTGATCGTGGATGACGCGACCGCCGACGTGGAAATGCTGAACGACCTGTTCCAGGCCGACTATGAAGTGTTCACCGCCCTCTCCGGGGAGGAAGGCATCGAAGCCGCCCAGGAGCTGGCCCCCAACCTGGTGGTCGCCAACGCGATGCTCACCGACATGGATGGCTTCGCCCTCTGCCAGCGGCTGCGGGACGATCCCCGGACGCGGGAAATCCCCGTCCTGCTGCTCTCCGCCCTGGGCGAGGAAGCGGAGGCGGAGCGGGGTCTGCTCTGCGGCGCGGCGGATTTTCTCGCCAAGCCCCTCGACCCCCACCTGGCCCGCCTGCGCATCGGCCACTTGCTGGCTTGGCAGCGTTGCCGTGAGAAGCTCCACAGCCTCACCGACCGGGACGAACTGACCGGCCTCGCCAATCGGCGACAACTGGAGCACGCCCTGGAGCACGAATGGCAGCGGGCCCGGCGCCACCGCCGCCCACTTTCCCTGGTGCGGCTGGAGGTGGACTATCTGGAGGAATACCGTCTGCGTTACGGCGACCTGATGGCCGATGAGGTGCTGCGGATGGTGGCCCGGGAACTCAAGGGGGAAATGGCGCGCCCCGGCGACCTGCTGGCGCGCTTCAGCGAAGGCGGGTTCGCCTGCCTGCTGCCGGAAACCGACCGGGAGGGCGCCTGGCTGGTGGCGGAAAAACTGCGCCTGAGCGTCGGCGACCTGGGCATTCCCCACGCCGACTCGCCCTTGGGGCGTATCTCCCTGTCGGGCGGAACGGCCACCGCCACTCCGGACCGTCCCCGCCCGCCGACCGAGCTGTTGAGCCTGGCCGAGAACACCCTGGCGGCGGCCGAGGAAAAAGGCCGCAATCAGGTGCTTACCACGCCCTAGAGCCCCGTGCGACAAAGCAGACGCGCTTTCTGGCCACAACGCGGGACACGAAACCTACTGAAATAGGCTCTTAAGCGAACAGCGCCGCCAGGGCCGCGCCCGGGTCCGGCGCGCGCATGAAGGCTTCGCCCACCAGGAAGGCGTTCACCTCGTGGCGGCGCATCAGCTCCACGTCCTCGGGCTTGAGGATGCCGCTTTCGGTGACCACGATGCGGTCCTTGGGCACCCGGGGCAGCAGGTCCAGGGTGTTGGCGAGGCTCACCTCGAAGGTGCGCAGGTTGCGGTTGTTGACGCCCACCAAGGGGGTCTTGAGCCGCAGCGCCAGCTCCAGCTCGGCGGCGTCGTGGGTTTCCACCAGCACCCCCATCCCCAGCTCCTCCGCCACCGCCTCCAGCTCCTGCATCTGAACCAGGTCCAGGGCCGCGACGATGAGGAGGATGCAGTCCGCCCCCATGGCCCGCGCCTCGTAGACCTGATAGGGGTCGATCATGAAGTCCTTGCGCAGCACCGGCAGGCCGCAGGCCGCCCGGGCTTGGCGCAGGTAGGCTTCGCCGCCCTGGAAGAACCGCTCGTCGGTGAGCACCGACAGGCAGGCCGCGCCGTGGATGGCGTAGCTCTCGGCAATGGCGGCGGGGTCGAAGTTCTCCCGGATCACGCCCTTGCTCGGGCTGGCCTTCTTGATTTCGGCGATCACCGCCGGCCGTCCCGCCTCCAGCTTGTGCCGGATCGCGGCCACGAAACCCCGGGCAGGCACGTTGCGCTCGGCCTCGGCACGCACGGTGGACAGTGGCTTGCGCGCCACGGCGGCCGCCACTTCCTCGGCCTTCACGGCCAGGATTTTCTGCAGGATATCCGACATCACGCCATCTTGAAGCGGTTGGAGAATTCGACCAGGGCCTGCAGCTTGGCCTTGGCCGCGCCGCTGGCCAGCACCTGGAGGGCCTTCTCCACCCCCGCCGCCAGGGTGCCGGCCAGGCCGCCGACGTAGATCGCCGCCCCGGCGTTGAGGGCCACGATGTCCCGTCCCGCCCCGGGCGCATTGTCCAGCACCGCCAACAGCTTGGCCTTGGCTTCGGCGGGGTCGTGGACCTTGAGCTCCTCGACGGAGCCCAGCTTCATGCCAAAGGCCTCCGGGTCCACGGCGTAGTCCATGATGCCGCCATCCTTCAGCTCGGCGACGTAGGTTTCGGTGGTAATGGTGATTTCGTCCATGCCGTCGCCGCCGTGGACCACCAGCACGTGGCGGGCGCCGAGCTGGTTGAGGGCATGGGCGATGGGCAGCGCCAGCTCCCTGGCGTAGACGCCCATGACCTGATTCTTCGCCCCGGCGGGGTTGGTGAGGGGGCCGAGGAGGTTGAACAGGGTGCGCACCCCCAGCTCCCGCCGCACCGGCGCGGAGTATTTCATGGCGCTGTGGTGGTTGGGCGCGAACATGAAGCCCACCCCCACGGTCTCGATACTTTGCGCCACCTGCTCCGGCGTCAGGTTGACGTTGACCCCCAGGCCCTCCAGCACGTCGGCGGAACCGCAGGTGGAGGACACCGAACGCCCGCCGTGCTTGGCCACCTTCACCCCTGCCGCCGCCGCCACCAGGGCGGAAGCGGTGGAGATGTTGAAGGTGTGGGCGCCGTCGCCGCCGGTGCCGCAGGTATCCACCAGATGTTCGTCCCCCGCCACCGGCACCTTGGTGGACAGTTCCCGCATCACCTCCGCGGCGGCGGCGATTTCCGTCACCGTCTCGCCCTTGGCGCGCAGGGCAATGAGAAGGCCGGCGATCTGCACCGGGGTCAGCTCGCCGCCCATGATCTGGCGCATCAGGGACAGCATCTCCTCCCGGTCCAGGTCCTGACGGGCGAGGAGGATGTTGAGGGCGGCTTGGTGGGTGATCATGCCCGCTTCTCCTTGAGGAAGTTCTCCAGCATGGCATGGCCGTGCTCGGTGAGGATGGACTCGGGATGGAACTGCACGCCCTCCACCGCCAGGGTCTTGTGGCGCACCCCCATGATTTCGCCGTCCTCGGTCCAGGCGGTGATTTCCAGGCAGTCGGGCATCGTCTCCCGCTCGATCACCAGGGAATGGTAGCGGGTGGCCTGGAAGGGGTTGGGCAGGCCGCGGAACACCCCCTCGTCCTTGTGGTGGATTTGGGAGGTCTTGCCGTGCATCACCTGCTTGGCGTGGATGATCCGCCCGCCGAAGGCCTGGCCGATGCTCTGGTGGCCCAGGCAGACGCCGAGGATGGGCACCTTGCCGGCGAATTCCTTGATCACCGGCACCGATACCCCCGCTTCGGCGGGGGTGCAGGGGCCGGGGGAAATGACGATATGGTCCGGCTTGAGGGCGGCGACGCCCGCCAGGTCGATCTCGTCGTTGCGGACCACCTTCACTTCCTCCCCCAGCTCGCCGAAATACTGCACCAGGTTGTAGGTGAAGGAGTCGTAGTTGTCGATCATCAAAAGCATATTGCGCCTCGTGGCGTGGTAACCGGGTGATTATACCCGTCCCCGCACGAAGTGAAGAATCAGGGACGGAACTGGGCAGTAAAGGAGAGAGCGGTACGATAGAG
>JBFXHL010000063.1:0-14299 GCA_050177075.1 Sulfuricellaceae bacterium | reverse complement strand
CTTTCCTTTTTTCCGCCAGGAATCTGGGCGGGGCGGTGTTGATGGGAGGTGCCTTCGACGGCATGCACTACGTCGCCATGGGAGCCGCCAACTTCGACCCGAACAGCGTTTGCCTAGCGCCATGGGTCTGATCGATGGCGTCGCCGAGGCCACGGTCAGCCTGCTGAAGCTCTTTTCCGGCGTTCTGGTGGACCGCTTCGGCCGCGCCAAGGGCTGGGTGGTGATGGGGTACAGCCTCACCGCCCTTTCTCGCCTCCTGTTCTACCTGGCGGCAAGCTGGCCGGCGGTGCTGGCGCTGCGTTTTGCCGACCAGGTGGGCAAGGGCCTGCTCACCTCCCCCCTGGATGCGCTGCTTGCCGCAACCGCGGGGGAGAACCAACGGGGGCTGGCCTTCGGTCTGCACCGGGCCATGGACAACGCCGGCGCGGTCGTTGGTCCCTTGCTGGCCGCCGGGTTCCTGGAGATGGGAGTGCCCCTGCGGGATGTTTTTCTCTGGGCGCTGACGCATGGCGCCTTCTCTTTCTCCGTTGTTTGCGCCCTGATGGCGGCATTGTTGCTGAAATTCTGGGTCAAGGGCGGGCAGTAGGACGTTTACAAACCAAGTGTCGCTTGCTACCATCCATGGCGGAGATGGCATTCCTCCCGAGGCTTCCGGCCTCGAACCGCCCCCCAGGGCTGATGATGCCTACCGAATCCCCGGCGAGGGTACGGTAGGCATTTTTTACGCCCCTCGCCGCTTCAATTAATCTCGACGAAGCGGAGACCACATGGGTTTTTACGGATTTCTCGCCGTGGGCACGGGGGCGGCGGTCGGCGCGTGGCTGCGATGGTGGCTGGGTGTCGTCCTCAACCCGATTTTCCCCACCCTTCCCTTCGGCACCCTGGCGACCAACCTCCTCGGCGGCTACCTGGTGGGGGTGGCGATCGCGTTTTTTTCCGAGCACGCCGGCCTGCCGCCTGAAGCGAGGCTATTCGTCATCACCGGCTTCATGGGCGGGCTGACCACCTTCTCCACCTTTTCCGCCGAGGCGGTGACGCTGCTTTCCCGCAGCGAATACGCCTGGGCCTCGCTGCATGTGGCCACCCACCTGGGCGGTTCCCTGGCCATGACCGCCCTGGGGATGCTCACCGTCAAGCTCCTGGCCCAGGGAGCGCCGGCATGAGCGCGGCCTGCCCATTCTGCCGGACGGACCAGGCCCTACTGAAAAGCGAGCTGGCCTATGCCCTGTTCGACGCCCACCCGGTGTCGCCCGGCCATCTCCTGATCCTGCCGATCCGGCACGTGGCCAGCTATTTCGAGGCGACCGCCGAGGAGAAATCCGCCCTCTTCGCCCTGCTGGATACGGCCAAGCGGCTATTGGACGAACAATACGCGCCGGACGGCTACAATGTCGGTATCAACGTGGGCGAAGCCGCCGGCCAGACCATCCCCCACCTGCACGTTCACCTCATCCCACGCTACCTGGGCGACGTCGCCCAGCCCCGGGGCGGCGTGCGGGGGGTGATTCCCGCGAAACAGTCCTACCCGGAGGGAGACACGCCATGAAGGGCACCTGCCTTAAGTTCTACATGCACGAAAACCTCAAGCACCATCATCTCCTGGCCTACGAGTGGCTGCTGGAGGAAGCCAGGAAGCTGGGCATCCACGGTGGCTCGGCGTTCCGCGCCATCACCGGTTTCGGGCGGCACGGCATTTTGCACGAGGACCACTTCTTCGAGTTGGCCGGCGACTTGCCGGTGGTGGTGGAATTCATCGTCAGCGATGACGAGGCCGAGCGCCTGCTGGGCTTGGCCCGGTCAGAAAAGATGCCCCTGTTCTACGTCCGGGTGCCGGCGGAATTCGGCATCCTCAACGGGGGGGGAGCGCCATGACTGAAATCTGGGCCCAGGCAGCCCTGTGGTTGGGGCTGGCCCTGGTCGCCACGCTGCTTTCGATTCGCCTGCGCATCGCCACGGCCCTGTCGGAAATCGTGGTGGGCACCGTGGCCCAGCTCATCATCGGCGCCGCCCTGGGGGGGGCCATCCTGGCGGGAGACGCCACCTGGATCAAGTTCCTGTCCGGGGCGGGAGCCATTCTCCTCACCTTCCTCGCCGGGGCCGAGCTGGACCCGGCGGTGTTCCGCCGCCAGTGGAAGCAGGCCACGGGCATTGGCATGATTGGATTCGCCGCGCCCTTCCTGGTATGCGCCGCCGCGGCCCACTGGCTGCTAGGATGGGGGAGCAACGCGAGCTGGCTGGCGGGCATCGCCATGTCCACCACCTCGGTGGCGGTGGTGTACGCGGTGATGCTGGAATTCGGCCTCAACACCACCGACTACGGCAAGACCGTCCTGGCGGCCTGCTTTGTCAACGACCTGGCGACGGTGCTGGCCCTGGGGCTGGTGTTCTCCCCTTTCACCTGGAAAACGCTGGTGTTCGTCGCTGGCGGCGCCGTGGCCTTTTTCGCCCTGCCCTGGATCACGCCGCGCTTCTTCAAGCGTTACGGCAACCGACCGTCCGAGCTGGAAGCGAAGTTCCTCATGCTGTGCCTGTTCGGCCTTGGCGCCCTGGCGGGGTGGGCGGGCAGCGAGGCGGTGCTGCCCGCCTACCTGGTGGGCATGGTGCTGGCGGGGACGGTGGGCAAGGATCACGCCCTGGTGCGGCGGTTGCGCACCTTGACCCTGGGATTCCTGACGCCGTTCTACTTCATCCGCGCCGGCTCCCTCGTGTCCCTGCCGGCGCTCGCCGCCGCGCCCCTGGGATTCGTGGTGCTGCTCCTGACCAAGATGGCCGCCAAGCTGCTGGGAGTGTTCCCCGCCACCCGCTACTACCGCTCGCCCCCCCGGGAAGGCATGTACACCACCCTGTTGATGTCCACGGGGCTGACCTTCGGCACCATTTCCGCGCTGTTCGGCCTGTCCCACGGCATCATCGACCAGGGGGAGTATTCCGCCATCGTCGCGGCGGTGGTGGGCAGCGCCGTGGTGCCCACCCTCATCGCCAACGCCTTCTTCCTTCCCCGCCACCTGTTGCGCAAGGACGCGGTGGAACACGCCCCCGGAAAAACCTGAGAGGAGATACCCCATGCTGAAGAAAATCCTGCTCGCCTATGATGGCTCCGACTCCTCGGACAAGGCCGCCGAGCTGGCCCTCGACCTGGCCGGCAAGTACGGCGCCGAACTTCGCGTGCTGGCCGTGGCGCGGCCGCCGGAATTCGCCGAGGAGGTGGACGCCCTGGCCATCCTGGAAAATTCCCGCCGGCACTATCACGACGTGCTGCGGCCCCTCAAGGCCAAGGTGGAGGCTGCCGGCGTGACGGCCCATTTCGAGGTGGCGGTGGGGCATCCCGCCGAGCAGATCATCTACCACGCCGAAAGATACGGGGTGGACCACATCGTCATGGGGCACCGCGGCCGCACTTTCTTCGAGGGCTGGTTGTTGGGCTCCGTGGCCAAGCAGGTGATGAGCCACGCCTCCTGTGCCGTCACCATCGTTCGCTGACCACGAGGCGCCATGGATAAGCCCGTTCAAGGGGCGGAAGCCGAATTGTCCCCCAACCTCGGGACCCTGCGGCAATGCCTGAAGGTGGCAGAGGGGCTGGCCGGCGTTCCCTCCCGTGAATTGCACGCTCTCAAGGAGCGGGCGGATGCCAGCGTCTTCAACCTGGTGGTGGTGGGCGAGTTCAAGCGCGGCAAGAGCAGCGTCATCAATGCCTTGATCGGCGCGGACATCCTGCCGGTGGGCGTGGTGCCCCTCACCGCCATCGCCACCATCCTGTCCTACGGCGAATGGCTGACGGTCACGGTGCTGTTCCAGAACGGCGAGCGCCGGGAGGTTCCCCCGGAAGCCCTGTGGGACTACGCCACGGAGAAAGGCAACCCCCGCAACGAGAAGGGCGTGGCCGAGGTCTGGATTACCTATCCCTCCGATTGGCTCAAGAGCGGCGTGCGGCTGGTGGACACGCCGGGAATCGGCTCGGTGTACCGCCACAACACCGACGTCACCTACCGCTTCCTGCCCAAGGCCGACGCCGTGCTGTTCCTGCTTTCCGTGGACCAGCCGGTGGGTCAGGCGGAGTACGACTTCCTGAAAAAGGTGGGGGAATACGCGGGCAAGATATTCTTCCTCCTCAACAAGGCGGACCTCCTGGCCGAGGATGACCTGGAGGAGTCCGTGGCGTTTTCCACCCGCGTCATCGCCGAAGCCATGGGCAGGGCGGTGCCGATCTTCCCGTTGTCGGCCCGGCTGGCGCTTGAGGGGCAGGCCGCCCAGTCCGCCGAATTGCTGGAGCGAAGCCGCTTTCCCGCCTTCTCCGCCGCCCTGTCCCGCTTCCTGATGGAGGAGAAGGGCAACGCCCTGGTGGTTTCGGTGGCGCGGAACCTGCTGCGCCTCGTGTCCCAGGCCCGCTTCACCGCCGAACTGGCGCGGCAATCCCTGCGTACCCCGGTGAAGGAGCTGGAACAGAAAATCGCGGCCTTCGAGGAAAAGCGCAAGGAGATCGCCCAGGCAAAACACGATTTCGCCGTCCTTCTGGAGAGCGAGACCCGGCAGCTCGCCAATCGCGCCGTCGCGGACGATGTGGAGGCATTCAAGGCCCGGCTGACGCGGGAGATCGAGGCCGCCACCGAGAAGAAGTTCGCGGAACTGCGCCACCTCCCCTCCGGCGAGCTGCAAGAAGCCCTGCAACGCTTCGTCATCGACGAGGTGCGGGACGCCTACGACGAGTGGCGGGAGAAGGAGGACGACAAACTGGCGGAAGCCTTCCATGCCACCTGCGCCCGCTTCACGGCGAAAATCGACGAAACGGTGGACGAACTCTACCGCTTTTCCTCGGAGCTGTTCGCCATCCCCTTCGGCGCGGTGCGGGCCGAATCCCACTGGAGCGTCCGGTCGAGTTTCTACTACAAATTCTGGAGCGAGCCGCCCAGCCTGCGCATCATCGCCTCGTCCTTTGTTCTTGGCCTGCCAAAATTCCTCGGCGACCGGTTGATTCTCAAGGAAGCCTTGAACCACGCCCGCGAATCCGCCGACACCCAGGCCGGACGGCTACGCTACGATTTCGCCCAGCGCCTGGACAAAAGCATGCACGACTTCAAGGCCGCCATGCTGGGCCGCATCGACGCCACCCTGGAAGGCATCGAAACCGCCGTGCGCCGAGGCGCGGAAATCGGCGCCGCGGGTACGCGGGAGGCGGACATCCGGGAAGGAGAGCTGTCCTCCTCCCTCCAGGCCCTGGATGACTTGGCGGGCCGGCTGGAGCGGCTCATGGAACAGGGGGGCGCGACGGATGCAAAAGGCTGACCGGATCGGCCACGCCTTTGTCCTGGCCGGGAACTATCTGGACAGCCGGCAGTGCCGCAACGGCGGCTTTTGCTTTTACCGCACCGAGTACCTGGAAGAGCCCAACCTGTACGACACCTACTACGCCCTGGCAGCCTACCGCCTGCTGGAGCGCCCCGTGCCGGAGCGGGAAAAGGCTGCCGCCTACCTGGAGGGGCAGCGCGCCCGCAGCTCCCAACCGGATTTCCTGTATTACCTGGGCTGCTCCTTGCGCCTGCTGGACATGGAGGCGGCGGACCGGGAATTCCTGGATGACGTGGCGGGGCTACGCCTGTCCATTCCCGGCAGCGGCACGGCCTTCTCCGACTGGCTGGCGGCCGCCATCAAAACCGCCCGCCTGAAAAAATCCTTCACCCGCCTCGACCCCCAACCGGAGGCCGTCCGCTTCCTCGGGAGCTGCAGACGGGAAGGCGGCTATGGCTCCAAGCCCAACCTCCCCGACACCTTCCGCGCCCTCTGCCTGCTGGCCGAACTGGGCCGGCTGCCGGAGGACCGGGAAAGCGCACGCTTCGTGGACGAGATGCAGACGCCATCCCTGGGCTTCCGCTGCACGGGGGATTCCCTCTTCACCCATCTCGGCGTCCTGTACGCGGGGGTGTTCAGCTGCGCCTTGCTCCGAATCCCCGTGCGCTATCCGCACCGGGCGCTGGATTTCGTCCTGGCGTCCCAGGGCGGCCACGGCGGCTTCGCGCCCGCGCCGGAAAGCCTGGGGGACTTGCGCACCCATTGCATGTCCCTGCGGCTGATCACGCACCTGCTGGCGGGCCAGGCGAAAGGGGCGGGAGGGTGACGATGGAAAACGACGCCTATTGCTTGAGCTGCTTTTCCCTCATCCCGGCCGGGGCGGATATCTGTCCCGTGTGCGGCGCGCCCGTCGACGCCTTTTCGGCCCTGGATTACCGGGAAAAGCTGGTCCACGCCCTGCTGCACCCCCTTGACGACGTGCGGATGCGCGCCATTATCGCCCTGGGGCTGCGGGGCGAGCCGGAGACGGCGGATGCCCTGGTGGAATGCGCCCTCCGCCACCCCACCGACGTGGTGGCGGGCCTGGAAATCGTCCGCAGCCTGGCCCGGGTGAAGGACATCGGCGTGGGGCGGGACGCCCTGGCCGTGCTGAAGGAGCGCCACCCCGCCCACGCCGTGCGGGGGGCGGCGGCCCATGCGCTCCAAGGAGGAAACGATGCTTGAAATCCCCATTCCCGGCGCGGAAACCCTGCGCCTCGACCACCTTGTCGCCGACTTCAACGGCACCCTGGCTTGCGACGGGGCGCTATTGCCCGGCGCCGGGGAGGCGTTGCGCCACCTGGCGGAAAACCTCACCCTCCACGTGGTGACGGCGGATACCTTCGGCAAGGCCAGGGAAGCCCTGACCGGCATTCCCTGCCAACTCGCCATCCTCCCGGAAGGCGACCAGGATTCCGCCAAGCTGCGCTACGTGGAGGCCCTGGGCGCCGCCCGCTGCGCCTGCGTCGGCAACGGCCGCAACGACCGCCTGATGCTCGCCGCCGCGGCCCTGGGCATCGCTGTCGTGCACGGGGAGGGGGCGGCGGTAGAAACCCTATTGGCGGCGAAAGTGGCGGCGCCGGACATCAACACCGCCCTCGGCCTGCTGCTTTACCCGCAGCGGCTGGTGGCGACCTTGCGGGCTTGAACTTGGCAAACGCCATGAAAGAAACTCGCTACGAACGGAAGGCAGTGTCCCCGCTGGCATGGCAGCGGCTTGGCTTTCGTGCCTGTTTATCGTTCTCCTGGCGCGTTCCATCGTCAGTCGTTTTCTGCAATTAGCGTAAAGGCAATTCCTGATGCTCAAAGCCCTTTTTCAACTTCCTTCCACCGTCTGGCTGCTCGGGCTGGTAAGCCTGTTCAACGACTCGACCTCCGAGCTGGTTTATCCCCTGGTGCCGCTGTTCCTCGCTTCGGTGCTGATGGCCGGGCCAAAAGCCCTGGGACTGATCGAGGGCATTGCCGAGACCACCGCCAGCCTGCTGAAGCTCTTTTCTGGCGTGCTCATGGACAAGCGGGGACACGCCAAGGGCTGGGTGGCGGGGGGCTATGGCCTAGCCGCCCTGTCGCGGCCGCTGTTTTATTTGGCGGCGAGCTGGCCCATGGTGCTGGCGTTGCGCTTTGCCGACCGGGTGGGAAAGGGGCTGCGCACGTCGCCCCGGGACGCCTTGCTGGCCGCCGCCGTGGACGAATCGCGGCGCGGCCTCGCCTTCGGCTTGCATCGTGCCATGGACAACGCCGGCGCGGTCATCGGCCCGTTGCTGGCGGCATGGCTGCTGGAGCGGGGCATGGTGCTGCGGGAGGTTTTCCTCTGGTCCATCGTGCCGGGCATCATCACTGTTATCCTGGCCCTGAGCGTGAAGGAGCCGCCCGTTGTTCCGGCGGCCAGGCGCCCGGCCTTTTCCTGGAAAATGGAAGGGTTCCCGACCGCCTACAAGCGCTACCTGCTGGTGCTGGCCCTGTTCACCCTGGGCAACTCGTCCAACATGTTCCTCCTGCTGCGGGCCAAGGAACTGGGCCTGGCCGACTACCAGGTGCCGCTGCTGTGGGCTCTGACCTCAGCGGTGGCGATGGTGCTGTCCACGCCCCTCTCCGCCCTGTCCGACAAGGTGGGGCGAACGCGGCTGATCCTGGGAGGATGGGCGGTTTACGGCCTGTTCTACCTGGCCCTGGGGCTGAACGGGTTCCATGCCCTGCTGCTGTGGCCCCTCTTCGCCTTTTACGGTGTGTTCCTCGCCGCCACCGAGGGGGCGGAGAAAGCCCTGGTGGCGGATCTGGCGCCCCGTGAGCGGCTGGGCACCGCCTACGGCTGGTTCAACCTCACCACCGGGGCGATGCTGCTGCCGGCGTCCCTGGTGTTCGGCTGGCTGTGGCAGACCGTGGCCGCCGAGGCCGCTTTCGCCTTCTCCGCCGGCTGCGCCCTGGGGGCGATGCTGCTATTGAAGTTTTGGGTATTGAACCCGGATTATCCATTAGGCGGCCCTTCGAGCCTGCGTGAGCGCTAGCGGACGGTTTGCGGCCATTTTTGTCCCTTGCTTGGCGTCCATGGAATGACCATGGACTTCTCCCAAGGGACAAAACTGTCTCGCAACCCGTCTCGCCATCCTCTCACGCCCTAATGAATAATCCGGGTTGAAGGAAACGCGGCCATAATTTCGCAATCCGGCTGCGCCACACTGTCCGATAAAGGCGGAAAAACCGCCTATGCTTAATTTTCAAAACAAGAAGGGAGATTCTCCATGTACACCCGCATCGAACGCATTCACGCCCGCGAAATCCTGGATTCCCGCGGTAATCCCACGGTGGAAGTCGAAGTGGCCCTCGAAGGCGGCGCCTTCGGCCGCTCGGCCGTGCCCTCCGGCGCCTCCACCGGCGTCCACGAGGCCCTGGAGCTGCGGGACGGCGACAAGAAACGCTACGGCGGCAAGGGAGTGAAAAAGGCGGTGGGCCACGTCAACGACGAGATCGCCGCCGCCCTGTGCGGCATGGACGCCCTGGACCAGGGGGCGGTGGACCGGGCCATGCTGGAGCTGGACGGCACGCCCCACAAGGAAAAATTCGGCGCCAACGCCATCCTCGGCGTGAGCCTGGCGGTGGCCCGGGCGGCGGCGGACGCCTGCGACCTACCCCTGTTCCGCTACCTGGGCGGTTCGGCGGCCTGCCGCATGCCGGTGCCCATGTTCAACATTCTCAACGGCGGCGTCCACGCCAACTGGCAGGGCACCGACCTGCAGGAATTCATGATCGCCCCCGTGGGGGCGCCTAATTTCGCCGAGGCCCTGCGCTGGGGCGCCGAGGTCTACCACGCCCTGAAAAAGGTGCTGAAGAACGGCGGCCATACCGTCGGCGTGGGGGACGAGGGCGGCTTCGCCCCGGCCCTGAAGCGCAACGCCGACGCGGTGGAGCTGATCCTGAAGGCCATCGAGGCCGCCGGCTACCGTCCCGGCGACGACGTGGCCATCGCCCTGGACCCCGCCTCCAGCGGCTTCTACGAGGACGGCCTGTACCACCTGCGCACCGAGGGGCGCAAGGTGGAAGCCGCCGAAATGGTGGCCATGTACGCCGACTGGGTGGCGAAGTACCCCATCGTGGTGCTGGAGGACGGCTTGGCGGAGGACGACTGGGAAGGCTGGAAGATTCTCAACCGGGAGCTGGGGGACAAGATCGAGCTGGTGGGGGACGACATCTTCGTCACCAACGTGGCGCGCATCCAGCGGGGCATCGACGAGAACATCGCCAACGCGGTGCTGATCAAGCTCAACCAGATCGGCTCCCTGTCCGAGACCGTGGCGGCGGTGCGCCTGGCCTACGGCGCCAACTGGGGCGCCATGGTGTCCCATCGCAGCGGCGAGACGGTGGACAGCTTCATCGCCGACCTCACCGTGGCCCTGGGCACCGGCCACCTCAAGACCGGCGCGCCCTGCCGCGGCGAGCGGGTGGAGAAGTACAACCAGTTGATGCGCATCGAGGAGTATCTGGGGGATTCCGCCGTGTACGCGGGCAGGAAAGCCTTCGTCCGCTGAGGCCTTATCCCGTTTCCGAGGCGGCCGCCGCGTTGAGCTTGCGCAGCAGGGTCTTGTAGTCGATGTCCAGGATGCGCGCCGCCTGGGCCTTGTTGCCGCCGGTCTGTCGGAGCACGCTCAGGATGTAGTGCCGCTCCGCCTCCTCCAGGGTGGCGGGCCGGGGTGATCCGGGCGCCGCTTCCGATTGCCAGCCCGCGCCGCCCAGGCGGGCGGGAAGGGCCGACAGGGGCAGGTCTGTTCGGCCCTCCGGGCAGAGGATGACCGCTTGCTCGACGACGTTTTCCAGTTCCCGCACGTTTCCCGGCCAGTCCGCCGCCATCAGCGCGGCGGCGGCCTCGGGGGCGAGCTGGCGCAGGCGCCGCCCGTGGGCGCGGGCGTAGCGCTGGACGAAGTGCTCGGCGAGGAGGGGGATATCTTCCCGCCGTTCCCGCAGGGGGGGCAGCCGCACCGACAGGACGTTGAGGCGGTGGTAGAGGTCGCGGCGGAACTGGCCGGCATTGACCAGCGACTCCAGATCGCGGTTGCTGGCGGCGAGCAGGCGGAAATTCAATGCCACTTCCTGGTTGGCGCCCACCGGGCGCATGCGTTTTTCCTGCAAGACCCGCAGCAGTTTGGCTTGCAACAGGGGACTCATGGCGTTCACTTCGTCCAGGAACACCACCCCGTCCCCGGCTTCCTGCAACAGGCCGATGCGGTCACGGGCGGCGCCGGTGAAGGCGCCTTTGCGGTGGCCGAACAGCTCGGATTCCGCCAGTTCGTCGGGCACGGCCGCCATGTTGATGGCGACGAAGGGTCCGCGCCCGGCGTGGATGGCCCGCGCCACCAGTTCCTTGCCGGTGCCGCTTTCCCCTTCGATGAGGACGTTGGTGCGGGGCTCCCGCACCCGGCAAATCCAGGCGCGCAGGGCGCGCATGGCGCCGCTTTCGCCCTGCAGCGCCGCCAGGTCGCCGTCACGGGACTGCATCTGGCGGCACAGGCTGGCGGCGCGGGCGCGGAGTTGGCGCTCACGGGCCGCCTTGGCCAGCGTGAGTTCCACCGACTCGGGGCTGAAAGGCTTGGCCAGGAAATCGAAGGCGCCGGCCTTCACGGTTTCCACGGCGTTCTCCAGGGTGGCGTAGGCGCTGACCACCACCACCGGCAAGTCTTCGTTGAGCGCCTTGGCCTGGCGGATCACCTCCAGGCCGTCCATGCCCGGCATCATCAGGTCGGTCAGCACCAGGTCCGGGGCGAAATCCCGCAGGCATTCCGCCAGATCGAGAGGCGCGGTTTCCAGCCGCACCTCGTGGGCGCCGCAGCTTTCGATGACGCGCTTGAGGAGGCGGGCCACGTCCGGCTCATCCTCGATCACCAGGATGCGCAGGGGGACGCCCTCCTCCTGCCTTGGTTCGCCTTGGAGGAATACATTAAACTGGTTCGAGTTCATTGTGCGGTACCCCTGTCATGAAAATACCGAAGCCGTTTCTTGCCCTGGCGAACATGCCCCCCCTTTCCGGCCTGCGGCATTCTCTGCTCTGGGCCATGCTTGCCGTCCTGACCCTCAGCATCGCCTTGATGAGTTCGGCCCTGTTCTTCGGCATCGACTACTTCGTCAGCGGAAAATTCAACGAGTTGCGGGAGCAGCGAACCTCCCGCGCCAGCCTCCAGGCAAAGGCCGTGGTGGAACGGGAACTCGGCCAGTTGGCGGGCCTTGCGGCGCTTCTCGCCGACGACGCAGAACTCAGGAACAGCGCTTATTACCACCTTTTCCTCGATGGGGAGAAGGCGCATCCCATGGCCGCCGTGCGCCGCATCGCCGAGAGTTTTCGGCTGGAGTCGGTGAGCTTGTGGGATATGGCCGGCAGGCCAGTGGCCGCCTTTGGAAGCGTGCCGCCCAGTCCCGCCGTCCGGCAAGGCATGGTGGTGAGCTGGGTGGGACGGACCCCCTGGCTGGTGACCAGCGCGCCTCTCCGGCGGGAGGGACGGGCCTATGCCGTCCTGCAATTGGCGCGTCCCTTGTCCCCCTTTCTGGAGGCGGTCTTCCCCGCCGGCAGCGAGGTGATGGCGCGGGTGGTGGCGGATGGGGCGGGACGGAAAGGGCTTCAGCGGGTGGATCTGCCCGGGGCCGCAGGCAAGCCGACGTGGCTGGAGGTGGATGTTCAGGACAGCGTGGGGCCGGCGCTGTCCCGAGTGAAAAGCCTGCTGGCGTGGATCATGGCGGTTTTCGGCCTGCTGCTCACCCTTGCCTTGGGAGCCTTTCTGGGCTGGCAGCTCAAACCTCTCCGTGCGCTGACCCAGGCCGCGTCCGCGGTGGGGCGGGGCGATTTCGGCGGCCGTTTGTCCAGCCGGGGGAGCAACGAAATCGCCCGGCTGGTGGAGGCCTTCAACGGCATGAGCGGGGACCTGGCGCGCTTGCGCGAACTGGAGCGGCGCATGCGACAGCAGGAGCGCTTGTCGGATATCGGCCGCATGGCCGCGCGCGTGGCCCACGACATCAACAATCCCCTGACGGTGATTCGCAACGTGGCCCGCCTCATGGAAAAGCAGCCGGCCGGGGAGGCCGGGCAAATCCAGGAGGACAGCCGGCTCATCGTGCACCACAGCGAGCGCTGCATGCGCACGGTGGAAATGCTGCTGGCCTACGGGCGTCCCGTTCGCCTCAAGGCCGCGCGCCACGACTTGAACGAGCTGGTGGCGGAAATCGCGGGCCGCTGGCGGGGGGCTTGGCCGGACACGGCATTGTCGGTCGTTCCGGCGGACGGGCCGGTGTGGGTGGAGGCGGACGTCTACCAACTGGAGCAGATGCTCGCCAATCTTCTGGACAATGCCAGGCAGGCCGCTCCCGGCGGAGAGGTGGTCCTTGATTTGGTGGCCGACGGCGAATGGTCGCGGATCGCGGTCACCGACAGCGGGCCGGGATTCTCTCCCGAGGCGCTGGCTCGCTTGTACGAGCCTTTCTTCACCACCAAGTCCGGTGGCAACGGCCTCGGGCTGGTGAGCGCCTTGGCCATTGCCCAGGCTCATGGTGGCGACATCGCGATTCGCCCCGGCGCGCCGGGGCGGGTGGAGGTCAGTTTGCCCACGGTGGACGATCATGCCCAGCGCCCCGGCCGGTAGCCCGCTTCCCCGGCGCTCACGGGCACCAGGGAGCGGCCTATGATGGCCAAGCCGCGGCGACTGTAGAGGAAATCGAAGAAGGGGGCCATGGTCTCCTCCCGCCAGCGGGCGAAGATGACGTTGAGCGGCCCGTGGAGGCGGTAGCGCCCGGAGCGGACGGCCCGCGTCCCGTGCCGCACGCCGTCCACCTTGAGCACCTTGAGCTTGCCGGCCTCCGCCAGGGGCTTGGCGAAAACCCAGCTCACCAAGCCAAGTCCACCGGGGTAGCGGGCAACGGCGTCGATGATCTGCTCGTCGCGTTCGACGAATAAGCCCTTGGGGGACCAGCCCGGTTTGTTTTTCAACAACAGGTCCCGCACCGGCTCCAGGTAGTCCGGACAATGATTGCGCACCACCAGGGCGATGGCGCGGTCCTCGCCGCCGAGTTCCCGCCAGCGGGCGATGCGGCCCGCCGCGACGGCGGCCAACTCGTCAAATCCGATGTCCGTCAGGGGGTTGGCGGGGTGGACGATGGCCACCTTGATGTCCCGGGCCACCGGATACCAAGGCAGGCCGACGGCGCGTGATTTCTCCACCGGACAGCACATTCCCCCCAGGTCGGCCTGCATCCTCAGCACCCCCGCGATGCCGTCATCGCAGCCGCCACCCGCCGCGTGGAGCCGGCCACCGCCGGCGGGGCGGTAGGCCTGCGCCAAGTCGCGGAAGGCGCCGTGGGTCAGGATGTGGGTGCCTTGGTAAAACAGGTCTCCGGGCTTTCGGGCAGGAAAAAAAGCGGGCGTGGCCTGGCAGACGTATTCGCTCAAGGGGGCGTCCGGCAGGGAGGCGGATGCCGTCCTGGTGTCCCGGCCGAACAGGAAGGGAATGGACAATCCGGCGGCAAGAAAGGCGCGGCGCTGCACGATTAGGTTTCCTTCTTTTGGGAGGCCGTTAATTCTGAAGGAATCCGGTCGATGCAACAAGCCGCGCCCGAGAACGGTTTCCGGCTCAGCCGATGGCGGCTTCGGCGGTGTTCTTGTCGCCCTTGTTGTCGACCCAGTTGACAACCACTTTGTCGCCGGCCTTGGCACCCTTCACCTTGAAGCCGAGGAAGGGGTTCTTGGAGATGGCCTGGCTCCACTAGGAGTCCAGCACGACCTTGCCGTTGACGGTGGCGGTGACTTCCTGGATGAAGTGGGCGGGAATGAGTTGGCCGGTTTTGGGGTCCTTGCGCTGGCCGGTTTCCATGATGTGGCTTATCAGCACTTTCACGTCGGCCACGTCGCCTTGCAGGGTGGCGCGGATTTTCATCGGATCTGCCATTTCGTATTCCTTTCAGTGTCTATTGCTGTAATCGGGATGCGCCAAGAGCGGAATTAGCCGCC
>JBFXHL010000062.1:0-14929 GCA_050177075.1 Sulfuricellaceae bacterium | reverse complement strand
CGCGCTTTTTTCAGCATGGCATGGAAACCGATCTTGTCCTTGATCTTGTGGCCGCCGAGGATTTCCATCGGGTTCAGGCGGCCCGCCTTCATCAGACCCATGCCGACGCTCTGCATCGCCATGGCATTCTTGACGCCCTGGCCGAAGCCGTCCTTGAAGTACAGGCTGAGGGACAGCTTGAGCTCGTTGACACGGCCGTCCTTGGTCAGGTTGTCCCAGAACATCTGGCCGAACTCGGCGGTGGGCTGGCCCTTGGGCGCCAAGCCCTCGCGCTTCGCCAGGTAGGCCAGGCCGTGCATGATATGGGTGATGGGAAGCTTGCGCGGGCAGCGCACGATGCACTGGTAGCAGGAGGTGCACATCCACATGGAATCGGAAGACAGCACTTCCTCGCGCTTGCCGGCACGGATCATCATGAAGAGTTCCTGGGGCGGATGGGCCCAGTGCGGGCCGAACGGGCAGGACCCCGAGCAGACACCGCACTGCATGCACATCTTCACCATGTGGCCTTCCTCGACCCGCTCCTCCACTTCCTTCAGGAAGTTGTTGTGGTATTTCATTTCGCTCATGTTCGCCACTCCTAGAAGCCTTTGAACGGGTTCATGCCGATCTCTTCGATCTTGGCCGCATACTCGTTGATGAGCTTGGGCACGCGCTCGATATCGGTGATCGCCACTTCATAGGTGGCCACGCGCTCGGTTTCCATGTTCATGCTCTTCAGGGTATCGTCCACCTTGCTCATGCGGTAGTTGGCCAGTTCGGAACCCTTGACGAAGTGGCACTGGTAGTCCTCGCCGTGCTTGCAGCCCATCAGCATCACGCCGTCGTAGCCGGAGTTCAGGGCGTCGGTGATGAAAATGGTGTTGACGGAACCCAGGCAGCGCACCGGAATGATCCGCACGAAGGGGTTGTACTCGATGCGGTTCATGCCTGCCATGTCGAGAGCCGGATAGGCGTCGTTCTCGCAGGCCAGGATGAGGATGCGGGGCTTCTCGGAGAACTCGTCCGGCATGTCCACGGCCTTGATCTGGGAGCCGATGGAATCGATGGAGTAGTTCTCGAAGGAAATCACGCGCACCGGGCAGGCGCCCATACAGGTACCGCAGCGGCGGCAACGCTCCTCGTTGAACTGCGGGTAGCGGTTCTCGTCCTCGTTGATGGCGCCGAAGGGGCACTCCACCGTGCAGCGCTTGCACTGGGTGCAGCCTTCCTTGCGAAAGCTGGGATAGGACAAGTCGCCGGAGCGGGGGTGGGCGGCACGGCCGACGGCCGCGTTCTCCACCGCCTGGATCGCCTTCATCGCGGCGCCGGTGGCGTCTTCCATGGCCTGGGCGATGTCCATGGGACGGCGCACCGGGCCGGCGGCGTAGATGCCGGTACGGCGCGTCTCGTAGGGAAAGCAGATGAAGTGGGAATCGGTGAAGCCGTGCTTCAACTGCGGCATGTCCGGACCCTGGCGGTACTGGAGGTTCAGCACCGACACCACCTTCAGCTCGGCCAGCTTGGCTTCGAGTTCGGGAGTAGGACTGGACAGCACCTCGGCTTCCACCTGCTGGAGCTCCTCGATGTTGGTGCCGGAATTGGGCACCTGGCCGGTGGCCAGCACCACGAGGTCGGCGTCGGCGATGGCGGTATCCTCATCCAGGATCAGATCCTTGAAGCTCACCTTGCACTGACTGCCATTGGCTTCCACGCTGGTGACCTTGCCCTTGGAGAAGGTCACGCCCTTCTTCTGGGCATTGCGGTAGAAGTCCTCGTTGTTGCCGGGTAGGCGCAGGTCGGAGTAGAGCACCACGGTGTCCACGTCCGGGTTGGCGTCCTTGAAGTACATGGCCTGCTTGACGCTGGTGGCGCAGCAGAAGCCGGAGCAGTACGGCAGGTGGGTGCCGGTGTCGTCCCGCTGGCCCGCGCACTGCACGAAGACCACGGTCTTCACCTCGCCGCCGTCGGATGGGCGCTTGATGGCGCCGCCGTTGGCGGCCTTCATCAGGGCCTCCAAGCCGGCCTGGTCCACCACGTTGGGGGACTTGCCGCCGCCCAACTCGGGCAGCTTGGCCATGTCATAAGTCGTGAAGCCGGTGGCCTGGATGATGGCCCCCACCTCTTCGGTGGTGGTGGCACCGCTCTCCTGGCTGATCTCCACGCTGAAGCGGCCGGGAGCGCCGCTGGTCTTGCTGGTGACGGCGTTGGTGTAGACCTTGATGTTGCTGTCGGCATGAACGGCCGCCACCATCTCGGCGACGCCGGTCTCCTGGGGGTCCTTGAAGGGCTCGTTGAAGGGGATGCGCTTGTGCAGCTTGGCGGCCCAGCCGCCCAGCTCGCCGGACTTCTCCACGAGCACCGCCTGGTAGCCGGCCTTGGAGGCCTCCAGGGCCGCGGTCATGCCGGACATGCCGCCGCCCACCACCAGGATGCGCTTGTTGCCGCCCCGCTCGGGGTTCACTTCCGGCACTTTCACCTTCTTGGCTTCGGCGCAGGCCATGCGGATGTAGTCCGCGGCCATCTCCTGGGTGGTTTCCCGATGCTCGTCGCTGTCCGGACGCACCCAGATGACGCCTTCCCGCAGGTTGGCGCGGGAGACATGGATGCCTTCGAAGGTGAAGGCCTCGGTCTTGGCGCGGCGGGAACAGGCACCGACGACCACATGGGTCACGGCCTCGTTGGCGATATCGTTCTTGATCAGTTGCACGCCATCGGCGTTGCACAGGAACTCGTGTTCCTTGGCGAAGGCGACCTTGCCTTCCTTCTGCGCGATCTTGGCCAGATCGGCGGTATCCAGGCGATCGCCCAGCCCGCAGCCCTGGCAAATGTACGCGGCGACTTTCTGTTCAGCCATTCCTTTAGCCCTCCACGCTGGCGACTTTGTTGATGACCTGGATGGCGCGCAGGGCGCTGGCGGTGGCAGATTGCACCGCGCGGTTCACATCCAGGGCGTTGGTGGCGCAACCGGCACCGAAAATGCCGCCGTTGACGTCGCCGGGAACCAGGAAGCCGCTGGCATCGGCCGCCACTTCCGCCGGCACCTGGGCACCTTGCACTTCGGGGTCCATGCCCACCGCCAGCACCACGAGGTCGTGGGTATTGGCGTAACGGTGATAGCCCTCGGTATCCACGCCGTGGAGTACCACGTCGCCGCTCTTTTCGTCCTGGACGATCTTGGCCACCTTGGACTTGACGAACTTGACGCTCTGATCGGCGCGGACCTTGGCGTAGAAATCCTCGAAACGATCGATGGCGCGGATGTCGATGTAGTAGACGGTAGAGCTTGCTTCGTCGCCGAATTTCTCGCGCACGTACTGGGTCTGCTTCAGGGAAGCCGTGCAGCAGAAGCGGGAGCAGTGGCGCAGGTGATTCTCGTCCCGGGAGCCGGCGCACTGGATGAAGGCCACGTTCTTGGCTTCCTTGCCGTCGGAGGGACGGAGAATCTTGCCGCCGGTGGGGCCGTGGGGGTCGGCGAGACGCTCGAACTCCACGTTGGTGATGACGTTGCTGAAGCGGTCATAGCCGTAGGGCTGAATCTTGGCCGCATCGTAAGGCTTCCAGCCGGTGGCCCAGACAATGGCACCGGCCTTGAGCTGGAGGGTCTCCTCCTGCATGCCGAAGTCGATGGCGTCGTACTTGCAGGCGGCCTTGATCTTGTCGCCCTCGGGGGTGCCGACCACGGACGGGGCAATGACGTAACGCTGGGGGTAGGCCATCTTGTGGGGCAGGAACGCCGCCTTGACCTTGCCCAGGTTGTAGTTGAAGGCGTCGTCGATATCGGTTTCCGCCGCCTTGGCGCACTCGCCGCAGGCGGTGCAGTTTTCGTTGACGTAGCGGGGAGAAATCTTGACGGTGGCGGTGTAGTCGCCCTTCTGACCGCTGATGCCGGTGACTTCGGCCATGGTCAGGACCCGGATGCGGGGGTTCATCTTGGTCCGGCGCTGGTTGATCTCCAGGCCGCACACGGGATGACACATTTTAGGGAAATAGCGGTAGAGCTGAGAAACTCGCCCCCCCAGGACGGGGTTTTTCTCCACCAGCACGACATCCTTGCCGCATTCGGCGGCTTCCAAGGCCGCCGTCATGCCGCTGATGCCGCCGCCCACGACCAGAATCGTCTGGTTGGTTGCAACAACTTCCGTCATCAGATTACCTCCATCACGGATACTCGCGTTTAAAAATCGAACCCCGAAGGCAGCCGCATCCCCTGCAACCGCCTTGTTATTCTATTTCTTCGAACCAAGGCGCCGACCCAAGACCGCAAGGCAGACATGGCCCCGCCAAAGCGCCAAGCAATGTTACTCCGATTGGCAGTCCGCTTCTACAGCCGGCCGGCCGAATCACGATTCAATTTTCTTATGCCGGCAATAAAGCCGGGAGACTACTGGGGAGAGGCCGGCGCCGGGGAAGACGCGCCCGCGACGGGCAAGGCGAGAATCTCGAACTGAAGGGTGGCGAGGTCCCCCACCACATAGGTGGGCGGCGCGCCGATGCCGGCCACGGTGCCGGGGTTGACCAGGAGGGTTGAGCCGCCCTTGATATTGGGGATGGCGTCGATTTTGGCCCGGTGATCGTGGCCGCAGCACACCAGGTCCCATTCGCCGGTACAGGCCATGGCCTGGGCATAGTGGGGATAGTGGACGATGAAGATGCGCCGGCCGCCGAGGAGAATTTCCCCGTCCTGGCCGTAGAAGTGGATCAGGCTCCCCGGCTCGTGGGCCAGGCGGGTCATGGTGTAGAGGTCGCCGGCGTTGTTGCCGTGGATGACGTGCATCGGCAGACCGAGGGGCTGAAGTTTTTTCAGCACGCTCGGCGCCACCACGTCGCCGCAGTGCAGAATGGCTTCCGCGCCCCACTCCTTCGCCGCCTTGGCGGCGGCCACCATCAGGGCGATGTTGTCGTGGCTGTCGGAGAGGACGCAGACTTTCACGTTAGAACCCGGCTCAAAAGTTGGGCTTTTCCGCCAAGGCCTGATAGCGCTCGACGCTGGCCACGATCTCGGCCTTGGCCTCCTCGGGACCGACCCAACCTTCCACCTTGACCCACTTGTTGGGCTCCAGATCCTTGTAGTGCTCGAAAAAGTGGGAAATCTGGGACAGCACCACCTGGGGGAGCTCGCGGAAGGAGGTCAGGCCGCGGTAAAGCGTGGAAAGCTTGTCCACGGGCACCGCCAGGATCTTGGCGTCCTTGCCGGATTCGTCTTCCATCTTCAGCATGCCCACGGCACGGCAGCGCACCACCACGCCGGTCAGGAGGGGAACAGGGGTAATCACCAGGACGTCGGCGGGGTCGCCGTCCTCGGACAGGGTGTGGGGAATATAACCGTAGTTGCATGGATAGTGCATGGCGGTGTTCATGAAGCGGTCGACGAAAACCGCACCGGTTTCCTTGTCCACCTCGTACTTCACCGGCTCGCCATGCTGGGGAATCTCGATGATGACGTTGAAATCGTTCGGGACGTCGCGCCCCGCTGTCACTTTGCCTAAAGCCATAACCTACACCTGAAAAACGAAAAAAGGGGGGCATTATACCTCATCCGCCGGAAATAAATCCCGCCGCCCTACCCTCCCCCGCCAGCCCGCCGCCAATAAGCGTAAGCCTCCTCGCCGACAGCGCAATCCGCCTCACTGTCCCGCAATGCCGTGAGCGCATCGAGGAAGGCCGAACTCTCGCGCTCCAGCCCCAGCAGACGCAAAGAAGCCAGGATGCGGGTGATGCGAAGATTGTTGTGAGTGGGATGGACAAACCAGTTGGATTTGCGCGCATTCCAGTTCTGGCCCTTGACCACCGCCTCCCCTGCCCGCCGCAGGCCATAGAATGCCAGCAGGCGATCGAAGGCCCGCAGCAGTCTCCCCCGCAACGCCGGGTCTCGCCGAAAGGTCTCGATCTGCGCCTCGTCCAGCACCGGCGCGGCGGAGTTGGCGCCGCTGCGGGCCTCCAGGGGAAACAGCCATTGGATGTAGTCGTGGGTGGCTTCCAGCCACTCGTCGTCCCTGGCCAGGATGTCGTCCAGCATCCGTCCCCGGCCGTCGGGCCGAAGGCCGCGGTAAAAGGCAACCAGCGCTTGGTCTCGGTCCATTTTCGCTCTCCCAAAAGCAAACGGGCCGGCAATGCCGGCCCGTCAATCACAACACGCTTACAGCAGCGGCACGATCAGCAGCGCCACGATGTTGATGATCTTGATCAAGGGGTTCACGGCGGGGCCGGCGGTGTCCTTGTAGGGGTCGCCGACGGTGTCGCCGGTCACGGCCGCCTTGTGGGCGTCGGAACCTTTGCCGCCATAGTTGCCTTCCTCGATGTATTTCTTGGCGTTATCCCAGGCACCACCGCCGGTGGTCATGGAAATCGCCACGAAGATGCCGGTGATGATGGTGCCCACCAGCACGCCGCCCAGGGCCACCGGACCGAGGATCAGGCCCACCAGCACCGGCACGGCCACCGGCAGCAGGGAGGGAACGATCATTTCCTTGATGGCCGCCTTGGTCAGCATGTCCACCGCCTTGGAGTAGTCGGGCTTGGCGGTGTGCTCCATGATGCCGGGGATTTCCTTGAACTGGCGGCGAACTTCGATCACCACCGAGCCGGCGGCCCGTCCCACCGCTTCCATGCCCATGGCGCCGAACAAGTAGGGCACCATGCCGCCGATGAAGAGGCCAATGATCACCAAGTGGTTCGACAGCTCGAAGCTGAGAGCGGTGGCGCCGTGACCGGACAGGGCATGGGTATAGTCGGCGAACAGCACCAGGGCGGCCAGGCCGGCGGAGCCGATGGCGTAACCCTTGGTCACCGCCTTGGTGGTGTTGCCCACGGCGTCCAGGGGGTCGGTGATGTTGCGGATGGCGTCCGGCAGTTCGGCCATCTCGGCAATGCCGCCGGCGTTGTCGGTAATAGGGCCGTAGGCGTCGAGGGCGACGATGATGCCCGCCATGGACAGCATGGAGGTGGCGGCGATGGCGATGCCGTACAGGCCGCCCAGGGCGTAGGCGCTGAAGATCGCCAGGCACACGGCCAGGACCGGCGCCGCGGTGGACTTCATGGACACGCCCAGGCCGGCAATGACGTTGGTGCCGTGGCCGGTGGTGGAGGCTTGGGCGATGTGGCGCACGGGACTGAACTCGGTGGCGGTGTAGTACTCGGTGATCCACACCATCGCCGCGGTCAGGGCCAGGCCGATCAGGGAGGCCAGATAGAGATTCATGGACGACACCAGCTTGTCGCCGACCATCACGCCCTCGCCCAGCATCATGGTGGTCACCGGGTAGAAGGCGATCACCGCCAGCACGCCGGACACGATCAGGCCGCGATAGAGGGCGTTCATGATCTTGCCGCCTTCCCTCGCCTTGACGAAGAAGGTGCCGATGATGGAGGCGATGATGGAGACGCCGCCCAGCACCAGCGGATAGATCACCGCCTCGGGGGAACCGGAGATCATCAGCACGCCCAGCACCATGGTGGCGATGATGGTCACGGCGTAGGTCTCGAACAGGTCGGCTGCCATGCCGGCGCAGTCGCCCACGTTATCGCCCACGTTGTCGGCGATCACCGCCGGGTTGCGGGGGTCGTCCTCGGGAATGCCGGCTTCGACCTTGCCCACCAGGTCGGCGCCCACGTCGGCGCCCTTGGTGAAGATGCCGCCGCCGAGACGGGCGAAGATGGAGATCAGGGAACTGCCGAAGGCCAGGCCCACCAATGAGTGGGTGGCGGAAGTGGAGTCGGCGCCCATCCCCAGGGTCAGGAAGGCGTAGTAGCCCGCCACGCCCAGGAGACCCAGGCCCACCACCAGCAGGCCGGTGATGGCGCCACCCTTGAAGGCGACGTTGAGGGCGGCGTTCAGGCCCTGGCTCGCGGCCTCTGCGGTGCGGACGTTGGAGCGCACCGAGACGTTCATGCCGATGAAGCCGGTCAGGCCCGACAGCACCGCGCCGATGGCGAAGCCGATGGCGGTCTGCCAGGTCAGGGCGACCAGAATGACGACGAACAGCACCGCGCCGACAAAGCCGATGGTAGTGTACTGCCGACTGAGATAAGCAGAGGCGCCCTCCTGCACGGCGGCGGCGATTTCCCGCATGCGATCGTTGCCGGTGGGCTTGCCGAGAATCCAGTTGATCGAAACGATACCGAACAGAATGGCCACTACCGCACTGGCCAACGCGAACATCAAGCCTGCAGACATAGACTCCTCCCTCAGAATGGTTAACCTCTTGGAACCCTAACAATCTAGTTCACGAACCGGAAAACGTCATCCCTTTGCCGGCCGCGAGCCAAGAAAACAAAGGGCGCCATGGGCGCCCTCCACTGCTAGACCTTGAACTCTTTGAGCTTCTTGGCCACCGCCACGTTTTTCAACGTGACGTAAGTGGGCAAGCCGTCCGCGTAGGGCGGGTAATCCTCGCCCTGAATCAGCGGCGTCAGGTAGCGCTTGCACTTGGCCGTGATGCCGAAGCCGTCCTTGGTGATGAAGTCCTTGGGCATGAACTTCTCCACGTTGGCCACCTTGGCCAGGGGCGCCATGCCGATCTTGTACTTGTAGGGGGCGTCGGAAATCCGGTCCACGGTGGGCATCACGGAGTTGTGCCCCTTCAGCGCCAGTTCCACCGCCGCCTTGCCGAGCTGGTAGGCCTGCTTGACGTCGGTTTTGGAGGCCACGTGGCGCGCGGCGCGCTGCAGGTAATCCGCCACCGCCCAGTGGAACTTGTGACCCAGGGCGTCCTTGATCATGTTCGCCACCACGGGGGCGGCGCCGCCCAGCTGGGCGTGGCCGAAGGCGTCGCGGGTTCCTTGCTCGGCCAGGAACTTGCCGTCGGGATAGTGGCAGCCCTCGGACACCACCACGGTGCAGAAGCCGAATTTCTTCACGTTGGCGTCCACCTTGGCGAGGAACGCCTCCTGATTGAATTCCACCTCGGGGAACAGGATCACCACGGGGATGCCCTGGTCCTCCACCAGGCCGCCGGCGGCGGCGATCCAGCCGGCATGGCGGCCCATCACCTCGAGGACGAACACCTTGGTGGAGGTCTTGGCCATGGAGCGCACGTCGTAGGAGGCCTCCAGGGTGGAAACGGCGATGTACTTGGCCACGGAACCGAAGCCGGGGCAACAGTCGGTGATGGGCAGGTCGTTGTCCACGGTCTTGGGCACGTGGATGGCCTGGATGGGGTAGCCCATGGCTTCCGACAGCTGGGACACCTTGAAGCAGGTGTCGGCGGAGTCGCCGCCGCCGTTGTAGAAGAAGTAGCCGATGTTGTGGGCCTTGAACACCTCGATCAGGCGCTCGTACTCGCGCTTGTTGGCTTCCAGGCTCTTCAGCTTGTAGCGGCAGGAACCGAAGGCGCCGGAAGGGGTATAGCGCAGGGCGGCGATGGCTTCGTCGGATTCCTTGGTGGTGTCAATGAGGTCTTCGGTCAGGGCGCCGATGATGCCGTTGCGGCCGGCGTACACCTTGCCGATTTTGTCCTTGTGCTTGCGGGCGGTTTCGATCACGCCGCAGGCGGAAGCGTTGATGACGGCGGTGACGCCGCCGGATTGGGCATAGAAAGCGTTCTTCTTGGCCATGCTGCTTGTCTCCTTGGAATGGTTAGTCCAGCATACTGCCCTGCCGCCGAAATCCCGAATCTAGGCGCTCTGCTCCGCGGCTGACCGTTTGCTTTCGTGGTCGGCCTGTATCTTGAGGAGCGTGATCACGCACTCGACCAGATCGTTGTATTCCGTCTGGCCGGTGCCGTACTGCTCCCGCACCGAATAGAAAAACTGGGGACGGAAACGGTTCTCGCCCACCTTGGCCACGAGGAAGGTGCATTTACCCTCCTGCCACACCACGGCGGGGCAGTCGGTCAGCACCGGCTCGACCGGGTCGAGGCGCAGCTCCACGTCGGCCTGCTGGATTTCAACGGCCTTGCAGTAGCGTTCCTTGACGGCGGTTTCCACCGCCCACAGTTCTCTTTCAGTAAAATCGGGAATCGTCTTCGGCATAAACAGTTACATCACTCTAGAAAGCTCAGGCTCCCAGGGCTTTGAAAATCGCGTCGCGGATTTCCTCGACCTTGCCCACGCCGGGAATCTTCACGTACTTGGGCGCCTTGGCGTCGCCCTGGGCGGCCCAATCGGAATAGTATTTCACCAAGGGTTCGGTTTGGGCATGATAGACGTCGAGACGCTTCTTCACCGTCTCTTCCTTGTCGTCGTCGCGCTGGATCAGGTCCTCGCCGGTCACGTCGTCCTTGCCGGCCACCTTGGGGGGATTGAACACCACGTGGTAGGTGCGGCCGGAAGCCACATGCACGCGGCGACCGGACATGCGCTTGATGATCTCCTCGTCGGCCACGTCGATTTCCACCACGTAATCGATGGGCACGCCGGCGGCCTTCATGGCCTCGGCTTGGGGAATGGTGCGGGGGAAGCCGTCGAACAGGTAGCCGTTCTTGCAGTCGTCCTGGGTCAGGCGCTCTTTCACCATGCCGATGATGATGTCGTCGGAAACCAGGCCGCCCGCGTCCATGATCGCCTTGGCTTTCAGGCCCAGTTCGGAGCCCGCCTTGACGTGGGCGCGCAGCATGTCGCCGGTGGAAATCTGGGGAATCCCGAACTTTTCCTTGATGTAATTAGCCTGAGTCCCCTTGCCCGCGCCAGGGCCGCCCAACAGAATCAAACGCATGTGACCTCCAATGTATTGTTGTTTCGGTGCATGTCGTGGGACGGTTCAAGTCGCCATTCTACTTCCGGTCTGCCGTTCCACAGCCATTGGCAAGCATAGGTAAAAACGCGCCGGGATGCACATACAAAAATTGAATCAACCCATAAGCGAATGTTAGCCTTCCAGCTGCCTCCGCACCCGTTCCAAGTCCTCCGGCGTATCCACCCCCGCGGCGGGAGCCTCGGCGGTCACCGCCACGGCGATGCGGTAACCGTGCCACAGAGCCCGCAACTGCTCCAGGGCCTCCAACTGCTCGATGGGGGCCGGCATCAGGCCGCTGTAGACCTTGAGGAACGACGTCCGGTAGGCGTAAATGCCGATATGGCGGTAGGCCGCCATGCCCGGAGGAAAGTCCAGCCCGGCGGCAAAGGCGTCGCGGGCGTAGGGAATGGGGGCCCGGCTGAAATAAAGCGCGTAGCCTTCGCGATCGGTAACGACCTTGACCACGTTGGGGTTGAACAGGCTGTCCCGGTCGTGGATGGCATGGCAGGCGGTGGCGATGGCCGCGCCGTCGTGTTGGTAAAGCTGGCGCGCCACATCGCTGATCAAAGCGGGGGCGATCAGGGGTTCGTCTCCCTGGACGTTCACCACCACGGTGTCATCCGCCCATCCCAGGCGCACCGCCACCTCGGCGATGCGGTCGGTGCCGGAAGCGTGGTCGGGGGAGGTCAGCACCGCGTCGAGCCCGGCCTTCTCCACGGCGACGGCGATGGCCTCGTGGTCGGTGGCGATCCACACCTCCTCCGCCCCGCTTTCCCTGGCCCGCTCCGCCACGCGCACCACCATAGGCTTGCCGGCGATCTCCAGCAGGGGCTTGCCGGGCAGGCGGGTGGAGGCGTAACGGGCGGGAATGACGACTTTGAAACCCTGTGCGGCCACCCTATCCCTCCAATTAGATTACTTGCTCGTACCGAAATGCTTTTGGTAGAGTCGCTGACGCTCCTTGCGCTGTTTGGCGTGGAGCTTCTCGAATTGCTGGCGGCGCGCCTTGTCGGTCGCACCTTCCTTGTTCAGCTTGTCCGCCAGGGCGGACCGCTCGTTCGCGTGGCTTTTCTCCATGTCATCCATTTCCTGGAGCATCTTGGCCTTGTCCACGTTCTTCGCTTGGTCGGCGTGCCTCTCGGCCATGGCGCGCCGTTCCTGATGGTGCTTGGCGCTCAAGTCCTGCCAGTCCTTGCGGCGCTGATCGGTGGCCACATTCCGGGCCCCGTGCTGCTTGCGCAGCTTCGCACGCTCAGCGCCATGGCGCTGGTGCAGGGCGCGATCTTCCTTGTTCATTGCCGCCGGGACGTTCCCCTTGGCCATCGCCTGTTGACCGGACGGCGTTGCCGCCTCGTTGGCCAGGGCTCCTTGAGCGACCAACAGCAGCGCGGCACCAGCAACGATCAGAAATTTCTTCATGGTTTACCCTCCTCCTCGGATAACAGCTGACAGGTCGCCGGGGCAAAACCACAGCAACCACCAGCACTCATCCTAGGTCATATTTCCTCATCGGGGGATAATACGCGCGCCTCGTCCTGAAGCATCACCGGGATATCGTCCCGGATGGGGTAGGCCAGGCGGCAGGGCTTGCACACCAGCTCCTGGGCTTCCTTCTTGTAGACCAGGGGGCCCTTGCACAGGGGGCAGACCAGAATTTCAAGCAGTTTCGCGTCCATCATATCTCCTCAGGGTATCCAGCACCTTGAAACCCAGCGCCGGGTCGATCTCCGCCTCCACGGGCAGCATCCAGCATGCCGCCGTGGCGAAAGGGGCGCACTTTACGGCATCCTTCTCGGTCATGACAATGACCTCGGCGCCGTCGATGCGCAAATCCTTGGCGCCAAAGGCATGGTGGTCGGGGAAAGGGTGTTCCGCCACGTCCAGCCCCAGCTCCCGCAAATGGTCGAAAAAGCGGCGTGGGTTGCCGATGCCCGCCAGGGCGTGGACCGTCTTGCCCTTGAAGGCCTCCGCCGGCAGGTGGCGCTCCGGCTCCGCCAGATTGCGAAAGACGGCTCCTTGCAGCTTCATGGCGAACCAGTTGGGCCCCTCCTCCCAGGCGGCGCCGTTCACCACCACCGCGTCGGCGGACTTGAGACGCCGCGGCGGCTCCCGCAGCGGCCCCGCCGGCAGCATGAACCCATTGCCGAAGCGGCGCAGGTATTCCACCACCACGATTTCCATGTCCCGGCGCAGGCGATAGTGCTGCAAACCGTCGTCGCTCACCAGCACGTCGCACTCGGGATGGGCCCGCAGCAACTCCTGTCCCGTCGCCACCCGACGGCGCCCCACCCACACCGGGCAGCCGCTGCGGCGAGCCAGCAGCACCGGCTCGTCTCCCACCACCTCGGGCTTGCTCAGAGCCGTCACGGCCCGAGGATGAAAGGCACCGCCGCCGTAACCCCGGCTGACGATGCCGGGACGGTAGCCCTGGCGCTTGAGGTATGCCACCAGCCAGAGCACCGTCGGCGTCTTGCCCGAACCGCCCACCGTGAGGTTGCCCACCACGATCACCGGCACCGGCAGACGGTAGGAACGGAAATAACCAAGCAGGTAAAAAACTCGTCGCACCGCCACCAGGGCCCGGAACAGCACGCTCAGGGGCCACAGCAGCACGTGCCAGGGCGTGACGGTATACCACTGCCTCTCCAGCCAGCGCGCCAAACTCTCCCGCTCGCTCACGCTCGCCCTCCGGGCTTATTTGCCGGCCGCCTGAACCTGGGTGGAGAAGGTGATGCGGGTGTAACCGGCGATGCGGGCCGCTTCCATGATATTGATCACCGACTGGTGGGTGGCCTTGGCATCGGCGTTGATCACCACCGTGGGTTCCGGCTTGCCGCCGGAAGCCTTGCGCAGTTCGGCGCTGAAGGAATCGGGGTCCTGGAACACCGCCGGGTTGTTGTTGATCACGTAATGGCCGGCGGCATCCACCCCGACGTTGATCACGTTGGGCTTGTCGCTGGTCTTTTCCGCCTGGGCCTGGGGCAGGTTGATCTGGAGCTCGGCGATTCTGGAGAAGGTGGTTGTGGTCATGAGGAAAATCAGAATCACCAGCAGCACGTCGATCATCGGGATCAGGTTGATCTCCGGCTCCTCACGCTGCCTGCCGCGCTGGAAGTTCATGGCGCCTCCTTACTTGCGCTCGCCGTGGACGATCTCCACCAGCTTGATGGCCTGGAGCTCCATTTCCAGCACCAGGGCGTCCACCTTGCCGCGGAAGTAGCGGTAGAAGACCATGCAGGGAATCGCCACCACCAGGCCCATGGCCGTGTTGTACAGGGCCACCGAGATGCCGTGGGCCAGCTTGGCCGGGTCGGCGTTGTTGGGGGTGAGGGCGGAGAAAATCTCGATCATGCCGATGATGGTACCGAAGAGGCCCAGCAGCGGCGCGATGTAGGCGATGGTGCCGAGGGTGTTGAGGAAGCGCTCCAGCTCGTGGGCGGCGGCGCGGCCCGCCTCCTCGATGGCCTCCTTCATCACCTCCCGGGAGCTGTTCGCGTTGCGCAGCCCGGCGGCGAAGATACTGCCGATGAGGGGGGATGTCTTGGGGTCGGACAAGCGCTCGAGGGTGGCGGGCGTAACGCCGCTCTTCATCTCCTGCACCACCTGGGGCAGCAGGTCCGCCGGCGCCACCAGGGAACCGCGCAGGGACCACAGGCGCTCGCCGATAATAGCCAGCGCGATGACGGAAGCAAGAATGATCGTCCAGATCGGCCAGCCGGCCGCTTCGATGATGGCTAACACAGAATCCCCTCAGTAGGCTTTTGCGAAAGCGTAACTTTAGCCTGAGCGTAGGGCGGGGGCAAGACGAGGGATATGCCGACCATCGTTCTCAATCCACCTATTCCCATGAAAATGCAACACACATTATGTTGACATATAATGCGCATACAAATCCGCCATTAACGGAGCCTGCCATGCCGCCCACCGTAACTCCCGCCAAAAAAGCCACCAACATTACCCTCTCCGCCGACGTGTTGGCCGAAGCCAAAGCCATGGGCATCAACATCTCCCAGGCCTGCGACCAGTTCTTGCGCACACTGGTGAGGGAGGAACGGGAACGCCGCTGGCAAGAAGAAAACGCCGACTTCATCGCCGCCTACAATCAGACAGTGGAAACCGAGGGCCTGCCCCTGGAACAGTGGCGGACCTTCTAGGATGAAACATACTTCGTCAAGCTGTAGCGAGCTGGACTTTGAAGCCGATCTGCTGGAGTCGGCGGATGAGGCGGTTGGCGGTTTTTTGAGCATCGGCGCGGTCGAAGTGAGCGGCGCCCAG
>JBFXHL010000061.1:0-15213 GCA_050177075.1 Sulfuricellaceae bacterium | reverse complement strand
GTCCATCGTCGCCAGCACCGTGTCCACCAGGACGCGCAGCTTGCGCAGCGGGTGGCTCTTCGGAATGCGGTCTTCCAGGCTCACGTAGGAGAACATCGCGCTTTGGTTGGTCTGACTGCCTCGCATCGCTGTCATCGGGTCAGATATCGATGGGATGAATTTTACCTCCTCCAGGGCAGGCGGGGTTTTTCAACGGCCTGTTAAGGTGATTATGCAGCCAACGCAAATGAACCTTATCGTCGTGTTGCGTGGCCGCTTCCTCGATATCACGCACCAAGCGTTGCGAAAGAATTAGTTCAATGACACACCATAACCATTTGCCTGATGGGGGATATGCGCCTACCCTACGGGGACGCAGGAAAATTCTGTAACCAACAGGACGGTGATGCATGAGCGAGCAACGGCTTCTTCCCTTGAGCGATTTCCTCGGGACCAAGTTCTCCCTCAATGAGGCCTCCCACGACTACGCCATGGACGACGACGAAGCGGCGTTCATGCTGGAGGTGCTGGGGGAAGTGGAATGGTCCGAGCCCATTTGTCACTTCGACCGGTATGTCATTCGCCAGCACGGTGGGTGGTCGGAGGAGGGGGGCAACGTCGGGCTGTTTCTGGGGGATGAATTGATCGGCTTTTACGAGGGGCTGAACTTGTGGATACGTCCGGAGCATCGGGGAAAGGGTTTGGCCGTTCCCCTCATCCTGTCTGCCGCGCGGCTGCGGGGCGGAACCGTTCTTCCCGAGGGGATATCCTCCCAGCACTATTCCCCCTCGGGCTTGCTGGCCCACAGCACGGCTCATCTTCAGGCGCTGCTGTGTGCCATCAAGCACAAGGAGGCCATTCCCGAGGCGGTGCTGAGGGAGTACAACCTGCACAACCCGGCGGATTTGCTGCGCATGTTCGGGATCGAGGATCTGAAGGACTTGAGTTGCTGCAACCCGGTGCAGAAGAGCCAGAAGGCCGCGGCCCCAAAGAAAGCGGAGTGAGGTCTCAGAGGGTGCCGTGCAGGGCCAGTTTCACCGCGAAATAAACACCCAGCAGTGCCCAGGCATAGGCGATGAAGTTCCCCGGCTTGTCCTTGAGATTGAGATTATCCAGCCAGCCCTTGCCGAAGACGAAAACCACCACCGCCCCCACCAGGAGCAGTAGTGAATAAGTGGGGTTCTTGTTCCAGATCAGGTCCCACCCTTGTGACAGGAGGCCTTCCGGCATGATGAATTTGAACACGATGCCGATCACCCCCAGGAGCATGAAGGCGAAGAGGATCAGGTCGAGCAGCAGGTGAAGAAGGGATTTCACGGGGGAGGCCATGTCATTCTCCGATGTCTTCGTTCCACAGACTCGGGTTGGCGGCGATGAATTCCGCCATCAGTTTGGTGCAGGCGGGGTCGTCCACCACCATTACCGCTACCCCGCGCTCCTTCAGCCAAGCTTCCTCGCCCATGAAGTTGCGGTTTTCCCCCACCACCACCCTGGGAATGCCGTAGAGGGCGATGGCGCCGCTGCACATGGGGCATGGGGAGAGTGTGGTGTACAGCACGCATTCGCGGTATACCGAGGCGGGGAGCCGACCGGCGTTTTCCAGGGCGTCCATCTCCCCGTGGAGAATGGCGCTGCCTTTTTGTATCCGCCGGTTGTGACCGCGGCCGATGATCTTGCCATTGTGCACCAGCACCGAGCCGATGGGGATGCCCCCTTCCTTCAGTCCTTGCTGGGCTTCTTCGATGGCGGCTTGCAGGAAGGGGTCCATGGCGGTCTCCAAAGAAGGTCAGCGGCCCTTGCCGCTGAGGGATCCCCGGTTGTAGTCCTTGTCGCCGGGCATCACGGTTCGACCCAGGCCCATCCACCCGCCCTGGGCGGCTTCGGGGCGCAGATGGTTTTCGGGATACCGGTCGGCGATTTGCTTCGCGACCGCGGCCTTTTGCGGGTCCACGTACTGCCAGCGGCCGTTGGGTTGGAGCAACACCTTGTCGCCAGTCGCGGTGGTGGCCTCGATCGGCGCGGTGTCGGCCCCGGCAGGCAGCGCGGCAGCCAGGAGGCAACAGAGAAGGGCAAGGCGGGCCATGATGGGCTTTCTTCCGAAACGGGTTAGGGCTAGTTTAGGCGGCGAAGGGCGCTGCGTAAACCTTGGGGCGGAAAATGCCGGGCACTTTTTTCCCGGAGTGTGTTCCCATAAGGGCGGCCGGCGCCATGGCCGGCAAGAAAACACTGACGATATTCGGGGTTAACGTTATGGAATTGCATACTTTTTTTCTGATGCTGGCGGTTATTTTGCTGTCGGCCCGTTTCCTGGCCGAATTCGGCAGCCGCTTCGGCGTGCCGGCGGTGATCGGCGAGCTGGCGGCGGGGCTGATATTCGGGCCCTCCCTCCTGGGTTGGCTGGAACCGGGGGAAACCCTGAAGATACTGGCCGAGATCGGCATCATCCTGCTCCTTTTCGAAGTGGGGATGGACACCGATATTTATCGTCTCGCCAAGGCCGGCAGCAAGCCGCTGATGGTGGCCGGCGTCGGCTTCGTCCTGCCGTTCCTCGCGGGCTACGCCGTCAGTGCCTACGTTTTCGACCTGCCGATGCTCGCCAGCCTCTTCGTCGGCGGCACCTTGACCGCCACCAGCATCGGCATCACCGTGCGGGTCCTGTCCGACCTCGGGCGGCGGTCGTCGGACGAAGCACAGGTGGTGATTGGCGCGGCCGTGCTGGACGACATCCTGGGGGTCATCGCCCTGGCCTTCCTGTACCAGTTCGCGGTGCTGGGCGAGGTGACCGTGGCCTCCATCGGCCAGGTCAGCCTGTTCATTCTGATTTTCATGCTGCTGGCGCCGGTGGCCGCCAAGGCGGTAGCCTGGGTCATCGACCACTTCGACCGCCGCAGCGAATCCCCCGGCCTCCTGGTGACCATGGTGGTGAGCCTGATCATGATTTTCAGCTACGTGGCCCACGCGGTTGGGGCGCCGGCGATCATGGGCGGTTTCGCCGCCGGGGTGGCCCTGGGGCAGGGATTCAAGCTGCGCCTCGGCGGCGGGAACAGCCCCTTGTCCGCCCTTTTCAACCGGGTGTTTTCCGCCAGCCCCGAGCTGACCCACCGCCTGGAGGGCCAATTCCGGCCCCTGGTGCACCTGTTCAGCCCGATTTTCTTCGTCATGGTGGGGGTGTCCCTGAATCTCAAGGTGGTGGATTTCGGCTCGTCCTTCGTCTGGTGGATGGCCTTCGCCATGACGGTGGTGGCCATTCTGGGCAAGTGGCTGGCGGGGTTCTTCATCCGGGAAAACCGCCTGCGCCAGTCGGCCATCGGCCTGTGCATGATTCCCCGCGGCGAGGTGGGGCTGATTTTCGCCCAGCTGGGTCATGGGCAAGGCCTGCTTGGCCTGGAGACCTACGCCGCTCTGTTGATCGTCATCGCCCTTACCACTGCCCTGCCTCCCTTCGCGCTCAAATGGTACTACGGCAAGTGGGGCGGCCGGCCGGAACTGGCCGGTTAGTCGATTTCGTGGAGCTGGCCGCCCCGGAACACCAGGGCGCAGCGCACCGGCTTGCCGGGAAAGGCGGCGGCCACCGCCCGGCGGTATTCGGCCAGCTGGTCCCGGTAGGGGGCGGCGGCGCGGGCCGGGTCGGTGACGGCCTCGGTGGTCTTGTAGTCCAGCACCCAGAAAGCGTCTTCCAGTTCCACCAGGCGGTCGATGCGCCGGGTTTCTCCGGCGGCGTTGCGGTAGGGGAGCTCGTTCCAGGCACGGCGATACCGGGCCGGGTCGAAGAAGGCTTGCAGGTGAGGAGCCTGGAGCACCGCCTGAGCTTCTTGCCACAGGGGCTCGAATTCGTCGTGCTCCAGTTCCAGCCGGTCCTGTAGAGCGGCCTTGTCGGTGACGGCCTCCGGTGGCGCCAGCCATTCCAGCAGGGCATGGAGGCGAATGCCGAAGCGCTGCTGGGGCGTCTGCTCCGCCTGTTCGCGCTGTCCCACGGACAAGGTCTGAGCGAGGCGGGGGTCGGCGATGGTGATGGGCGGTGCGGTTGTTTCCTCAGCGACCGGGGCGGCGGTTTCGAAAATGGGCGCGATGGGCGGTGCCTCTTCCCCGGCCGCAGCCTGGAGCTTGGCGTGCCAGCTGTCATTGCCGCCTCTCCTGACTTCGCAGCCGCTCACCAGCAGGGCCTGCTGGGCGCGGGTCATGGCCACGTAGAGCAAATTGAGGTTTTCCCGGGTGGCGATGGCGGCCTCGTCCTCCAGCAGTTTCTTCTGCTGGGGCGTGAGGCCGTCGCTTTTGCCGTAGAGGGAGAAGTGGCGCGGCGCGGATTCTTCCGGCGGCCAGTCCAGCAGCACCCGGTAGCCCCGGTCCGGGTTGGGGGCGGCATTGGCGTCCAGCAGCCACACCACTGGGGATTCCAGGCCCTTGGCCTCGTGGACGGTGTGGATGCGCACCGCGTTGGCGCTGTCGCCGATGGCGCCTTCGTCCGGGGCTTCCTGGTCGGCGGCCCGGCGCAGCTCGGCGATCTGGCGCAGGAACTTGGCCAGGCTCGGGTAGCGGCCGCTGTCCACCGCCAGGGCCAGTTCCAGGAAAGCGTGGAGGTTGGCCGCCACGGCGCCCTGCAGCGCCTCGGGCACGGTGGCCCGGTAGCGGTCCAGCAGGTTGCCGCGGAAGTAGATGCGGTCCAGCAGGTCGTGGACCGGCAGGGTGTCGGCCAGCTTGAGCCAGTCGGCCAGCAGTCCGTGGGCTCGGGCCAGGGCGGGACTGGCCTCGCCGCCTTGGGCCAGAGCCCCCAGGCGTCGCCACCAGGTGGGCTCGTCCCGTTGGGCGAGGGCGATGAGATCGTCGTCGGTACAGCCGAACACCGGCGAGCGCAGGGCGTGGGCCAGCTTCAGGTCGGCGAAGGGGGCGGCGAGGAATTCCAGCAGGGCGGTGAGGTCGCGGCACTCCAGGGTGTCCAGCAGGCCGCCGCGGCGGGTGCTGACGAAGGGGATGCGGGCGGCTTTGAGGGCTTTCTCGTAGGCCTCCAGCCGGGTGCGGCGGCGCACCAGCAGCATCACGTCCCGGTAGTCGGCGAGGCGCGGTTTGCCCTTGTCGGCGACCACCCAGCGGCCGACGATGGCGCGGATGCCTTCCGCCACTTGGGCGGCCTCGCTTTCGTAGCGGCGGTCCTCGGTGTCCTCCCGGGGGGTGGTCAGCGGGTTGCGCAGGGCAAGAGGGGCCTCGGCAGGAACGGTTTCCTCCCGCTCGTCCCGGGCCAGGGGCAGCACTTCCACCCCGCCGGCCAGTTCCTTTCGCGCGGCGTCGTGGGGATGGAAGAGGTCGTAGCCGGCTTCCGCGGCGAACACCTTGTTCACCTGGGCGACCACCGCCGGGGCGCAACGGTAGGAGAGGTTCTGGGACAGACGGGCGGCGCCGTATTCGGTTTCCAGGAATTTTCCCGCCAAGTCGAACAGCCGGGCCTCGGCGCGGCGGAAGCGGTAGATGGACTGCTTGGGATCTCCCACCAGGAACACCGTGGGGGGCGAGCCGGCCTCGCCGGAGGCGGCGAGCCAGGACTTCAGCACCTGCCATTGCAGGGGGTTGGTGTCCTGGAACTCGTCCAGCAGGATGTGGCGGTAGCGGGCGTCCAGCTTGTACTGCATGGCCGCGGCATAGTCGGAACGGGCCAGGAGCTGGTGGACGCGCCATTCCACGTCGGCGAAGTCCAGGCCCTGCTGGTCGGTCTTGAGCCGCTGGAATTTCTCCAGCAGGGCGGCGCCGCACAGCAGGGCGTCCCGGTTGAAGGCGTAGGCGGCCTGGGCGGCCAGCTCGGTGCGGGCGGCTTCGAAGCGGTCGCACAGGAAGGCGTGGAGGGACAGGAGGCGCTCCTCGCCGGCGGCGCCGAGGCGCTTGGCCTGGGCGCCGCTGGGCTTGCGGGAGCGGGGTGTGCCCTGGCCGCCGTCGGTGAATAGCACGCCGCATATTTCTTTGAACCACTGGGGCTTGTCGGCTTCAGCCAAGGCGGCGGCGAGGCGGGCGGCCAGTTCCTTGTCCTTGTCGGTGTTCATTTCCAGCAGGCCCAGGTAGGACTGGAGTTCCCCTTCCAGGTCCGACAGGTTGGCCAGTTCGCTCAGGATGTCGGCGTCCGGGTCCACGTTCCAGTCGTTCCGCAACCGTTCCAAGGCGTAGCCCACGGGGTCTTCCCGCTCGCCCACGTAGACCCACCACTCCGCCCGCCGGGCGACGAAGTTCTCCAGCAGGTCGTGGGTGGCAGCGAGGCCGATGCCGGCGAACAGGCGGTTGAGGGACTGGGCGACGTCGCCGCCGGGGTCGTCCTGGAGGTCCTCGGCAAAGCTCTGCCAGGCCTCCTCCAGCAGGGCGGAGGTCTGGTCCAGCAGGGCCTGGGCGCCGGCGTAGCCGCTTTCCAGGGGCGCACGCTGGAGGAGTTGCAGGAACCAGCCGTGGAAGGTGCTGACGGTGAGGGTCGGGCGGGCGGTGAGAAAGGCCTCGAATAGGTTCCGGGCGCGGGGCAAGGCACTGTCCAGTTCGGACTCGGGCACCGCCCGTTCCCGCAGGAACCGGCGCACGGCGTCGTCGTCCGCCAGGGCCAGGAACTCCAGCCATTCCCGCAGCCGGGCCTCCATCTCCTGGGCCGCCTTGCGGGTGAAGGTGATGGCGAGGATTTCCCCCGGCGGTACGCCGGCCAGCAGCAGGCGCACGACGCGGGACACCAGCAGCCAGGTCTTGCCGCTGCCGGCGCAGGCTTCGATCACCACCGAGCGGGCGGGGTTCAGGGCGGTGGCGTTGTCGAACTCACTCATTCCAATGGTCCTTGCGACACAGGCCGCGCATTTCGCACCATTCGCACACTTCCGCCTGGCCCTGGGCGGGGAGGCCGGCGCCTTGGCGGAGGCTGTCGAACAGCTCGGCGAGGCGGGTTTCCACCGCGGCGCCCAGTTCCGCGGCGTCCTGCTCCAGGGGGATGCTCGCGACCCCTTCCTTGTCCAGGCTGACAAAGGCGGCTTCGTGCGTTTCATCGCCGTAAAGCAGGGCGTAGACCGGCAGCTGCACGTCCTCCCCGGGTTCCTTGAGCTTGTTCTGGAGCTTCTTCACCCCCTGGGCTTTGTAGTCCAGGACGGCGAAGGTGTCGCCGTTGTCGTCCACCCGGTCGAGGCGGCCCTTGAGGGTAAGGCTGCCGCCGCCGGGGAGGGGGATGTCGCGGCTGCGCTGGACTTCGTTTTCTTTCACCCGCCAGCCGTCGCCCTCCCGCTGCCGCTGCCAGTCCAGATAGGCGGGAATCAGGGCCTTCCAGCGCAGGGCCCAGGCGTGGCTCAGGTAGCTGGCTTCGGTGGCGGTGGCGAAGACCTCGTCGGTGAGGGCGGCCAGTTCGGCTTGCAGTTGGGAGTCGTCGCAGCCGGAAATGGCGGGGTGGGTTTCATGGAAGCGGCACAGGATTTGGTGGATATATTCGCCGTAGTCGCGTTTTTCCAGGCTTTCCCGCACCTCGTCCAGTTCGTTGAGGCGGAGGCCGTGGCGGGCGTAGAACTGATAGGGGCAGGCGAGGAGGCTGTTGTAGCCGCTGGCGGAGACGGTGGTCGGAACCAGGCTCTCCGGCAGCGAGGGAGAGGGCATGGATGCGTGGTGCGGGATGGGGGATGCAGGGGAAAAACCGCCCCCAGGATTCAATGTTTCATCCTTGATTTGCACCGCGGCGATGACGGCGGCGAATCCCTCGTCCCGCAGTCCGGCCCCGTAGGCCAGGCGATGAAAGGCTTCCAGGCGTTCGAACCAGGGGGAGAGGAGGTTGGGTTCGTTGTCTTTCCGCGCCTGCCAGGTGACGAAAACCTCGCCGCAATCGGCCAGGACATCGATCAGTTCCCTTTCCTGACGGGCGAGGGCGGTGGCGCGGCTGGGCAGGCCCAGCTCTTCCCGCACCGACTGATTGAAAAAAAGCGGGCCGGTATCCTGGCCGGGGAGGTGGGCCGCATCGGCGCCGGCGATGATGGCGCCGGCGAAGGCTCGCAGCCGCGCATTGGCGAGATGGGTGAATACCACCGGGCTGGCGATGCGCTCGTCGCGGAAGGTGGCGCCGTCGAGGAGTCGATAGAGCCACTGTTTCCACTCGCTCAGGGCGAAGGTGGTCGTTTCGCGGGAGAGTTCCCGCTGCTGGCGTTTGAGGAGCTGCAGCAATTGCCGGCCGGCCACGTCCTTTTCCAGACCCGGCTGGATGCCGAGGAGAGCAAGGCTTTCCAGCAGGGTCTGGAGCCAGGCGCTCAAGGTGCGGGCGCGGCGGGTGAACAGGGCCTGGGCGTCGGCCAGGCGCTCCAGCAGGGCGACCGCGTCGTCCAGGCCTTCCCGGCGCCTGGCGGCCTCCAGGTAACGGTTGAGGTGGGAGACGATGCTGCGTTCCCGCAGCAGGCGCTCCAGGCCATAGACCGCCTCCTTGCGCCGAGCGGGTTCCCAGTCGGTGAGGAGGAAGGGGGACTTCAGCAGGTCCAGCAGGTCCAGGTGGTAGAAGCGGCTCGCCAGGCAGTCCAGCCAGCGGCGCACCACGGTGCTGGCGGAGGAGGTGGAGAGGGTCCAACCGGTTTCATCCTCCACCAGCACGCCCGCCCGCTCCAGCAGGGCGCGGGCGCGGCGGGCCACGAGACGGTCCTGGGCGACGATGGCGATGGGGGCTTTGCCCGCCACCAGCCATTGGCGCACCTTCACGTCCACCGCCTGGGCCTCCTGCTCCAGGGAGTGGGCGCCGAAGAGGGTGATTCGATCGGCGAGGGACACCGTGCCGGCGCCGGCCGCCCGTTGCCGCAGGGGCGGGGCGTCGCCCAGGGGCCAGGCGGCGCGCAGGGTGCGGGAGACGGGGTCGGGTTCCGGGGCGGCGATGCGATGCACCGGCTGACGCCGGGCGTAGGCGTCGAGGAAGGCTTCCTCCGCCGGGGAGAGGTCCTCCAGCCCCACGGCGTAGAGGGGGCCGGGGGCGGCTTCCGCCAGGGCGGCCAGGCACAGGGCGTAGGCGCTCTCGCCATCCGGGCCGCCGCTGTCCCGGGCGAGGGCGAACCACATTTCATGCACCAGCCTGGCTTCGAAGCGCAGGGAGGCATTGGCCCTGGCGCGGTAGGCGCGGGTCAGGCGGTCGGCAAAATCGTCCCAGGAGTCGGGCAGGGATACTTTCCAGCGGGTCAGTTCGTCGGCCAGCTGGCGCAGTTCGGCACTGATCTGCCAGAGATCGGTTTCGGGAAACCAGTTGCCGTCCCGCAGGACCTGGTAGAGCATGGCTTCGCGGCGGCTGTCGGGCAGGATTTCCAGGGCGGTGGGGGTGTTTTCCGCCCAGTCCTTGAGGGTGGTGATGCGCGGCAGCAGCAAGGCCGGGGCGTTTGCCGCCTGGCCCAGTTCCCTCACCAGTTCCGGCGCGGAGCGCAGGTGGGGAAGCAGGATGGTGACGCCGGAGAGGTCCGGCAGGCGAGCGTTCTCCCGCGCCAGCAGTTGCCGGGCGGTAGCGCGGACGAGACGGGCGGCGGGCGGCGGGGCGCTGTTCACGACTGGAAGGCGAGAGGGTTCATGGGGGCTATTTTAGGCCCTCGGGCGGCGGCTTCCCATCCCCCACGTTTTTGGTTAGGATAGCGCTTGACCTTGAGTCCGCCCCGCCAGGTGCGGGTCGATTCCCCATAACCAACACGAGGTTTCCATGAGCGAACACATCCATTACATTACCGACGATAGCTACGAGTCGGAGGTGTTGCAGGCCGAACTCCCGGTGCTGGTCGATTTCTGGGCGGACTGGTGCGGCCCCTGCAAGATGATCGCCCCCATCCTGGACGAAGTGGCCCAGGAGTACGCAGGCCGGCTCAAGGTGGCCAAGCTCAACATCGACGAGAACCAGCAGACGCCGCCGAAATACGGCATCCGCGGCATCCCCACCCTGATGATCTTCAAGAACGGCAATGTGGAAGCCACCAAGGTCGGCGCCCTGTCCAAGTCCCAGCTCACCGCCTTTATTGACAGCAATATCTAAAGCCGATATTCTCCGCCTGAACCACCCGCTCCGCCCCGTCTGAACGCGGGTTCGAGCCACGGCTGGTTCAGGCGTGTTTCCTTCTCCCGCGTCATTTCCCGTTTCTCCCCACCCTCAATAAGAATTAGTCCGTACCGTCTATGCACCTATCAGAGTTGAAACTCAAGCACGTGTCCGAACTGCTGGACATGGCCATCGCCAACGAAATCGAAGGCGCCAACCGAATGCGCAAGCAGGACGTGATCTTCGCCCTGCTGAAGAACCAGGCCAAGAAAGGGGAAAGCATCTACGGCGAAGGCACCATGGAAATCCTGCCCGACGGCTTCGGTTTCCTCCGCTCCCCCGACACCTCCTACCTCGCCGGTCCCGACGACATCTACGTTTCCCCCTCCCAGATCCGCCGCTTCAATCTCCACACCGGCGATACCATCGAGGGCGAGATCCGCACCCCCAAGGACGGCGAACGCTACTTCGCCCTGGTGAAGGTGGACAAGGTCAACGGCGAGCCTCCCGAGAACGCCAAGCACAAGATTCTGTTCGAGAACCTCACCCCCCTCCACCCCACCCGCATGCTCCACCTGGAGCGGGAAATCCGGGCGGAGGAGAACATCACCTCCCGCGTCATCGACATGATCGCCCCCATCGGGGCCGGCCAGCGCGGCCTGCTGGTGGCGCCGCCGAAATCCGGCAAGACGGTGATGCTGCAGCATATCGCCCACGCCATCACCAACAACCACCCCGAGGTGGTGCTGATCGTCCTGCTGATCGACGAGCGCCCCGAGGAAGTGACCGAAATGACCCGCACCGTGCGGGGCGAAGTGGTGGCCTCCACCTTCGACGAACCCGCCACCCGCCACGTGCAGGTGGCCGAGATGGTGATCGAGAAGGCCAAGCGCTTGGTGGAACACAAGAAGGACGTAGTGATCCTGCTGGACTCCATCACCCGCCTGGCTCGGGCCTACAACACCGTCATCCCCGCCTCCGGCAAGGTGCTGACCGGCGGCGTGGACGCCAACGCCCTGCAGAAGCCCAAGCGCTTCTTCGGCGCGGCGCGCAACGTCGAGGAAGGCGGTAGCCTGACCATCATCGCCACCGCCCTGATCGACACCGGTTCCCGCATGGACGACGTGATCTACGAGGAATTCAAGGGCACCGGCAACATGGAAATCCATCTCGACCGCCGCATGGCCGAGAAGCGCATCTACCCCGCCATCAACGTCAACCGCTCCGGTACTCGCCGGGAGGAACTGCTGTTGAAGCCGGATGTGCTGCAGAAGATGTGGGTGCTGCGCAAGCTCCTGTATCCCATGGACGACCTGGAGGCGATGGAATTCCTCCTCGACAAGATCAAGGCCACGAAGACCAACGCCGACTTCTTCGACTCCATGCGGCGTGGTTGACCGGCTTGCAAAAAAATCCGAATTGCTGGATAATCACGCGCTTTTAGTCGCCCCTTCCGGGGCGATATTATGAACAGAGGTTGCAGCCATGAAATCTGGAATCCACCCGGAATACACCGAAATCGACGTGACTTGTGCCTGCGGCAACAAGTTCAAGACCCGCTCCACCATGGGCAAGGCCCTGAGCATCGAAGTGTGCTCCGAGTGCCATCCCTTCTTCACCGGCAAGCAGAAGATCGTCGACACCGCCGGCCGCGTGGAAAAATTCCGCCAGAAATACGGCATGAAGTAATCCGGGCGATTCGTTGCGGGAAAAGGCAGCTCAGGCTGCCTTTTTGTTTATCCGCTCCGCCAGGGGCGGCGAATCCATGGCACAATCTGGAAGGCCGCTCGCCGCGGGCGGCGCATAACCATAACCGATAATCCGAGGGCACCGTTTTCCACCCAATGAGGAGCAATCATGGATAAACGTCAACAAGCGCTGGATTACCACGAGTTTCCCCGTCCCGGCAAACTGTCGGTCGAATCTTCCAAACCCTGCGTGACCCAGCAGGATCTCTCCCTCGCCTACACTCCCGGCGTCGCCGAGCCGGTGCGGGAAATCCACAAGGACGAAGAAAACGCCTACCGCTACACCAACAAAGGCAACCTCGTGGCGGTGATCACCGACGGTACCGCCATCCTCGGCCTGGGCAACCTGGGCCCCCTGGCGAGCAAGCCGGTGATGGAAGGCAAGGCGGTGCTGTTCAAGCGCTTCGCCAACGTCGACGTGTTCGACATCGAGGTCAAGGCTCCCAGCGTGGAATCCTTCATCGAGACGGTGGTGAACATCGCCCCCACCTTCGGAGGCATCAACCTGGAAGACATCGCCGCGCCCCATTGCTTCACCATCGAGGAGGAGCTGAAAAAGCGCCTCGATATTCCCGTATTCCACGATGACCAGCACGGCACGGCCATCGTCATGTGCGCCGGCCTCCTGAACGCCTTGGAAGTCCAGGGCAAGAAGGTGGAGGAGGTGAAGCTGGTGTGCCTCGGTGCCGGGGCTGCCGGCCTCGCCTGCATGCGCCTGCTGATCGCCATGGGGGGCAAGAGGGAGAACATGATCCTGGTGGATTCCAAGGGCGTGATCCACAAGGGTCGCACCGACCTCAACGCCCACAAGCAGGAGTTCGCCCAGGACACCGAGCTGCGCACCCTGGCCGAGGCCATGCAGGGGGCTGACGTGTTCATCGGCGTCTCCGGCCCCAATCTGGTGAGCCAGGAGATGGTGCGGAGCATGGCGGCCAAGCCCGTCATTTTCGCCATGGCCAACCCGGACCCGGAAATCCTGCCCGCCGACGCCCACGCCGCCCGGAACGACGCGCTGATGGCCACCGGCCGTTCCGATTTTCCCAACCAGGTGAACAATGTGCTGGGCTTCCCCTACATCTTCCGGGGAACGCTGGATGCCAGGGCGAAATCCATCACCCAGCCGATGATGATCGCGGCGGCGAAGGCCCTGGCGGCCCTGGCCAAGGAGCCGGTGCCGGCGGAGGTGCTCCGGGCCTATGGCTTGAAGCATCTGGAATTCGGCCGCGACTATATCCTGCCCAAACCCTTCGACCCGCGCCTGATCGACCGCATTCCGCCTGCCGTGGCGGCGGCCGCGCAAGGCTGAGCCGCGACGGATGTCCGACCTGCACGCCCACCACATGTCCCGTTTCCGCCTGTTCTTCATCGAGCACGCCAAATTGGCGCTGGTGGTGCTGCTGGCCGTGGCGTGGCTGCTGCCGGGCCTGGTGGGCCACGACCCGTGGAAGCCCGACGAGGCCTACAGCTTCGGCCTGATCTACCATATCTACCAGACCGGCGACTGGGTGGTGCCCACCCTGGCGGGGGAGCCTTTCATGGAAAAGCCCCCCCTCTATTACATCGTCGCCGCCCAGGTGGCGAAGCTGTTCTCCCCCCCGCTGCCCCTCCATGACGCGGCGCGCCTGACCAGCGGGTTTTTCATCGCCCTGACCCTGATTCTCAACGGCTTGGCGGCGCGGGAGCTGCTGGGCAGGGGCAAGGGGCGCATCGCTGTCCTGGTGTTGCTGGGCTGTGTCGGCTTGCTGGTGCGGGGCCACGAGATGATCACCGATACCGCCCTGTTGGCGGGATTCGCCCTGGCCTTCTACGGCCTCGCCCTGTCCCTGCGCCGGCCGCTGCTGGCGGGGCTGCTGCTGGGGAGCGGCGTCGGCGTCGGCTTCCTTTCCAAGGGGCTGATCGCCCCCGGCGTGGTGGGGGTGACCGCCCTGCTGCTGCCCCTGTTCCGTCCCTGGCGCTGCCGCAATTATTTCCTGGCCCTCGGCGTGGCCCTGCTGGCCGCTCTCCCCTGGCTGCTGGCGTGGCCCTACGCCCTCTACCGGCGCTCGCCGGAACTGTTCCACCAGTGGTTCTGGGTCAACAACCTGGGGCGCTACCTGGGCTTCGCCAAGCTCGGCCCCACGCCCGACCGGGGCTATTACCTCGAAACCCTGCCCTGGTTCGCCTGGCCCGCCTGGCCCATCGCCCTGTGGGCCCTGTGGCGCGGCAGACGCAACGGCCTGTCGCAGCCGGCGATGCAGTTGCCCCTGGTGGCCTGCCTGGTGATCCTGGCGGTGCTGTTGACCGCCTCCGACGCCCGGGAGGTCTATGCCCTGCCCATCCTGCTGCCCCTGTCCCTCCTCGCCGCGGCAGGGGTGGACATGCTGCGGCGCGGGGCGGCGGCGGCCCTGGACTGGTTCGGCCTGATGACCTTCGGCCTTTTCTCCGGCTTCCTCTGGCTGGGTTGGATCGCCATGATGACCGGCTGGCCCGCCAAGCTGGCGGAGCGGGCCCACTATCTCCAGCCCGCCTACGTGCCCGAGTTCAAGCCGCTGGCCTTCGGCGTGGCGCTGATCTACACCGCCCTGTGGGGGATCCTGGTCACCCGCCTGGGGCGCAATACCCGCCGCGCCATCGTCAACTGGACGGCGGGCCTCACCCTGATGTGGAGCCTGCTCACCACCCTGTGGCTGCCGTGGATCGACACCGGCAAGACCTACCGCGCCATGATCGCCGACTTGCAGCAGTCCCTGCCGCCCCGCTACGACTGCATCACCAGCCAGGCCCTGGGTGAGCCCCAGCGGGCCCTGCTGCAGTACTACGCCGACATCCTGACCCAGCGCCGGGAAAGCCAGGGCAGGGAATGCAGCCTGGTGCTGATCCAGGGCGGGGCGGATAACCCGCCCCAGCTGGGCAGGGAGTGGACGCAAATCTGGGAAGGGGCCCGTCCCGGCGACCGCAGCGAGCGTTTCTGGCTCTTTCAGCGCCACGCTTCGCGGCACTGATGGCGGTCCGCCCGAAAATCAGCGCTGTGATCCTCGCCGGCGGTCAGGGTAGCCGCATGGGCGGAGTGGACAAGGGCTGGGTGGAATTCCGGGGCAGGCCCCTGATTCTCCACGCGCTGGAGGCTATCCGTTCCCAGGTCGACGAGGTTCTTATCAGCGCCAACCGCAGCCTCGACGCCTACCGTCGCCTGGGGTTCCCGGTCCTGAGCGACGACATGCCCGATTATCCCGGTCCCCTCGCCGGCATTCGCCAGGCGCTCAAGGCGGCCTCCCACGAACTGCTGCTGTGCGTTCCCTGCGACACCCCTTTCCTGCCCCCGGACCTGGCCGAGCGCTTGAGCCAGGCGCTGGAGAGGGGCGATGGAGATATCGCCGTGGCCGAGGCCGACGGCGAGGCCCAGCCGGTGATCTTCCTGTGCCGAAAAAGCGTCCTGCCCGGCCTCGAGGCCTTCATGGACCAAGGGGGGCGGGGAGTGGGCCGCTGGCAGGCCGGCCTGAAGCGGGTGGGGGTGGCCTTCGACGCCGGGGTCTG
>JBFXHL010000060.1:0-15350 GCA_050177075.1 Sulfuricellaceae bacterium | reverse complement strand
GCCGACTTCGTGGCCGGTTGCCGCAAGTTGGGGGTGACGCCGCACGTGGCGAGGAAGAAGAGCGGCTCGGCGATCGATGGCCGCACCACGCGACATGCCGGCTACCAGACTTCGTTGAAGATACGGAAGCGGATCGAGGAAGCCTTCGGCTGGCTGAAGACGGTGGGCGGGTTGCGCAAGACACGGCTGATCGGCCAGGCCAAATTGGCCGGTCAGGCGCTCTTGTGCTTTGCCACCTACAACCTGGTTCGGATAGGCAGCCTGTCCGGCTGGTGGAATGGGCAGCATGTGTAGGGCGAAATCCGTCCGAATTCCGCCGAAAGGCGGAAAAACAGCCTGGAAACAGGCGATATGGGTTCCCAGCCAAGGCTGAACAGGGTCGATTTGACGCGATGATGCCGAAAATCGACCGTTCAGGGATGGGTTGGGGAGGTTGATCATGGATTTTTCAACGGCCTGTTAGGAGCCTGCTCGAAGAATAAGGTCACGATTCGAGAAACTCCCCGCAGAACCCAGCCATGCATTTTTTCGGCGAAGGCTAACCCCCGTCAGGGAGTTAAGCGCGGCACCGCCGCACGGCCGTAGCCAAAAAACCACGAGCGGCAGGGATGCCGGCTAAAAGAATGGGCTACGCCCGCAGCACCTTCCCCGTCACCAAATCCTGGATCGTCGAAGGCCGCCGCCGCTTGCCGACGGTGCCCTCGATGACCATGGCGCCATGACCGAATACCCGCCGGCACTCCCGGGCAGTCCTGAGGGCCTTCTGTCCCGAGCGGTTGGCGCTGGTGAAGACGAGGGCCATGCCCAAGGCGCGGCACAGACCCGCCGCCTCCGGGTGGGCGGTGACCCGTACCGCCAGGGTGGGGTGGCGCCCCTTGAGCCACGGCGGGGTGCGGCGTCCCGCCGGCATCAGCCAGGTATGGGGGCCCGGCCAAGTGCTGGCGGTAAGGGCCCGTTGCGCCGGGGTTGGCGGCGCCACCAGGCTGGCGAGGCGGTCGAAACGGTCGGCGATGAGAATCAGCCCCTTGGCGGCGGGACGGCCCTTGAGGGCCAGAACCCGCGCCACGGCCCGGGGGTTGCGGGGGTCGCAGCCGAGGCCGTAGCAGGATTCGGTGGGATAGGCGATGACGCCGCCGCGGGCCAAGTGGGCCCGCAGGGCGCGCAGAACGAAAGCCGACGGCAGGCGGAGCTTCATGGCGCCGCCGGGCGTTCAGCCCTTGAGCTTCTGGTGAAGCTCGTCGTTCTTTTTCAGGATTTGCGCCGTGTTGGCTGCCCGCTCGTCCTTCAGCTTCTGGGCCAGGGCGGCGTCGGACAGGGCCAGCATCTGGGTGGCCAGGTAGGCGGCGTTCTTGGCGCCGGCCTTGCCGATGGCCACGGTGGCGACGGGGATGCCGCCGGGCATCTGGACCGTGGACAGGAGGGCGTCGAAGCCGTTGAGGGGACCGCCGTCCATGGGCACGCCGATCACCGGCCGGGTGGTATGGGCCGCCACGCTGCCCGCCAAGTGGGCCGCCAGGCCGGCGGCGCAAATGAACACCTGACAGCCCCGCTGCTCGGCGTCCTTCACGTAGGCCTGGGTGGCCTCGGGGGTGCGGTGGGCGGAGAGGACGTTCACTTCCCAAACCACGCCAAGGCTGGAAAGGGTGTCCAGGGTGGCCTGCATCACCGGCAGGTCGGAGTCGGAGCCCATCAGGATGGCGACGAAGGGTTTGCTCATGGTCGGTGTTCCTTTGTTGTTTATTTGATGGCGCGGTAGCCGATATCGCGGCGCATCTGGCTGCCGTCGAAGTGGATCTGGCCGGCGATTTCGTAGGCGCGACGCTGAGCCAGAGATATCTTGTCTCCCAGGGCGGTGACGCACAGTACCCGGCCGCCGTTGGTGACCACCTTGCCGGCGGCCTCGGCCGTGCCGGCGTGGAAGACGTGGTAGTCCTCGCCGGCAGCAGGCAATCCGGTGATGACGTCGCCCTTGCGCGGGGTGTCCGGGTAATTGGCTGCCGCCATCACCACCCCCAGGGCGGCGCGGCGGTCCCACTCGGCCTCAACCTGGTCCAGGGTGCCGTTGACGGCGTGCTCCACCAGGGTAATGAAATCGCTCTTCAGGCGCATCATGATGGGCTGGGTTTCCGGGTCTCCCATGCGGCAATTGAATTCCAACACCTTGGCATTGCCTTGGGGGTCGATCATCAGGCCGGCGTAAAGGAAGCCGGTGTAGGCAATGCCGTCCTTGGCCATGCCCGCCATGGTGGGCAGGATCACTTCCCGCATCACCTTGGCGTGGAGTTCGGGGGTCACCACCGGGGCCGGGGAATAGGCGCCCATGCCGCCGGTATTGGGACCCTGGTCGCCGTCCTTGAGGCGCTTGTGGTCCTGGCTGGTGGCCAGAGGCAAGACATGCTGGCCGTCGGCCATGACGATGAAGCTGGCTTCCTCGCCCACCAGGCATTCCTCGATGACCACCCGAGCACCGGCGGAGCCCAGCTTGTTGCCTTCCAGCATCATGTCCACGGCGGCGTGGGCTTCTTCCACCGTCTGGGCCACCACCACCCCTTTGCCGGCAGCCAGGCCGTCGGCCTTGATGACGATGGGGGCGCCGTGGCGGTTGATATAGGCATGGGCCAAGGCGGCATCGGTAAAGGTGTCATAGGCGGCGGTGGGGATGCCATGGCGCACCATGAAGGCCTTGGCGTAGTCCTTGGAGCTTTCCAGCTGGGCGGCGGCCTGGGTGGGACCGAAAATCTTCAGCCCGGCGGCGCGGAAGGCATCCACCACCCCGGCCGCCAAGGGGGCCTCGGGACCCACCACGGTAAGGACGATCTTCTCCGCCAGGGCGAATTCCACCAGTTCGGGAATACCGGTGATGGGGACGTTGACCACTCCCTCTTCCCGGGCCGTGCCGGCGTTGCCGGGGGCGACGAAAATCTTGGTGGAGCGGGGAGAACGGGCCAGCTTCCAGGCCAGGGCGTGCTCGCGGCCGCCGTTGCCGATGACCAGAATTTTCATGGCGCTTTCCTCTTAGTGGCGGAAATGACGCATGCCGGTGAATACCATCGCCATCCCGTGCTCGTCGGCGGCGGCGATCACTTCCTCGTCGCGCATGGAGCCGCCGGGCTGGATCACCGCGGCGATGCCGGCCTGGGCGGCGGAGTCGATGCCGTCGCGGAAGGGGAAAAAGGCGTCGGAGGCCATCACCGAGCCCTTCACTTCCAGGCCGGCATGCTCGGCCTTGATGGCGGCAATGCGGGCGGAGTTGACGCGGCTCATCTGGCCGGCGCCGACGCCGATGGTCATGTTGCCCTTGGCGTAAACGATGGCGTTGGACTTCACATACTTGGCCACCCGCCAGGCGAACAGCAGGTCGGCCATTTCAGCTTCGGTGGGGGTGCGCTTGGTGACCACCTTGAGTTCGTTGTACAGGGCCAGGTCGGCATCCTGCACCAGCAGGCCGCCGGTGACGCGCTTGAAATCCAGACGCTTGCCGGGCTCGGCGGGCCACTGGCCGCACTCCAGCAGGCGAACGTTCTTCTTCGCCGCCGCCACCTCCACCGCCGCGGCGGAAACCTTGGGGGCGATGATCACTTCGACGAACTGGCGGTCGAGGATGGCCTGGGCGGTGGCACCGTCCAGCTCGCCGTTGAAGGCGATGATGCCGCCGAAGGCGGATTCGGGATCGGTCTGGTAGGCCCGGTCGTAGGCCTCCATCAGATCCTTGCCGTAGGCCACGCCGCAGGGGTTGGCGTGCTTGACGATGACGCAGGCGGGGGCGGCGTCGAACTGCTTGACGCACTCCAGGGCCGCGTCGGCGTCGCCGATGTTGTTGTAGGACAATTCCTTGCCCTGGAGCTGGCGGGCGGTGGCGATGCTGGCCTCCTTCTCCCCTTCGGCCACGTAGAACGCGGCCTGCTGGTGGGGGTTCTCGCCGTAGCGCATTTCCTGGGCCTTGGCGAACTGGAAGTTGATGCGCTCGGGGAAGGCCTGCTTGCTGCCGTCGGGCTTGATGGCGGTAAGGTAATTGCTGATCATGCCGTCGTAGGCGGCGGTGTGGGTGAAGGCTTTCACCGCCAGGGCGAACAGGGTTTCCTGTTTCAGGGCGCCGTTATTGGCCGCCATCTCCTCCAGCACCGGCGCGTAGTCGGCGGGGTCGGTGACGATGGCCACATGGGCGTGGTTCTTGGCCGCGGCGCGGACCATGGTGGGGCCGCCGATGTCGATGTTCTCGATGGCGTCCTCCAGGGTGCAGTCGGGCTTGGCCACCGTGGCGGCGAAGGGGTAGAGGTTGACCACCACCAAATCGATGGGGGAAATGCCGGCTTTCTTCACCGCCGCCTGGTGGGAGTCCAGGTCGCGGCGGAAGAGGATGCCGCCGTGAACCTTGGGGTGCAGGGTTTTCACCCGACCGTCCAACATTTCGGGGAATCCGGTGTAGTCCCCCACCTCCACCACCTTGATGCCCTTGTCGGCGAGGAGCTTGGCGGTACCGCCGGTGGAGAGGATTTCCACCCCGCGGGCGGAAAGGGCTTGGGCGAATTCGACGATTCCGGCTTTGTCGGAAACACTGATCAGGGCGCGTTGGATGGTGGTCATGGCTTTATAAGAGAGAAGGTTATTTGATTCCGTGGAACTGCATTTTCTTGCGCAGGGTGTTGCGGTTCAGGCCCAGTACTTCGGCGGCCCGGGTCTGGTTGCCGCCGGCGTGATCCAGCACCATTTGCAGCAGGGGTTTCTCCACGCAGTGGAGCACCATATCGTAGACGGCATGGGGCTCCTCGCCATCCAGGTCCTTGAAATACTCGGTCAGCGCCTTGCGAACGCAGGCGGCAATTTCGTTTTCATTCATCATCTTATTATCGTGTCCCTTGTTGGCCGGTCGGCTCAGGCCGCCAGTCCGTTTTCTTCGTAGCTCAGGTAGCGCTCCCGCTCCATGGCCGCGGTGAAGAAGTCGTCCACCGCCCGCCGTTGCGCCTCGGGCGTTTCCAGCTGATTCATGGCGTGGCGGAAATTCGCCGCCCCCGCCAACCCCTTGACGTACCAACTGATATGCTTGCGCGCCACCCGCACCCCGGCGATTTCGCCGTAGAAGGCATACAGCTCCTCCAAGTGGTTCAGCAGCACGCCGCGAATTTCGGCCACCTCCGGCGGAGGCAGCTTTTCCCCCGTGGCGAGATAGTGGGCGATTTCACGGAAAATCCACGGCCGGCCTTGGGCGGCGCGACCGATCATCACCCCGTCGGCGCCGGTGTGCTCGAGCACGAACCGGGCCTTTTCCGGGCTGGTGATGTCGCCGTTGGCGATCAGCGGAATCTTGATTTCCGCTTTCACCGCGGCGATGGTGTCGTACTCCGCCTGCCCGGTATAAGCGCAAGCCCGGGTGCGGCCGTGGATGGCCAGGGCCTGGATGCCCGCGCTTTCCGCAATGCGGGCCACGGACAGCACGTTCTTGTTGTCCTTGTTCCAGCCGGTGCGGGTTTTCAGGGTCACCGGCACGTCCACCGCCCCCACTACCGCCTCCAGGATACGGCCGATGAGGGGTTCGTCCTTGAGCAGGGCGGAGCCGGCGGAAACGTTGCAGATTTTCTTCGCCGGGCAGCCCATGTTGATGTCGATGATCTGGGCGCCTCGGTCCACGTTGTACCTGGCCGCCTCGGCCAGCATTTTCGGGTCGGAGCCGACGATCTGCACCGAGATGGGCTCCCCTTCCCCCTGGTGGTTGGCGCGGCGCTTGGTTTTCTCGCTGCCGTAGAGGAGGGAGTTGCTCGCCACCATCTCGGACACGGCCAGGCCCGCGCCGAAGAAACGGCACAGCTGACGGAACGGCCGATCGGTCACCCCGGCCATGGGGGCGACGATCAGATTGTTCTTCAGGCGATAGGGACCGATTTGCATGGCATTGCGCGTTCAGGGGAAGGGCGTAATTGTAATCGCAATGGTCCGGACGGAAAAGAAAAATCGCCTATTTTTTCAGCGAGTTTGTCCTTGACTTGGGATGGCGCAAGGCCTAGTGGGCTTGCTCCCAGTTGGGCCCCGTTCCCACCTCCACTTCCAGCGGCACGGCGAGCCGGGCCACGCCGCACATCAGTTCGGGCAAGCGGGCCTTAACTCTTTCCACCTCCCCTTGAGGCACTTCCAGCACCAGTTCGTCATGGACCTGCAGCACCAGGCGGGAAGCCAGCTTTTCCGCCTCCAGCCAGTCCTGCACGGCGACCATCGCCAGCTTCACCAGGTCGGCGGCGGTGCCCTGCATGGGCGCGTTGATCGCCGCCCGCTCCGCCCCCTGACGACGGGCTCCGTTGGAGCTCTTGATTTCAGGCAGCCACAGGCGGCGGCCGAACACCGTCTCCACGTAACCCTGCTGACGGGCCTGCTCCCGGGTGCGCTGCATATAGTCCGCCACGCCGGGGTAGCGGGCGAAGTACCGGTCCATGTAGGTCTGGGCCGCGCCGCGCTCCACCCCCAGCTGCCCGGCGAGACCAAACACCGACATGCCGTAGATGAGGCCGAAGTTGATCACCTTGGCGTAGCGGCGCTGTTCGGAGGACACCTCCGCCGGCGCCACGCCGAAGATTTCCGCCGCCGTGGCGCGGTGGACGTCGTGGCCCTCGGCAAAAGCCTTCAGCAGGCCCGGGTCCTGGGAGAGATGGGCCATGATGCGCAGCTCGATCTGGGAATAGTCGGCGGAGACCACCACATGGCCCGGCGCGGCGATGAAGGCCTCGCGGATGCGGCGTCCCTCCGGGGTGCGCACCGGGATGTTCTGCAGATTGGGATCGGAACTGGACAGCCGCCCGGTGACCGCCACCGCTTGGGAAAAGCTGGTATGCACCCGCCCCGTGCGGGGGTCGACCATGCGCGGCAGCTTGTCGGTATAGGTGGATTTGAGCTTGGCCAGCCCCCGGTAGTCGAGAAGGATTTTCGGCAAGGGATAGTCAAGGGCCAACTGCTGTAATACCTCTTCGTCGGTGGAGGGGGCGCCACCGGGGGTTTTTTTGATCACCGGCAGTTTCAGCCGGTCGAACAGGATTTCCTGGATCTGCTTCGGCGAGTTGAGGTTGAAGGGCTGGCCGGCGGCCTGAAAAGCCTGCTGCTCCAGGTCCAGCATCTTCTGCCCCAGCTCCCGGCTCTGGGCATCCAGGAGCGCGGTGTCCAACAGCACTCCGTTGCGCTCCATGGCGAACAGTACTTCCAGCACCGGCATTTCGATCTGGCGGTAAACATAGGCCAGTTTCTCGTCCTGCTCCACCTGGGGAAACAGGGATTGGTGCAGCTGCAGGGTCACGTCCGCGTCCTCGGCGGCATACTCCGTGGCCCGTTCCACCGCCACCTGCTCGAAGCCGATTTGCTTCGCCCCTTTGCCCGCCACCTCTTCGTAGGTGATGGTCTTAATCCCCAAGTGGCGCAGGGCCAGGGAGTCCATGTCGTGGGGCTTATGGCTCTCCAGGACATAGGATTGGAGCAGAGTGTCGTGGGCGATGCCGCGCAGGACGATGCCGTGGTTGGCGAAGACATGCTTGTCGTACTTCAGGTTCTGCCCCACCTTGGCCTTGGCCGGATCTTCCAGCCAGGGCTTGAGGCGCGCGAGGACCTCCGCCTCCGCCAGCTGGGACGGGGCCCCCGCGTAATGGTGGTTGAGGGGCAAGTAGGCGGCCTCGTGGGCCGAGACGGCGAAGGAAATGCCCACCAGCTTCGCCTGCATGGCGTCGAGAGAAGTGGTTTCGGTGTCCAGGGACACCAGCTCCGCCTGGTCGAGCTTTTCCAGCCAACGGGACAAAGCCGTCTGGTCGAGGATGGCTTCGTAGCGCCGCTCCATGGGCGGCACCGGCGACGCGACCGACGCCGCCCCCCCGTCCCCGAGCTCCGCCCGCCAGCTCTTGAACTCGAAGCGCTCGAACAGCTCCGCCAGCTTGGGCGTATCCGGCTCGGCCATGGTCAACTGGTGCCAGTCCAGGGGCAGATCCACGTCGCACTTGATGGTGACCAGTCGCCGCCCCAGAGGCAGCCAATCCAGGGCCTTGCGCAGGTTCTCTCCCAGCGCCCCGCCCACCTCGTCGGCCCGGGCCATCAGCTCGTCCAGGGTGCCGAACTGGGTCAGCCATTTCACGGCGGTTTTCGGCCCCACCTTTTCCACTCCCGGCACGTTATCCACGCTGTCCCCCATCAGGGCCAGGTAATCGACGATGCGCGCCGGCGGCACGCCGAACTTGGCCGCCACGCCGGCCTCATCCAGCTTCTCGTTGGTCATGGTGTTGACCAGGGTGACATGGGAGTTGACCAGCTGGGCCATGTCCTTGTCGCCGGTGGAAATCACGGTATGGATGCCCTCGGCCCAAGCCTTCGCCGCCAGGGTGCCGATGACGTCGTCGGCCTCCACCCCTTCCACCATCAGCAGGGGCCAGCCTTGGGCGCGGATGGCGTCGTGCAGGGGCGCGATCTGGGCTGCCAGGTCCGCCGGCATGGGGGGGCGATGGGCCTTGTATTCGGGATACCAGTCGTCGCGGAAGGTTTTGCCTTTTGCGTCAAATACGCACGCGCTATAATCGGCGCTGACTTCCTTGCGAAGCCGGCGCAGCATGTTGAGCACCCCATAGATGGCGCCGGTCGGTTCGTTATGGCGGTTACGCAGGTCCGGCAGGGCGTGGAACGCCCGGTAGAGGTAGGAAGAACCGTCAACCAACAACAACGTACGCATAATCCATCCATGAGCAACAAGTTAGCGAAGATCATCAATCCCGAGCTGGAGGCGCAGGCCTATTCCGCCCGCGAGTCGTGGCGCGTTTTCGGCATTATGTCAGAATTCGTCGAGGCCACCGAACGCCTGGCCTCCATCCGTCCCGCGGTATCCATATTCGGCAGCGCCCGGGTTCCCCACGACCATGCCTACTACATGCTCACCGAGCAGATCGCCCGCCAGTTGTCCGACGCGGGGTTCTCGGTGATCTCCGGCGGCGGCCCCGGCATCATGGAGGCGGCCAACAAGGGCGCCTATTTCGGCAAGTCTCCCAGCGTCGGCCTCAACATCCAGCTGCCCCACGAGCAGCACTCCAACCCCTACCAGGACATCAGCCAGACCTTCCGCCACTTCTTCGCCCGTAAGGTGATGTTCGTCAAGTTCGCCACCGCCTACGTGGTGATGCCCGGCGGCTTCGGCACCCTCGACGAGCTGATGGAGGCCCTGACTCTGGTGCAGACTGGCAAGAGCCGCAAGATTCCCATCATCCTGGTGCATGAGCCCTTCTGGCGCGGCCTGATCCAGTGGTTCAAGCAAGCCTTGGTGACAGAAGGCATGATCAGCGCGGACGACATGGACTTGGTGCAGGTGATCAACGAACCCAAGGCGGTGGTGGACGCGATTTTCAACCATTACGAGACCCGCGGCTTTGAACCTTCTGCCTCGGAAAAAGAGAAGCAGCTCATCCTCTAGGGCCTTTCTTTGATAAAATGAGACAAATATCCAAGGAAACCGCCATGCGCCGCTTGCTCGCCCTCTTCCCGCTGATCCTGGCTCTCAATGCCTACGCTGCCGACCCGCAGCCCAAGGACTTGCAGCCGGTTCCCGAGCCCCCGCCGGCGCCGGCGAATTTGGACGACGCCAACCAGGAGCCCCAGGTGACCATTTCCACCCAGGGTGAAAACAAGGTGGAGGAGTACCGCCTCAACGGCAAGCTGTACATGATCAAGATCACCCCCCCCAACGGCGTGCCCTATTACCTCGTGGACCACACCGGCGACGGACGCTTCGCCCGGACGGAAAGCCTCGATTCGGGCACCCGTCCGCCCATGTGGGTGCTGTTCCGCTTCTAACTCCCTGACGAAAAACCCCGTTTTTCCGCTGCCCTCATGTCCGTTTACACTACCGTTACGCCCGAAGACTTGGGCGCCTGGCTGAAGAATTTCGCCCTCGGCGAGCTGGTCGAGCTGAAGGGCATCGATTCCGGCATCGAAAACACCAACTATTTCGTCACCACCTCCCACGGACGCTACGTCCTGACCCTGTTCGAGAAACTGACCGCCCGGGAACTGCCCTATTTTCTCAACTTGCTGGCCCACCTGTCCCACCACGGCATTCCCTGCCCGACGCCCATCGCCAACCTGGACAACGGCTACCTGAGCGAGCTCAACGGCAAGCCGGCGAGCATCGTCACCCGCCTGGCGGGCCGCTCCCTCGACCTCCCCTCCCCCGCCCACTGCGCCCAGGTTGGGGACATGCTGGCCGCCATGCACCTGGCCGGGAAAACCTACCCCGCCGTCATGCCGAATCCCCGGGGCGCGGCCTGGTGGCGCAGCACCGCGCCCCAGGTCATGCCCCACCTGGCAGCGGAAGAACAAACGCTGCTGCAAAACGAACTGGAATTCCAGGGTGGATTCCGCTTCGACGACCTGCCCCGAGGCGTCATCCATGCCGACCTGTTCCGGGACAATGTGCTGTTCGATGGGGATACCCTGGGCGGGGTCATCGACTTCTACTTCGCCTGCAACGACCTGTGGCTGTATGACTTGGCCATCGCGGTCAACGACTGGTGCGTCTTCCCCGACAGCGGCCTGCTGGACGAAAGCCGTTTGATGGCCATGCTGGAGGCCTACCATCGGGCGCGTCCGCTTACCGCCGTCGAACGCGGCGCCTGGCCGGTCATGCTGCGGGCGGGTGCTTTGCGTTTCTGGCTATCGCGCCTCTACGACTACCACTTTCCCCGGCCCGGCGAACTCACCCATGCCAAGGACCCGGGTCACTTCAAACGCATCCTTGAAGACCGCATCGCCCGACACGAAGAACTGCAGCGCTTGTGGGTCTGAAGGCCTAACTGCTAAACTTTTCCCCGCCGGCGAAACTCTGCGTCCGCCTAGGCTTGCACCTTCATCCCATGAATGAAAGAACCACTGTGGAACCACGTTCCGTCGAGGCCGTCCAGGGCTGGCGCTGGATAGCCGCCGGATTTTCCCTCTTTTTCAAGAGCCCTCTGATCTGGATGGCGTTCTTTCTGGTCTATTTTTTCGCCGCCTTCGTTTTTGCCTTTCTCGTCCCGCTCATCGGGCCGGTCATTTGGGCGCTGCTGGACCCGATCTTCATCGCCGGCTTCATGATTGCCTGCCGCACCCTGGAAGTGGGGGAAGAAATGGAAATCGCCCATCTGTTCGCCGCTTTCCGCCTTCGCCCCGCCCCCCTCGCGACCCTGGGCGCCTATTACCTGGCGGGAAAGGTGCTGGCGATTTCCATCGCGGCGTTCATCGCCACCCAAATTATGGGGGGAGAGCTCCCGGAACTGGATTTCGCCGAGGTGCTGCGCACCCAGGACCCGGAGATGATGCGGGCAATGGGGCAACACCTGCTGATGGTGCTGGCGTTCTTCATGGCCTTCCTGCTGCCCCTGCTGATGGCCTATTGGTTCGCCCCCGCCCTGGTGGTGTTCGACAACATGACGCCGGTGGAGGCGATGAAGCTGAGTTTCCGCGCCTGCCTGCGGAATGCGGTGCCTTTCCTGATCTACGGCGTGGCCGCTGTGGCCTTGCTGATCCTGGGAGCCCTTCCCATGATGCTGGGCATGGTGGCGGTGCTGCCCGTGCTGGCGGCCACGTCGATCTACACCGGCTATCGGGATATTTTCATCGCCGAGCAACCCGCCGGCATTTCCGAAACCGCCTGACTTCCCTCACAGGGGGGTCAGCTTGGCATACTCCAGGGCCAGCCACTTGACACCGCTGTCACGAAAATTCACCTGCACCCGAGCGTCGCTGCCCCGTCCCTCGCAGTTGACGATGACCCCCAGGCCGAACTTGGGGTGCATGACATTCTGGCCCACGGAGTAAGCTCCCGCCCCGTAGACCGGCGAAGCCTCTGCCCCCGCCCCCTCGTCCCAGGCGGAAGCACCATAATCGAAGGCCGCGTTCACCGCTTTGACCAAACCGGCGGGAATCTCCCTCAGGAAGCGCGACGCCATGCCGTAGCGCATCTGGCCGTGGAGCATGCGGCTCTGGGCAAAGCTGAGATAGAGGCGCCGCCGCGCCCGGGTAATGGCGACGTACATCAGGCGCCGCTCCTCCTCCAGACCGCCATGGTCCTGCATGGCATTCTCGTGGGGAAACAGTCCCTCCTCCAGGCCGGTGATGAAAACCGCGTGGAACTCCAGCCCTTTGGCGGAATGCACGGTCATCAGTTGCAGGGCGTCCTGCCCACCTTCCGCCTGGTGCTCGCCCGCCTCAAGGGAAGCATGGGCGAGGAAGGCCGCCAGGATAGGCAAGGGGGGGGCGCCGTCCAGCCCTTCTTCCGGGTCGTACTCCCCCTCGAATACCGCTGCGGCATTGACCAGTTCGTTCAGGTTCTCCACCCGGTCCGCCTCCTGCTTGTCCTTCTGGTAATGCTCCACCAGGCCGCTGGCCGCCAGCACCTGCTCCACTTGCTCGGCCAGGGACAGGTGGGAGCAGGTGTCCCGCAGCATCTCGATCATCTGCACGAAGCCCCGCAGACCGGTACCGGCCTTGCCGCCCAATCCCCCATGCCGGGCCGCCTCCCACAGGCTGCCCCCTCCTTGGGCGGCCGCCTCCTGCAAGGCCTCCAAGGAACGGGCGCCGATGCCGCGGGTGGGGAAATTGACTACCCTGAGGAAAGCGCCGTCGTCGGCCGGGTTAGCGACGAGCCGCAGATAGGCCAGGGCATGCTTGATTTCCTGCCGCTCGAAGAAGCGCAGGCCGCCGTAAACCCGGTAGGGCAGGCCGGCGGAAAAAAGGGCGTGCTCCAGTACCCGGGACTGGGCGTTGGAGCGGTACAGCAGCGCGATTTCCGACAGGGCCACCCCCTCCCGAGACAGGGCTTCGATTTCTTCCACCACGAAATCAGCCTCCGCCCGGTCGGTGGGGGCCTCGAACAGGCGAATGGGCTCTCCCGCGCCTTCGTCGGTCCACAAGTTCTTGCCCAGGCGCTGATCGTTGTGGCGGATGAGGGCGTTGGCTGCTTCGAGGATATTGCCGTGGGAACGGTAATTGCGCTCCAGGCGGACGATCTTCTCCACCCGGAAATCCCGCTCGAAATCGGCCATGTTGCCGACGTTGGCGCCGCGGAAGGCATAAATGGACTGATCGTCGTCCCCGACGGCGAACACCGCCCCGCTCTCACCGGCCAGCAATTTGAGCCACTGGTATTGCAGGCGGTTGGTATCCTGGAACTCGTCCACCAGGATATAGCGGAAGCGCTGTTGGTAATGGCTGCGCAGTAGCTCGTCCCGGGACAGCAGTTCGAAGCAGCGCAACAGCAATTCGGCGAAATCCACTACGCCTTCCTTCTGGCACTGCTCGTCGTAGGCGGCGAAAATTTCCGTCATCCGGCGCGTGTAGGGGTCGTAGGCATCGATATCGCCGGCCCGCAGCCCTTGTTCCTTGTTGCCGTTGATGAAGTGCTGCACTTGGCGGGGAGGGTATTTCTCCTCGTCGATATTGAGGGTTTTCATCACCCGCTTCACTGCCGCCAATTGGTCCTGGCTGTCGAGAATCTGGAACAGGGCCGGTAGCCCCGCTTCCCGATGATGGGCCCGCAACATGCGGTTGCACAGGCCATGAAAGGTCCCGACCCACATGCCGCGGGTATTGATCGGCAGCAGGGCTGACAGCCGACCCAGCATTTCCCGTGCCGCCTTGTTGGTGAAGGTGACGGCGAGAATGCCGTGGGGGCTCACCTGCCCGCTCTGGACCAGGTAGGCGATGCGCATGGTGAGCACGCGGGTCTTGCCGCTGCCGGCCCCCGCCAGGATCAAGGCGGATTGGCGTGGCAAGGTAACGGCTTCATGCTGCTCGGGATTCAGGCCGGAAAGGTAGGCGGTGGTCATGGCTCAGGGGGCGTCCGTCGAAGCTGGTGATTATACCGGCGCAAGCGTGGAACGGCACCGCCGCCCGAATTCTGCGCCACGAAGGACTCAACCGTCTCTCCAGCCTTGAGCCGGCCAAGCCGTTACTGCGCTACGAACATGACCACCCAGGCGGACTGCTGCATCGGGATATCAAAAAGCTTGGCCGTTTCCACCGCCCAGGACACCGGGTAACCGGAGATCGGTACCAAGGCTCACGCGGGGCCGGTTGGGAGTATGTCCATGTGGCCATCGACGATCACTCTCGCATCGGATTCAGTACGATTTGCCCCGACGAAACGGGCAAGAGCGCCTGCACGGCCCTGCTCCAAGTTCCTGGATGGTGATACTGGACAGGCAGCGCAGCGGGTGTTTGACCTCTATAAGCGGCACGCCAATGAAGTAATGGGTGCATTGGATGAGTTGCTCCGCCGCTATAGCAAGGAAATTCGAGAGCGCACCCTGCCCGGGGACTGTCTGCTCCGGACGGTTTACGAGTCGGGATCGACGATCTCGATGTCTTCAGTCGTTTCTGTGGAAAAACAGCCGGAGAACTTCTTCCGCAAGCGCGGAGGCGTTTGGGAGGCTCGGTTCAATCGCGGGAACACAATCAACATCATCGGCGTGGATAAGGGCGCTGAGTACATCAACCTGCTACTGGCGCATCCGGATCGGGAAGCATCTGTTTACGAGATCGTTTGCGGCTATGCGCTGGGCGTCGCCGATCAGGCGAATTCCGGATTGGAGCACGATGACATCGATGAGGGATTTCAGGTGACGATGGGAGCGCCGCTGGGCGACGTGGGGGTTGTGGTGGACAGGAAGGCAGTCGAGCAATTCCGAGCCAAGTACCAGTCCCTTGTTACCGAGAAGGCGGAAGCAGAGCAAGATGGTGACCACCAGCGTGTGGAGGAGATCGAGGACGAGCTTGCCCAGATCGCCGATGCGCTCACGGCAGGCGTCGGCAAGGGCGGCAAGCTCCGCAAGGCGGGTGACAAGCGCAAAAACATCCGGGACGCATTCCGCAACGCTGTTGATCGCGCCATCAAGAAGATTGCGCAGTACGACAAGCCCTTGGCCGATCACCTTAAGGCCAGCATTAAACACGGCAACGAGGTGGTCTACCGGCCAGGAACGCCGACCCTCTGGGACGTTCGCCCCATCATCAACAAGTAGCTATTCCGGGGCCGGGTCGCCCGCGTGAACGCGGTTTCCATGACGAACAAGCAGCCGAAAACCCCCGCCGTTGCTGGCGAGAGCGCGGCGGCGTCCTTCGCAGAAACAGAGAATAGGCGGGAACAGAGAACGGAATACGGCCTGAAACCCGACCGCGCTGGGCAGCGGCGTCCTTCGCAGCAAGGCCGGAACCCGCGCCAATACAGGGTGTGCGCCAAAAAAAAGAGCCTCTCTCAAATTTCGAGTGGGTAGCATGGGGAAGATTTGTGGCGTTGCGGTGGGGTCAAGGGCGGGCGAAGCCCGGCTGTGCGAATCCTTGACGCCACTGCGATGCCGATACGCTGGTGTCGG
>JBFXHL010000059.1:0-15544 GCA_050177075.1 Sulfuricellaceae bacterium | reverse complement strand
CTCTTCACGGCGCTGTTCCTGGCCTTTACCGTGCGCCGCCTGGACAACGAGCGGCTGGGGGGCTTAAGCGTGAAAATGAACCGTTCCGCCCGTCTCAAGCTCAAACTGCACAACCTGCTCTTCGCCGTCCTGCTGCTGGCCATGACTGGGCTGCTGGTCGTGCTCGCGCAGCGTTACCACGGCCAGTGGGATGCCACCCTCAACGCCCGCAACTCTCTCAGCCAAGCCAGCCTGCGCGTTCTTCAGGCGGTCAAGGGGCCGGTCACCGTCACCGCCTACGCCACCCGCCAGGATGCCCGCCTGGGGGACATCCGCAAGCTGATCCGGGAAAGCCTGGCCCCCTACCTGCGCGCCAAACCCGACCTGAGCCTGCGTTTCGTCGACCCTTCGGAGCAACCGAAGCTGGCCAAGGAAGCGGGGGTCAAGCTGAATGGCGAAATGGTCGTGGCCTACGGCAAGCGCAGCGAACACCTGACGGTCCTCAACGAAGAGTCCATGACCAACCTGCTGATGCGCCTGGCCCGTTCCGGGGAGCGCCAGGTGCTGTACCTGGACGGCCACGGCGAGCGCAAGCTGGACGGCATCGCCAATTACGACCTGGGGGATTTCGGCCGCCAGCTGCGGGACAAGGGCTTCCTGACCGCCCCCCTCAACCTCGCCCTGGCCCAGGACGTGCCGGCCAACGCCGCCTTGCTGGTAATCGCCAGTCCCCAGGTTGACGTGCTGCCCGGTGAAGAAGCCAAGATCGAGCGCTACCTGGACAAGGGCGGCAACCTGCTGTGGCTGATCGACCCCGAGCCGCTCCACGGCCTCCAGCCCCTGGCCGACAAGCTGGGACTGGTGCTCAACGGCGGCATCGTGGTGGACCCGGCCGCCCAGGATTTGAGCCTGCCCCCTACCGTGGCCCTGGCCACCGCCTACGGCTACCATCCCGTCACCCAGTATTTCAACCTGCTGACCGTCTTCCCCCTGGCCCGCCAGATCGGCACCGACGAACGGCGGGGCTGGCACTCCACCGCCCTGGTGGAAGCCGCGCCCCGGGGCTGGGTGGCCACCGGCAAGCTGGAAGGGGAGCTGCGCTTCGATTCCAAGCGCGACATTCCCGGCCCCGTCACCCTCGGCATCACCCTCGAGCGCCAAGTGGAAGACAAGCCCCAACGGGTGGCGGTGCTCGGCAACGGCGCCTTTCTGTCCAACACCTACCTGGGCAACGGCGGCAACCTGGACCTGGGTGTGAACCTGGTCAACTGGCTCGCCGGCGATGACCGCCTGATCACCATCCAGCCCCGGGCCAAGGTGGACAATTCCCTGGTATTGAACAAGACTGCCGCCGCCGTCATCGGCCTCGGCTTCCTCGTCGCTCTTCCCCTCGCCTTCCTGATCGCCGCCGTGGTGATCTGGCGCCGCCGCCGGAACGGATGAAAGCCCGTCTGTTGCTCAACATCGCCCTCGCCGCGGCGGTGATCGTGCTGACGCTGGCGGTGTGGCTGGACCCCGCCCCCAAGGCCAGCGCCTACCCCCTGTCGAGTCTCAAAGCCGAAACGGTGCGGCAAATCCGCATCGACAAACCCGGCCAGGCCGCCGTGGCACTGGAAAAAACCGCCGCCGGCTGGCGCCTTGCCGCCCCCTTCGCCGCCCGGGCCGACGCCCTCCGGCCGGAAAGGCTGCTGGCCCTGCTGTCCGCAACGTCTCCCGAGCGCTTCGCCGCCACGGATCTGGCCCGCTTCGAACTGGACAAGCCCCTCCTCACCCTCACCCTCGGCAAGCAGCGCTTCGCCTTCGGCGCTCTCAATCCCCTCTCCCAGCAGCAGTACGTGGCCACCGACGGCTACGTCTTTCTCATCGACCCCCAGATCGCCTCGGACGCCTACGTCAAGGCTGCCGACTTCGCCGCCAAGAGCCTCCTCGCGGCGAACGAGCAGCCCATCGGCTTCGACCTGCCGGAAAGGAAACTGGAACGGAACGGCAACGGCAAGTGGAGCGCCACCCCTCCCCTGCCTGACGCGAATCAAGACGCCCTCAACCGTTTCGCCGACGAATGGCGCAACGCCTCTGCCCTGCTGGTGCAGCCCTATGACGGCAGCCCTCCCCTGCATCGCCTGCGCCTCCAACTCGCCGATGGCCGCCGCCTGAATTTGGCGGTCATCCAGGAGCGTCCCGATTTCGTGCTGCTGCGGGAAGACGAGAAGCTTCAGTACCATTTCCTGCCGGAAATGGCCTCTCGCCTGCTCCAGCCCAAGTAGCCATGCCCGAATTGCCCGAAGTCGAAGTCACCCGGCGGGGTCTGGAACCCCATCTGGCCGGGAAGCGCCTCCTCGGCGCGGTGGTGCGCAACCCCCGCCTGCGCCACCCCATTCCCGACGGCTTGGCCAAGACCCTCGCCGGCCTTGCCGTCCGCGGCGTCTCCCGGCGGGGAAAATACCTGCTGCTGGACTGCGGTTCGGGCTGGCTGATCCTTCACCTCGGCATGTCGGGCAGCCTGCGGGTCCTGCCCGCCGCCACGCCGCCGGAAAAGCACGACCACTTCGATCTCCTGCTGGAAGGCGGCCTTTGCCTGCGCCTGCGGGACCCGCGGCGCTTCGGCGGCGTCATCTGGACCGTAGGGGACGCCCTCGGCCACCCTCTCCTGGCCTCCCTGGGCATCGAACCCCTCGGCCCCGAATTCGGCGGCACCGCCCTCCATGCCCTCACCCGCAACCGCCGGGCGCCCATCAAGCAGGTGCTGATGGACGGCAAGGTGGTGGTGGGCGTGGGCAACATCTACGCCAACGAATCCCTCTTCCGCGCCGGCATCGACCCCCGCACCCCCGCCCACAAGCTGGGGCCGAAGCGCTGCGCCCGCCTCGCCGAGACGGTGCAGCAAACCCTGGAGCAGGCCATCGCCGCCGGCGGCAGCACCCTGCGGGATTTCGTCGACCCCTCGGGGAAACCGGGCTACTTCCCCCAGCAATACTACGTCTACGGCCGCGAGGGACAGCCGTGCCGCGTCTGCGGAGCGCCGGTCCTGGCCATCCGCCAGGGACAGCGCGCCACCTTTTATTGTCCACGCTGCCAGTCCTAGGCCGGGCTTGCCGTCCGGCCCCGAACGCGGCCGAATTCGTTGATTGGCCATGAACTTGATGTAGAATTTGGAAAAAATTAGGAGGATGGATTCGCCGTGGTCAATCAGGACCTGGTCGCTCACTTCGAGGCTTACAGCGCTTGGCGCGCCAACCTGTCCGGCAGCCTCACCGACCTGCGCAACTGGCTTGCGGAACAGGGGCTCAACGACGCCCAGACCGATCTGCGCCTGCAGCACCTGCTCGACCGCCTGCGGGACGACAAGCTGTACGTGGCCTTCGTCGCCGAGTTCTCCCGGGGCAAGTCCGAACTGATCAACACCCTCTTCTTCGCCGACTACAAGCAGCGTCTCCTGCCGTCCAGCGCCGGCCGCACCACCATGTGCCCCACCGAACTGCTGTACGAGGCGGACAAGGAGCCCTGTATCCAGCTCCTGCCCATCGAGACCCGCGCCAGCCATGCCCCCACCGCCGAATACAAGCGCCACGGCGACGAATGGCAAACGCTCCCCCTCGACATCCAATCCCGGGAGGCCATGGCCGACGCCTTCAGGCAGGTCAGCCAGACCAAGCGGGTATCGGTGGAGGAGGCAACCCGCTACGGCCTTTACGACTCCGGCGATGACGCCAACCTCCTCACCGTCGATGCCGACGGCCAAGTGGAAATCCCCGCCTGGCGCCACGCCGTGATCAACTTCCCCCACCCCCTGCTGAAGCAGGGGCTGGTGATCCTCGACACGCCCGGCCTCAACGCCATCGGCACCGAGCCGGAGCTGACCCTCAACCTGCTGCCCAACGCCCACGCGATATTGTTCATCCTCGCCGCCGACACGGGTGTCACCAAAAGCGACATCGAGGTGTGGCGCAACTATATCGGCAACCCCCAGGGCCAGCAGAAGGGCCGGCTGGTGGTGCTGAACAAGATCGACGGCCTGTGGGACGACCTCAAGTCGGAAGACGAAATCGACCGGGATATCGCCCAGCAGGTGGAAAAATGCGCCGCCCTCCTCGGCCTGGATACCGGCCGGGTGTATCCGGTCTCCGCCCAGAAGGGGCTGGTGGCGAAAATCCAGGACAACGCCCCGCTTCTCGAGCGCAGCCGCCTGCCCGCCCTGGAGCGCGCCCTCTCCGACGAGCTCATCCCCTCCAAGCAGGAAATCGTGCGGGACACCGTCCGCAGCGAAGCGGAAGACATCCTCGCCGCCACCCGGGGCATCCTGGATACCCGCCTGACCGGCATTCGCGAGCAGGCCGACGAGTTGAACGGCCTGCGGGACAAGAACCAGGAAGTGATCCTCCACATGATGGAAAAGGTGGACCGGGAAAAAGAGGAGTTCGACAAAAGCCTGCAGCGCTTCCAGGCTCTGCGCAACGTCTTCTCCCAGCAGAGCCGCTCCCTGTTCACGCTCCTCGGCCTCGATGGCGTCCGTCTGGAAGCGGAAAACACCCGCGCCGCCATGCAGGCCAGCCTCTTCACCAAGGGCATGCGGGAGGCCATGGACACCTTCTTCAAGGGAATCGGCGAGCGCATCGACAAGTCCACCGAGCGGGTGGATGAAGTCAAGGCGATGATGGATAGCATCTACCAGAAGTTCAACGAGGAACACGGCATCAGCCTCGCTCCGCCGGCGCCCTTGTCCACGCTGGAGTACCGCAAGCGCATCGAAAAACTGGAGAAGGCTTACCAGGAGCACTTCAGCTCCACCTTCAACCTGCTCAACATCGACAAATCGACCCTGATCAACAAGTTCTTCGAGACCATCGCCAACCAGGTGGTTCAGGTGTTCGAAAGCGCCAACCGCCACACCGAGAAATGGCTCTCCGCCCTCATCGCCCCCATGGAAACCCAGGTGCGGGAACACCAGCTGCAACTGCGGCGCCGCATGGAGAGCATCAAGCGCATCCACAAGGCCACCGCCACCCTGGAGGACCGGGTGGAGGAGCTGAAGCAGATGGAAGCCGCCCTGCTCAAGCAGCAGCGGGAGCTGGAGATCATCCAGCAGAGCCTGGAGAATGCCTTGACCCTGGCCCCAGGCAACCAAAGCCTGGAAAGCGCAGCCTAGCCGCGTTGCACGACCTTCCCGCCAGCAAACAAAAAGGCCCGGCGGGTTTCCCTGCCGGGCCTTCTCACTCAGGCGCTTACGCTCAGCCGGTCAGCTTCTCGTACTTGGCCATCAGTTCTTCTTTGCTCTCGGTGTGCTTGGGGTCGACGATGATGCAGTCCACCGGACACACTTCAATGCACTGGGGCGTGTCGTAGTGACCCACGCACTCGGTGCACTTGGCGGGATCGATGATGTAGATTTCATCGCCCTGGGAGATGGCGCCGTTGGGGCACTCGGGTTCGCACACGTCGCAATTGATGCACTCGTCGGTAATCATCAGAGCCATAGCTTCTCTTCCTTCGTCTAAAGATTTAAATTAACAAAACCGCTCGTTCAATCTGGCCTGGATCAGCGGGTGGACAAACCGGCTGACGTCGCCTCCCAGGGAGGCGATCTCCCTGACCATGCTGGACGACACAAACATGAACTCCTCACCGGGGGTCAGAAACAAGGTTTCCACCTTAGGGTAGATCACCCGGTTCATCCCCGCCAACTGGAACTCGTACTCGAAGTCCGACACCGCGCGCAAACCCCGCAGCACGACATTCGCGCCCTGTTCCTCGACAAAATGCATCAGCAACCCCGAGAATCCCATCACCTTCACATTGGGGTAGGCGGCCAGCACTTCCGACGCCATGGCGATGCGCTCGGCAAGGGAAAAGTACGGCCCCTTCTCGCGCCGCTCGGCCACGGCGACCACCACCTCGTCGAAAAGCCGCGCTCCGCGCCGCACCAAATCCTCGTGACCGCGAGTCAGCGGGTCGAAGGTGCCGGGGTATACCGCCTTGATCATTCAGCCGTCCCTTCCTCGAGCCCGTCCGCCGGGCGCAGCAGATAGTAGAACACGCCACCGGCCTTACCCTGGCGCCAGACCGTCCATTCCGGCCCGAATTCCAGGGGGGCGCCGTTCTCGGCGTACACCATCCCGTCCGGCAACAGCCAGCCCCTGACCTGGGGCAACACCCTGGCCAGCATATCCGACTGGTAGGGGGGGTCGAGAAAAACCAAGTGGAATTTTCGCCGGTTGCGGGCTGCGTATTCTAACGCATCCCCCCGAATCAATTCCACATTTTGCGCTTTCAGGGCCTGCGCGCTGGCTTGCAAAGCCCGGAACACGAGCGGCTCCCGCTCCACCATCACCACCGACCGCGCCCGCCGGGACAGGGCCTCGAAACCGAGGGCGCCGCTGCCGGCGAAAATATCCAGGCAATCCTTGCCTTCCAGATCCTGGCCCAGCCAATTGAAGAGGGTTTCCCGCACCCGGTCCGGCGTCGGCCTCAGGCCTTCCGACTCGGGGAAGTGGATGACCCGACTGCGGTGCTGGCCGCCGATAATCCTGACCCGGCTCATCGTCACGGCGTATTATAAACCGACGAAAAAGATATCTTATACAAGATTCTTAGCCCCTGATTAAGTGGCCTTATTCCTTGCCCCCCACCACCACCGTTACCATCTTGTCGGGATGGACCCGGCGGGCGAAGGCATCCTTGACGTCCCGCACCCCGACGCTTTCCACGCGATGCATGAAATCGTCCAAGTAGGTGAGGGGAAGGTCGTAGAAACCGATCATGGCCAGATAGCCGAGAATCTTGGCGTTGCTGTCGATACGCAAAGGAAAGCCGAGAACAATGTTCTGCTTGGCCTTTTCCAGCTCCACCGCCTTCGGCCCCGCCACCACGAACTCCTTCAGGGTGTCACGCACCACTTCCAGGGCCTGGGCGGTCTGTTCCCGCTTGGTTTGCAGGCCGATGACGAAGGGCCCCGCCTGGCGCAGGGGCTCGAAATAGCTATAAACGCTGTAGGCCAGGCCGCGCTTCTCACGCACATCCTGCATCAGGCGGGAAGTGAAGCCGCCCCCGCCCAGGACGTGGTTGCCGACGAAGAGGGGGAAGTAGTCGGGGTCACCCCGGCGCACGCCGACACCGCCGATCAGAATATGGCTCTGCTTCGCCGGGTGGGCGATGGTCTGCTGCTCCGCCTGAGCGGGCTGGGCCACGGGCGGAATAGCGCCCTCTCCCGTTCCGGCGGGCAGGTTCGCGGACAGTTCCTGGGCGATGGCTTCCGCCTCCGCCCGGCTGACGTCGCCGATAAGGCTGATCACCGTACGACCGGCCGTGTAGTGGGCGCGGTAGAAAGCGGCCACGTCGTCCCGGCTCAGGGCGGCAACGGTTTCCGGCTTGCCGGCTGGCGGCAGGCCGTAAGGATGACTGCCGTACAGGTCCCGGAAGAAGGTCTTGGCGGCGATGCTCTCGGGCTGGGCATCCTCCTCCTGCAGGGCGGCGATGGTGCGCTTTTTTTCCCGCTCCAGGATGGGGGCGGGAAAATCCGGCTGCTGGAGAATCTTGGCCAGGAGAGCGAGGGACTGGGTGCGCTCCCGCTGGCTGCTCAGGGTGCGCAGGGTGTAGCTGGCGCGATCTTGGTCGAAAGCGCCCCCCAGGGACGCTCCCACGTCGGCCAGTCCCTTGGCGATGTCGTCCTCGGACACGCCGCCCGCCCCCAGGGCCAGCATATGGCGGGTGAGGGAGGCAAGGCCGGACTTGGACGCCGTATCGTAGGCGCTGCCGGCAGCGAAATCGACGCTGACGTCCAGCATCGGCAAATCGTGGCTTTCGACGAAGTACACCCGGGTACCGTTGCCAGTCTGCCAGTGCTGAATCGGCAGGGCGGCCTGGGCGGCGACGGACAGGAGCAGGCTTAGGCCGGCGGCGAGGAGTGCGAGTTTCTTAGAAATCATGGTGGAGCCCCTTCGGCGGCATGGCCGGCTTCTTCGTGTCCAACGGTTGCGGGTCGAGTGTACCGACGGTAAGGTTGTCGTCCGTCAGGTACTTGCGCGCCACGTCCCGCACCTGTTCCGCCGTCACCTGCTGCAGCCTAGCGAGACGGGTGTCGATGTCCTTGTAGGAGAGGCCGGACAGTTCCATCTGGCCGATGACCATGCCCTGGTAGAACATGGAATCCCGCTGGTACACCTTGGCCGCCACCACCTGGGAGCGGACCCGGGCCAGTTCCTCGGCGGTGACGCCGTCCTTCTTGATCCGCTCCAACTCGGCGCGGATGGCCGCCTCCAGGGCGCCGACGGTCTTGCCCTCGCTGGGCGTGCCCTCCACCACGAAAAGGGCGGGGCCGCGGGAGACGGCGTCATAGCCGGCCCCCACCTCGTTGGCGATCTGCTGCTCCCGCACCAGGGAGCGGTTGAGGCGGGCCGCCGGGTTGCCGTCCAACACCCCCGCCAGCACCTCCAGGGCGTAGGGCTCCCAGTCCTTGTCCACATCGCGCAGGACGGGGGTATGGTAGGCCATCAGGAGGTAGGGCAGCTTGGCCGGGGCCTTCACCGTGACCCGCTTGGTGCCGACCTGCTGCGGTTCCTCCTGGGACTTGCGCAGGGGCAGGGCGTGGGGCTTGAGCTTGCCGAAATAGGTCTGGGCCAGCTTGAATACCTCGTCCGCCTTCACGTCGCCCACCACCACCAGCACGGCATTGTTGGGGGCGTACCAGCGCCGATACCAGTCCCGGGCGTCGTCCACCGTCATGTGCTGCAAATCGTTCATCCAGCCGATCACCGGCCGGCGGTAAGGATGCTCCTGGTAGGCCGTGGCCACGGTCTGTTCGTAAACCAGGGACTGGGGCTTGTCCTCGGTGCGCCAGCGCCGCTCCTCCATCACCACCTTGATTTCCTTGGCGAACTCATCGGCGGAAAGGGCCAGATTCTGCATCCGGTCCGCTTCCAGGCGGAAAACCAGGGGCAGCTTGGATTTTTCCACCTGCTCGAAGTAAGTGGTGTAGTCGCTGCTGGTAAAGGCGTTCTCGCGCCCCCCCGCCTCGGCGATGATCTTGGAGAATTCCCCCGGGCCCACTTTCTTGGTGCCCTTGAACATCATGTGTTCCAGGACATGGGCCACGCCGGTGGTGCCGTTGAATTCGTCGATGCTGCCGGCCTTGTACCAGACCTGGGAGGCCACCACCGGGGAGCGGTGGTCCTCCTTGACGATGACCTTGAGACCGTTGGACAAAGTGCGGTCAACGGTGGCGGCGCTCGCCGTGGCGGCTAGGAACGCCAACCCTGCGACGGCAAAGCGGGAAACGTGAAGACGGGGCATAACTACCTCTTGTTGGCTGGGCCGGTTGGCGGCTAGCCGCCAACCGGCAATAGGGCGAGAATTATAACCTCAAAAAATCGGGCGGCCCGCAGGCCGCCAACCCTCTGACTCCCAAAGCGATGCTGAGTTTCCTCAAATCCGACAAGAAACCGTCCGACGCCCCTGCCGGCGGCTGGATCGCCCGCCTCAAGCAAGGGCTTTCCCGCACCCGCGAGCAGCTCAATCGGCCGGTGTCCGACCTGTTCCGCAGCCACGCCAAGATCGACGAGGAGCTATATGAGGAGCTGGAAACCATTCTCCTCACCTCCGACGTGGGGGTGGAGGCCACCCAGTTCCTCCTCGACGATCTGCGTCGCCGGGTGAAGAAGGAGCGCCTGGCGGACGCCGGCCAGCTCAAGGCCGCCCTGCGCGAGTCCCTGGTGGACCTGCTGGAGCCCCTGGCGAAGCCCCTCGACATTTCCACCCACAAACCCTACGTCATCATGCTGGCCGGGGTGAACGGCGCGGGCAAGACCACCACCATCGGCAAGCTGGCGCGCCGTTTCCAGGATGAAGGCAAATCCGTGCTGCTGGCCGCCGGCGACACCTTCCGCGCCGCCGCCCGGGAACAGCTCGCCGCCTGGGGAAAACGCAACAACGTGCCGGTAATCATGCAGGAGGGCAACGATGCCGCCGCGGTGATCTTCGACGCCATCCACTCCGCCCGCGCCAAGGGCATCGACGTGGTCCTGGCAGACACCGCCGGCCGCCTGCCAACCCAGCTCCACCTGATGGAAGAGCTGAAGAAGATCAAGCGCGTGATCGCCAAGGCCGACCCCAGCGGCCCCCACGAGGTGCTGCTGGTGCTGGACTCCAACACCGGCCAGAACGGCCTCGCCCAGGTCAAGGCCTTCGACGACGCCCTGGGGGTCACCGGCCTGGTGCTGACCAAACTGGACGGCACCGCCAAGGGCGGCATGATCGCCGCCATCGCCAAAACCCGGCCGGTGCCGGTGCGTTTCATCGGCGTCGGCGAACAGCAGGAAGACCTGTACCCCTTCGCCGCCGACGAATTCGTCGACGCCCTGTTCGAATGATCAGCTTCGACCAGGTCAGCAAAAGCTACCGCGGCGGCCACGAGGCCCTGCGCAACCTCAGCTTCGAAATCGGCGACGGGGAACTGGTCGTCGTCACCGGCCACACCGGCGCCGGCAAGACCACCCTCCTCAACCTCATCGCCGCCATCGAGCGTCCCACCAGCGGCAGCGTGGTGGTCAACGGGCAGAACGTCGGGAAAATGCGCCGCTCCGCCATTCCCTACCTGCGTCGCAACCTGGGGCTGATTTTCCAGGACCACAAGCTGCTCTTCGACCGCACGGTGTTCGAGAATGTGCTGCTTCCCTTGCAGATCAGTGGCTTCCCCCATGCCGAGGCAGCCAAGCGGGTCCGCGCCGCCCTCGACAAGGTGGGCCTGCTGGACCGGGAAAAAGCCCATCCCGTCACCCTCTCCGGCGGCGAGCAGCAGCGGGTGTGCATCGCCCGCGCCATCGTCAACCGGCCCAGCATCCTCCTGGCCGACGAACCCACCGGCAACCTGGACCCGGACTATGCCCACGGCATCATCGAGATGTTCCGCTCCTTCCATCAGGTGGGGGTCACCATCCTCATCGCCACCCACGACGAGCACCTCATCGCCAGCCTGCCCGCCCGGGTGCTGACCCTGCAGCACGGAGCCCTGCGCCCATGATTTCCGTTCACTGGCACACCCTGCTCCTGGCGGCAAGGCGCTTCCTGCGCACCCCCCTGTCCAATCTCCTGACGGTTTTGGTGATCGGCGTGGCCCTGAGCCTCCCCGCGGGACTCTACGCGGTGATCGACAACCTGAACCGCCTTGCCGACGGCACGACGGGGGAACCCCAAATCACTCTTTTCCTCCAGGCCAACGCCAGCAAAGGCGACATCGGCGACCTGGCCGATCGTTTGCGGAAATTGCCTGGCGTGGGACAGGCGGATTTCGTCGGCAAGGACAGCGCCCTCAAGGAACTGGTCAAGAGCGCCGGCATCGAAGACCTGGCCGCCACCCTGGACCACAACCCCCTGCCCGACGCCTTCATCGTCCGTCCCAGCAGCGACAAGCCGGCCGAACTGGAAGCCCTGCGCAGCGAACTGGAAAAGCTGCCCAAGGTGGACAGCGCCCAACTGGATTCCGCCTGGGCCAAGCGCTTTTACGCCCTGCTGCAGGTGGGGCGGCAGGGCGTGACGGTGCTGGCCGTCCTGCTAGCCCTGGCCCTGACGGCCATCATCGGCAATACCATCCGCCTGCAAATCCTCACCCTGCGCGATGAAATCGAGGTCAGCACCCTCATCGGCGCCACCGACGCCTTCATTCGCCGTCCCTTCCTCTATTTCGGCGCGCTCCAGGGGCTGCTGGGGGGCATAGTCGCCTGGCTGGTGGTCGCCGCCAGCCTGCTGTTGCTCAACTCCGCCGTCGCCGACTTGGCACAGCAATACGGCACGGCCTTCCGCCTCCAGGTGCCCGGCCCGGGAGGAAGCCTCGCCCTCCTCGGCGGCGCGGCGCTCCTCGGCTGGCTCGGCGCTTACGTCGCCGTCGGCCGCCACCTGAAGCACCCTGGGCGCCACGGATAACCTGGCCATCCTTGGCGAATTATTGAACTTACACGCCGACTTGGCACTCTCACTCCGCGAGTGCTAAAATTTTCCCCAAGGAGGTTTGCATACGATGACGACTACCGCTTTGGCCATTCCCACCCCGGCGTCGGCTTCCAGCCTGGAAAGCTATATCCATGCTGTGCAAAGTTTCCCCATGCTCTCCGCTGAGGAAGAGCGGGATCTGGCAACCCGCTTCCACCAGAGGGATGACTTGGAAGCCGCCCGCATGCTGGTGCTTTCCCACCTGCGGCTGGTGGTGAACATTGCCCGTGGCTATCTGGGCTATGGCCTGCCCCACGCCGACCTGATCCAGGAGGGCAACATCGGTCTGATGAAGGCCGTTCGGCGCTTCGACCCCGAGCGGGGCGTTCGCCTGGTGTCCTTTGCGGTACACTGGATTCGCGCCGAGATTCACGACTTCATCCTGCGCAACTGGCGCATGGTCAAGGTGGCCACCACCAAGGCCCAGCGCAAACTGTTCTTCAATCTGCGCAGCCTAAAGCCGGGGTCCGACACCTTGAACCCGAGCGAGGTGGCGTCGATTGCGCAGCAGTTGAACGTCAGGGAAGCCGATGTGGTGGAAATGGAGATGCGCCTCGGTGGACAGGATATTGCCCTGGAAGGCTATTCCGATAACGACGAGGATAGTTTCGGCCCCATTGACTACCTGGCCGACCCTCACGACGAGCCTTCGACGGTTCTCGAATCCAGCGAAAGTGGCATGCTCCGCGAGCGCGGCCTGGAAAAAGCGCTGCACAAGCTTGACCCCCGCAGCCGCCGCATTATCGAGGCGCGCTGGCTAACCGAAGGTACGGGGGCGACCCTGCACGACCTGGCCGCGGAATTCGGCGTTTCCGCGGAGCGCATCCGCCAAATCGAGCAGAAGGCTTTGCAGCAAATGAAGTCCGTCATCCGCGAAGAGAGCGGGGACTGATTTTCCAGTCATTTCGGCAACAAAAAAGGCGCCGCATTCGCGGCGCCTTTTTTGTTTCTTTTTGGAGCTGATCAGGAAAAAATCACCGACAGCAGGCTCAACCAAGAAACAGTAATCAGGGCAATCACAGCCAACATGGGCAAACCATCTCTGCTAAACATTCTGCTTCCTCCCGGTTAAATTAAGTGAGCGGCCAAAAAACCACAACGGGCCTAGTGTATTCTAATTTTCCCCATCCTTCAACCGACGGCGAGGGATCATCGGATCATCGTCGTCCATGAGAATGCGTTGGGCCGGGCCCTCCATATCCTCGAACTGCCCGCTTCGCACCGCCCAGAAGAACCCCAGGCCGGCGAATACGACAATAAACACCGTCATGCCCAACAAATAAATCAAAACGCCATTCATAAACCTGCCGCCACCGCCCTGTTGAGTAGGCGTCTACTCTACCTTCAGCGGAAGGCTAGCGCAACCTCAGGGCGTTGACCACTACCACCAGGGAGCTGGCGGACATACCGATGGCCGCCAGCCAAGGGGGGATATAGCCAAACATGGCGAAGGGCACCGCCAGCGCGTTGTAGCCAATGGCCCAGACGAAGTTCTGGCGCATGATCTGTATGCTTTGGCGCCCGGTTTCCAGGGCTTGAACCACGTCGGTCAGATTCTGGGTCAGCAGGACGATATCGCTGGTGGCCCGCGCCACGTCCGTGCCGCCGCCCATGGCGATGGAAACCTGACTGCCGGCCAGAACCGGCGCGTCGTTGACGCCATCGCCTATCATCGCCACCACGTCGCCGGCCTGCTGAAAGCGCTGCAGCGCCGCCAATTTATCCTCCGGCCGCTGTTCCCAGCAGCAAGATTCGATCCCCAGCTGCTTGGCCATGTACTCCACGGCCGGCCGCGAATCGCCGCTCAATATGGTGACCTTCAGCCCCTGTCCCTTCAGGCCTTCGATTGCCGCCCGGGCCTGGGGACGCAATTCGTCGGACAGGGCAAAAGCGGCCAGAGGCCGCTTTTCGTCGCACAACCAAACCACCGTTGCCCCGGGGGGAACTCCCTCGATCTCTCCCGCCGGCGCCACCGCAGACATGCTCCGGTTGCCCAAGGTGAAGCGAACGCCTTCTATCGTGCCCGCGACACCTTTGCCCGGTATGTTTTGCGCGTCCATCACCGGCAACAGAGAACCTTTGTTGGCGTACAGAAAGCTGGCCGCCAGGGGGTGCTCTGACGCCTGCTCAAGGCTCGCCGCCAGGGCCAGGCACCGGGCTTCGTCCACGTCGGCCAGCGCGACCGTCTGGTGCAGGAACGGCTTGCCGAAAGTCAGCGTTCCGGTTTTGTCGAAGACGACGTGGTTGACGTGGGACAGGGTTTCCAGGGCATGCCCCCGGGTCAAGAGGATACCGCGCTTCAACAGGCGCGACCCCGCTGCGGCGAAAGCGGCTGGCGCGGCCAACGATAAGGCGCAGGGGCAGGTCACCACCAGCACGGCAAGGCCGACGGGGAAGGCCTTGCCCGGGTCCACCAGCAACCAGCCTATGACCGCCAGTGCCGTCAGGACCAGCAGGCCATAAGTGAAATAGCCCGCCACCCGATCCGCCAATTGCGCCAGGCGCGGCTTTTCGGCCTGCGCCCGGTCCAGCATGCGGATGATGCCGGCGATGACCGTGTTTTCCCCTACCCCGCTTACGCGGATCTGTAGCGGCCCTTCCAGGTTCAAACTACCGGCGATGGCTCCCGAGCCGACTTCTTTCGATACGGGCCGGCTTTCGCCGGTGAGCAGCGATTCGTCCGCGCTGCTCACCCCCTGCTCCACCACCCCGTCCGCCGGGATGGTTTCCCCCGGTTTCACCAGGATAAGGTCGCCGACTTCCAGCTCCATCACGGCGACGACCGTTTGCTCTCCATTCTGCAAGCGGGTCGCCATGGCAGGCATCAGCTTGAGCAAGTTTTCCGCCGCCTCCGTGGATTTTTCCCGCGCATTGCGCTCCAGAAAACGGGTGGTCAGCAGGAACAGGCTGAACATGCACACCGCGTCGTAATACACCACGCCGCTGTTGTTCACCGTCATCCAGAGGCTGCCGCCGAAGGCCGATATGATCGCCAGCGTCACCGGCACATCCATGTTCATCTGGCCCGAGCGTATCGCCCTCCATGCGCTCTGATAAAAGGGGATGGCGGCATAGAACATGACCGGCAAGGTCATCAGCAAGCTGACGTAGCGCAACAGCACCTTGGTGCTTTCCTCGATGCCGCTGTAATCCCCGGAGTAAAGAGCCACCGCCAGCATCATCACCTGCATCATGGAGATGCCCGCTACGGCGATACGGCGGAGATCCCGCTGCCTTTCCTTCTTGCGCACGTCCTCCTGCTGCTTGGCATTGAAGGGGTGAGCGCTGTAGCCGAGGAGTTGAATCTCCTTGAGAATCCGGGCCAGGTCTATTTCCCGTTCGTCCCAGGTTACCCGAGCGCGATGATTGGAATAGTTGACCAGGACTTCCTTAATTCCCGGAAGCTGCTGCAGGTGCCGCTCGTTTAGCCACACGCAAGCGGCGCAGGTGATCCCCTCGAGGATGAGCGAAGCTTGTTTCAGGTGCTCCTCGGGGGTGATGACAAAACTTTTCTGAATTTCCGGGTGGTTGTAGAGCTCCAGCTTGCGCAGCTCTTCCGGAATGACGTCGCGCCCGCTTCCTCGGCTGTGAA
>JBFXHL010000058.1:0-15870 GCA_050177075.1 Sulfuricellaceae bacterium | reverse complement strand
GATCTGGGTCGCGGAGAAGCCCACCACGCGATAAGCGGCGTTGCGGCGGAAAAACACGTTGAAATCGTGGAAATCCCGCCCGGCGGCCCCCAGAATCAGCGCCCGGCGCGGCGAGCCGCTCCCTGCCATGTCATCCCCTTCCCGTCAATTTCTCCATTTGGCGGCGGTCCCGCTTGGTGGGACGCCCCTTGAAATCCGGAACCGGCTGGGCGCGCAGCTGGGTCGCCAACGCCTCGCGCCGCTGGATGCTGTCGGCGGATTCCCGGTAGAGCTGGCGCGCCTCAGCGGCCGGCCCGCGGCGGGCGGACACCCCCATTACTTCCAACTCATGCTCGTAAGGCCCGACACGCACCAGCAGGCGATCGCCCGCCCCCACCGAGCGGGACGGCTTGGCGCGGACGCCGTTGACCTGCACCTTGCCGCTGTCCACCGCATCCGCCGCCAACGATCTCGTCTTGAAGAAACGGGCCGCCCACAGCCATTTGTCGATGCGCAGCTTACCGGCTTCCTCGCCCATCTCGGCCTCAGTGACGGGTGGCGCTGGCCGGCTCGGCGGCGGCGAACACCTGCTCCACGTCGTCCCGGTCGAAGGCGTAGCTGCGGCTGCAGAATTCACAGTCCACCTCCACCAGCCCCCGCTCGTCAAGGAGACCGTCGACCTCTTCCCGCCCCAGCATGCGCAGCACGGCAGCCACCCGCTCGCGGGAGCAGGGACAGTAGAAATACACCGACTGCGGCTCGAAGAGGCGCAAGTCTTCCTCATGGAACAGGCGGTGGATGATTTTCCGCGCCGGCAACGCCAGCAACTCCCGGCGGGTAAGGGTGGCGGCCAGCTGCACCGAGCGGTTCCAGGCATCCTCGTCGCCGCCCTTGCCGTCCGGCAAACGCTGCAGCAGCATGCCGGCGGCGAAGCCCTTGTCCGCCGCCAGCCAGAGACGCGTATCCAGCTGTTCGGAACGCGTCATGTAGCGCTCCAGGGCCTCGGCCACGCTGTGGCCCTCCAATTCCACGATGCCCTGGTAGGTCTGCCCCTTTTCCGGTTCGATGGTGATGACGAAACGCCCCGCTCCCAGCATCTGGCGCAGGGTGCCGGCCTTGACCTCGCCGCTCCAGTTGGCGGTGGCGCGCATGATGAAGTCGTGGGAACACTCCACCACCAGCAGGGTCACCGGCCCGCCGCCCTGCATCTGCAGGATGAGGCGGCCGGAATATTTCAGGGTGGCGGACAGCAGGGCCGCGGCGGCCATCATCTCCCCCAGCAGTTCCCGCAGGGCCGACGGGTAATCCCGCCGTTCCAGCACCGCTTTCCAGGTGGCCTCCAGCTGCACCACCTCTCCCCGCACCGGGGCGTGTTCGAACAGAAAACGCTGCAGGGTATCCCGCGCCGGGTTGATGGATTTCTTAGGGCTTGCCATCTGTCTTGCGCTCCACTTGATTCAGTTCCGGCTCCCGGTCCCTCCCCAGGTCGGCACGGGTAAAATCACCGCCCCCCGGCAAAAACAGCCGAAAATCGTCCAGGGCCTGCCACGACAGGGCGGCCCGCTCGACGCGAAAATCCAGCACGTGCCCCCCGGCCTTGCGGTCCGCGCGGAGAAAGTGCAGATGATAGCCCGGCACGTTCAAGCCCTTGACGAAAGGCGGCGAGCGGAAGCCCAGCACCACCCCCGGGACCTGCTCGAAATCAAATACCGCCTGCTGCTTGGCCGCCTCCACCAAGGGCGGATAGGGCCGCTGCTGACGGGGAACGCTGCGGGCCGTGAGGCTGCGGAACGTTCCTTCCAGGCGCACAGCGTAGAACAGGTTGGCGGAAGGAAGCGCGGCATCGATAAAGTCTTCCACGTCCTTCATGGTGAGCCCCCTCGGAACGTCGAGGCGGTGCTCGGGCCTGAAGAAAGTCACCACGGCAAAAGGCGTACGGGCGTCGTTGGCCATGGCGTGCACCGAGCCATCGGAGCGGACCTGGTACACCACGCCGCGATCCACCACCATTTCGCCGTCCAGGGCGTCGAAGGTTCCCAGTCCGAAATCGCCGTAGCGTTTCACCTCGCCAACGGTGTAGGCACCGTCATACACCCCGCTCAGCAAGGCGTCGATGGGCGCGAACTGGACAATCCTGCCGGCGGCGGCGGACTGGGCCCACAAAACCGTCAGCAGGAGGAGAATCAGTTGGGGGCGAAACGCACGCACCGGCATCTTCCGACCAATATTGGAAAAGGACATTATACAGCCGCCCCAGATGTGCCTGGCGCGGGGTTTTGCATTATCATGGAAACATATTCTCAGGACCGCCATGCACCCACCCGTTATCGAACAAAGCATCGAACTGCTGTGCCAGAAAGGTTGCAGGGAGGTGCTGCGCCTGATCGGGGAAATGGAGGCGGGTCGCACGCCCAGGGAAATTTCCCATCTGCAGGAAACGGAACGTCAGGTGGTACTGCGGGAACTGAAGGCCATCATGGCGGTGTACGAGCGCGACAAATAGCGGCTAGCGCCGTCCTGATCGGCGTCGGATTTCAAACGCCGACACCGTTTTGACGATTTCGCCGTAGGGCAGGTTGGCCAGGTCGCCGAAGCGCTTCACCGCCTCCCCCACCAAGCCGAAAACATTTTCCACCGTTTCATTGCCCGCCTTGGCGGGATCAAGCGCCTGTTGCAGGCCAAGGAGCCCGCCGCACTGCACCTTCATTTCCTTGGCGTGGGGCAGCCCCCCTTCGATATGGGTGAGATGAAGAGCGAACTGGGCGTTGTGGCGCAGCAAATCCAGCAACGTACCGCAATCCGCGGCAATCGCGGCGGAAGTGCAACCGGCCACGTCCCGCTCGGCGATATTGTGCCGCACGGCTTTTTCGCAAAAACAGCGCTTGGCCACCAGGGCCTTTTCAAAGGGGCAGGCAATAGGGTTGGCGGATCGGTAGGCGCTGCGGTAGGCGACTTCGTCCACGGCGAACTCCTCGTTTATTCAGGGGGCTTACCAATCGTCGCCGGTAATCGGCTCCTTTTCCCGCACTTGCATCAGCAAGTCTTCCGCCTGCAATTCGTTCTCGGCGAAAATCACCTTCACCAGGTAGTTCTCCCCGGCGGGAATCTCCCCTCGCCGCGCCTTGGCCCAGCTGCTGGCTTCGCGGAATTTCTCGAACTGGTTCAGCACCTCCAATTGCTTGAAGGGGCCTTCGATAACCTTGTACACGTAATAGGGCATAACGGTTCCAATAATCAAGTGAAAAACTCGGACATTCGAATTATAGCGCCAGTCCCCCGCGCCGTGCAGCCTTTACGGCGCCCGCCGCGTTCGCACGGCCGGCAGACCCTCGGGCCGCCAACGGGCCACGGCCCAACGCCAAAAATCCTCCACGCGGCCTTCTTCCACCTCCGGCGGCGGCGGCAGCTCGAGGAAGCGCAGCACCTGGCACAGCAAGGGCACCGGCCTTGCCGGGTCCACCGCCGGCGCCAGGGTCTGCTTACTGAGTTTCTCTCCCCGTTCGTTGACCGCCACGGGCAAGTGCAGATAGGCAGGGACCGCCAAGCCGAGCAGATTCTGGAGGTATATCTGGCGCGGCGTGGAATCCAGCAGGTCCCCCCCCCGTACCACGTGGGTGATGTTCTGCTCGTCGTCGTCCACCACGACGGCCAGTTGGTAGGCGAACAAGCCATCCGCCCGGCGCAGCACGAAGTCCCCCACTTCCCGTTCCAGGTCCTGGCGGATTCTCCCCTGCAAGCGGTCGTCGAAGGACACGCTCCCTTCCACCCGCAAGCGGACGGCGCGGCCGCTGCGGCCAGGTGGAAGACCGCGGCGGCAGGTGCCGGGATAAATCAACCCGCCGGAGCCAGCGATGCTGGAATCGGCAATTTCCTTGCGCGAACAGGCGCAGGGATAAACCGCCCCCTGCGCCTCCAGGTCCGCCAGCGCCGCGCGGTAGGCGTCGTCGCGGCGGCTCTGGTACATCACCGGACCGTCCCATTCCAGGCCCAGGGCCTCCAGGGTGCGCAAGATGTCGTCCGCCGCCCCGGCAACGGTACGGGGACGGTCCACATCCTCCATCCGTACCAGCCATTCGCCGCCCCGGGCTCTGGCATCCAGGAAGCTACCCACCGCCGCGACGAGGGAACCGAAATGCAGCGGGCCGGTGGGCGAGGGCGCGAATCGGCCGCGATAGGCAACCTGACGAACGCCTTCCCCCATCGCCTATTTCACGGGGAGAGCGGGCACGCCGCCCTGGGCCCCTTTTTCGATTTCATACAGCAGTTCGATGATGCGCTGGGAAATCGGCCCGATCTTCATGTAGTCCGTCTCCGCCCCGTCGGGGTTGCCGTCCTCCTTGAGCTCGATGACATGGCGGATGGTATTGTGCAGCTCTTCGTGAATCGGCAACAGGGCCTGCATCGCCGGCAGATGGCCGAACGCCTTCACCCCTTCCGAATACAGCCACTTGCCGAGGTCGCAGTCCCGGTGGGAGACCGCCTGGGACAGGGACATGGCCGCCTTGCCGTCCAGATAGTCGCGGATGCGCCCTTTCCACAGGAAGTGCTTGGCGCGGGCGGCGTTGAAGTTGAACACCGCCTTTTCCCCCCGATGTTCGCCGCCGCTCTCCAGCTTGAATACGCCCACCGCCTGGGCCAGGCTCTCCGCCTGCTCCTCCATGGACTCGGCGGCCGCCGCGGCCTCCTCCACCAGGGCAGCGTTCTGCTGAGTCACTTCGTCCATCTGGGTCACCGCCTGGTTGACCTGTTCGATGCCGTGGGACTGCTCCAGGGAAGCGGCGGATATCTCCGCCATGATGTCGGTGACCCGTTTGATGCTGGTGACGACCTCGTCCATGGTCCGGCCGGCCTCGTTCACCTGCTGGGTGCCGCTTTCCACTTTCGCCACGCTGTCGGTGATCAGGCTCTTGATTTCCTTGGCGGCGTTGGCGCTGCGTTGGGCCAGATTGCGCACCTCCCCCGCCACCACCGCGAAGCCCCGCCCCTGTTCGCCGGCCCGCGCCGCTTCCACGGCGGCATTCAGCGCCAGGATGTTGGTCTGGAAGGCGATGCCGTCGATGACGCCGATGATGTCGGCGATCTTTTTCGAGCTCTCGGAAATCTCCGCCATGGTCTGCACCGAAGCGCGTACCACTTGGCCCCCCTTAACCGCCACGTCGGAAGAGCTCGCCGCCAACTGGTCCGCCTGGCGGGCATTGTCGGCGTTCTGCCTGACGGTGCTGGTCAGCTCCTCCATACTGGAGGCGGTTTCCTGCAGGGAACTGGCCTGCTGCTCGGTGCGCTGGGACAAATCCTGGTTGCCGCTGGCGATTTCCTTGGCGGCGGTGGTGATGGCATCCACCGCTTCCTTGATCTGTTCCACCAGCTGCTTCAAATTCGCCACGGTGGTGTTGGCGCTGTCCTTCAGTTTGGCGAAGGTGCCCTGGTAGTCGGCGGTGATGGTCTGGGTAAGATCGCCCCTGGCCATGGCCTCCAGCACCCGCGCCACATCGGCCAGGGCCAGGTCGCTGGTTTCCATCAGCTGGTTGAAGCCGACCCCCAGGTCCTTCATGAACCCTTCCTTGTCGGCCAGGTCGATGCGCTTGGAAAAATCCCCCAGCAGGGCGGCATTGACGATGCCCGCCACCTCGCTCTCGATACGGGCCTCGTGGGTGGCGTCGAACCATTCCACGGAGGTCCCCAGGCGCTCGCCGGCTTCGTTCACCACCGGGTTGGCGGCCAGGCGAAAAGTGTGGCCACCCAACACCATGGTGGTGCGGTAAGTATCCCTCAGGCCCGCCAGCAGCTCGCGCTGATGCTCGGGATGGCGGTGGAAGCGGTCGATGTTCTGCCCCAGGATATTGCCGGCGTCGAAGTGGGGCATGCTCTTGCGGATATCCTCCTGCGCGGCATGGAACATCCCCCCCACCTCCTTGTTCATGTATATGATCTTGCCGTCGTTGTCGGCGATCATCACCTTGGTGGTGGCATTGTCGAGAGCTGTCTTGATGCGGGCGGTCTCATCGTGGGCCTGGCGCATTTCGTCGAGCATGCGGGCCAGGTTGGCGCGCATGGTGGCCATGGCCGCCAGCAGGCTCTGGTCGTCTCCGGGCTGTTTTTCCACCTCCACGGTCAGGTCGCCCTTGGCGATGCGCCGCGCCACTTCCGCCGCGTAGGCCGGGCGCCCGCCGAGCTGCTGCATCAGGTCGGCGTTGAGTTGATTGATGCTCTCCCCCAGGTCCTTGGCAAAACCGCTCTTGTCGGCCAAATCCACCCGGCGGGAGAAATCCCCCTGGGTGGCGGCTCCCACCACGTCCTGAATCTCCGCCATCGTCCGGGCCAGGGAGTCGCGCATGGTTTTCATGGAATGCAGCATGCTCTCCCTGTCGCCGTCCCTTACCGCCACATCGGCGGACAAATCGCCCCGGGCCACGGCGGAAGCCACCTCGGCGGCGTAATGGGGCTCCCCGCCCAGTTGCTTCATCAGGTTGCGGACGATCAGGACGGCGATCACCACCGCCGCCACCAGGGCCAGGACACCGAAACCGATCGCCTTGGAACGGGCCTTGGCCACCGCCTGCTCCATCTCGGCCTGGGTGGCCTGGGCTTCGCGGCGGTTGGCCTCCAGGCTGTCGAGGAGGATTTGCTTCATTTCCCGCCAGGTAGGGGTTTCCTCTTTGTTGATGCGGGCCTTGGCCCCTTCCAGATCGTTGGCGGCGACGGCGGCGAGAATGGCATCCCGCACGGTCCGCTGCTTGGTCAGCAGCTCGCCCACCTGGTCCAGAATGGCACTCTTTTCCCGGTCGCCGCCGGTCAATCGCCGCGCCTTGTCGAAGGCGGCGTCGAAATCCGTCCCGGCCTTGGCGAGATTGTCGTAGGCCTTGCGATTGGCCGGGTCGAGAAGGATGTTGCGCAGGGCCTGGCCGGTTTGCAACCCCTGGGCGTACATTTCGTTAAAGGCCAGCAGCTGGGCCTGATCCTGGGACAAGAACGCCTTGAATCGCTGCTCGGTGCTGGTCATGCCGTTGATGGCAATAATCATCGCCACCACGAACAGCATGAACGTCACCCCAGCGAAGAGAAACAGCTGGCCCCGTACCGTCAATCCCTTGAACATATCCACTCCCTTCCGGATTCCCGATCGCACCGTCCCATTATCCACACTCCGACAAGGGAAACACAAGACCGGGCCTCAACGCGCCTAGGCCTCCAAGGTCACCCCGCCATCGGTTTCCAATTCCACCGAGCGGGTCCGCCCTCCCATCACCGTGACGAATCCGGCCCGCCGGTTATCCCCGGTATCGCTGAACTCGAAGCGGTACTCGCGGAGAACGGCCAGCTGCCCCAGGTCGTTGCGGCGCAAGCGCACGCGCCGCAGCTCCAGCGTATCGTCGAGAAACTGCACGCCGGCGGCCGTGCTGGCCCGCTTGCCCGCTTTCAAGGCCGTCTCCCGGGCCTGCATGCTCACCACCCACCACCCGACCAAGGCGGCGAGGAAAACCAGCCCGGCCACCTCCATCAAAGGCTCCTCCCAAAACGGACCATCGGGTCCTGGCGGTAAAATTTCGCCAACTGCCGGTAAACGGCGGGAAAATCCCGTGTCAACACCTGGGGCGTCTCGAAAAACGCTTCGCTGGTCACGGCGAAGAACTCCCCCGGCGATTCGGCGGCATAGGGGTCGAGGGCGGTCGGCTCGCCGCCATCCACCTGACGGCAAAACCGTCCATAACCGTCGCTGAAAACTCGGCTCCATTCCTCAGCGGTCATGCCGTCGTGCATGGGGGGAAATCCGTTCGCCTCGCCGCCGTTGAGCATATCCAGTTTGTGGGCGCACTCGTGGATGACCACGTTCACCCCATCTTCCTCGCCGCTCAACGACACATCGGACCATGACAGGACCATCGGCCCCCGTTCCCAGGATTCGCCGATGCGGATATCCCGCACCGTGTGCACGACCCCCGCCTCATCCATGTATTCATGCTCGGGCACGAACTCGCCGGGATAGAGGATGACCGACACCCAACCGTCGTAGCAGGAGAACCCGAGATTCAGGATGGGCAAGCAGGCCTCGACGGCGACCAGCAAGGCCATGTCGGGGACCAGTTCCAGATCACCGGCGGCAACGAACTGCTTCTCGTCCAGAAAAAGCAGCGCCAAGTCATGCAAACGGGACCGTTCCTCCTCGTCCAGTCCACGCAACAACGGCAGCCCCGACACCAAGGCATGCCATGCCTCTTGTGGCAATTCACGCTCTGCCGTCACGCGCTTCCGGCGCCACGCCTTGAAACTCCAAACCACCATCCAGCCTCCCTTTCACCCCCGATTGCGTATTTCCCCTTACGTACAATCCACAATTTTATTTTCGAATTCATCGCCCTAGGATACCAATCAGCAAAAAAACCAACCCAGGAGATCTGTCATGGACAACGCCGCGATCCTGCCGATGTACTATTTTCTCGCCAACGTGATTATGCTGGCGGCCTTCCTGCTCTACCAAATCGGCCGCAAAGCCGAAGAATGATAATGCACCGCAATCTCTATTCCCGTTTCGTCATGCACAACGATGACTATTTTTATTCCGTCGAGCCCAGCACGCCGTCCTGTTGTTCCTGCACCAATTGGGTGGCCACGCGGATATTCAATCGTGACGCCTTCCTGTGTCCCAGCGACGGGCTGGGCGCCTGCAAGGCGGCGGACAAGAATGACCTGACGCCGCCCAGCGAATGCTGCCAAAGCTGGCAACCGTGGCAATCCTCTCTCGCCGCCATCGCGGCAACCACCTAGTCAAAACAACCCTTTAGGGGGAAACCGCAAAAAATCTTCATGAAGTTGCATCGCCACCCCTTGACAAGGCAAACGGCGACCCGGATAATGCGCGGCTTTCGGGGGTATAGCTCAGCTGGGAGAGCGCTTGCATGGCATGCAAGAGGTCAGCGGTTCGATCCCGCTTACCTCCACCAAAGGTCAGGTCCCCATCGTCTAGAGGCCTAGGACACCGCCCTTTCACGGCGATAACCGGGGTTCGAATCCCCGTGGGGACGCCACTACAAGAAAGGCCTGCTACGGCAGGCCATTTTTGTTGCAGCGTCGTAGCAACACTGCATCTTTTGGAGCGGTAGTTCAGTTGGTTAGAATACCGGCCTGTCACGCCGGGGGTCGCGGGTTCGAGTCCCGTCCGCTCCGCCACACAAAAAAGCCAGTCCACACGCGGACTGGCTTTTTCTTTTCCCCCTCCCGGCCTAAAGCCACTCCAGCAGGTAATACAGCCTGAAACCTTCCGACGAGCGGGACGGCCCCGCTACTCGGGCAGCATGATGGCCGCTGGCGGAGTCGGCCGCTGCCAGCGCTTCCTCGGCGCTGCCCACCACTTTGACGCAGTTCTCCGGAAAGCGCTTACGGTTCTGCTTGGGGGCATAGACCACCGCCCAGCACACCGGGAGATTGTCTTCCTCGTTGAAATAGCCGCGGCTCACCATTCCCCCTCCTCGTCCTCGGGCCGTGGCTTGGCCTCCTTCTTCTCGATGGGCGGCGCCTTGGCGGACAGACCGCGGACGATGGTGCTCAGCAGGGAGATCAGGACGGCCACAATGCCGATCAGCAGCAGCCAGGTAGCGTCGTTCATCCGCGCCTCCCCACGGCCAGCATTTCTTCCGCGTGCGCGCGGGTGGTGTCGGTGATGTCCACTCCGCCCAGCATGCGGGCGATTTCTTCCACCCGCTGCGCCGCGTCCAGCACCACCACGCTGCTCACGACCCCCCCCTCGGCGGAGAGCTTGCTGACCTGCCAGTGGTGATCGCCCAGGGCGGCCACCTGGGGCAGGTGGGTGATGCACAGCACTTGGCGCTCAGCGCCCAGGCCCTTGAGCAGTTTGCCGACGATTTCCGCCACGCCACCGCCAATACCCACGTCCACTTCGTCGAACACCAGGGTGGGCACCTGCGCCACCCGGCCGACGGTAACCTGGACGGCGAGGCTGATGCGGGACAATTCGCCGCCGGAGGCGACCTTCTCCAGTGGCCGCGGCAGGGCTCCTTCATGCCCCGCCACGAGGAAATCCACCTGCTCCAGGCCGTGGGCGGCACCCTCGGCCAACGGCGCCAGGCTGACCTCGAACTGGCCGCCGGCAAGGGCCAGCTGCCGCATCACCTCGGTCACCTTGCCGGACAGCTCCACCGCCGCGCGCTTGCGCCCCGCGGACAGCTCGCCGGCCAAGGCATGGAATTCCTTATGCGCCTCATCCTCTTGGCGGCGCAAATCCTCGCCGCCTTCGCCGCCGCCGATGCGCTCCAGCCGGTCTCGCCACTGGGCGAGAAGATCCGGCAACTGCTCCGGCATCACGCGGTATTTACGGGCACTGGCATGGACGGCCTGGAGGCGCTGCTCGCACTCGGCCAGCCGCTCGGGGTCCAGGTCGAGGCGCTGGGCATAGTGACGCAGGGAATAGGACGCCTCCCGCAGCTGGATTTCGGCGGAGTCCACCGCATCGAGCGCCTCCTTGAGGGATGCGTCGAACTCCACCAGCGCGTTCAGACGGGACGACAGGCCGCCCAGCTGGGACAGTACCGCCATCTCCCCTTCGTCCAGCAGCTCGACGCCGAACTGGGCACCCTCCAGCAGGCTGGCGGCATGGGACAGGCGGGCATGTTCGGCCTGGAGTTCCTGCCATTCGTCGGCGTCAAAAGCCAGGGTCTCTAATTCCTTCACCTGCCACTGCAGTTGCTCGGCTTCGGCGGCGAAAGCGGCGGAATCCTTCTCCCAGGACTCCCGTTGGCGCTTCAGTCCCTGCCATGCCCGCCAGGCCGCCGCCACCCGGCTCGCCAACGCGGCCTGGCCGGCGTAGCCATCCAGCAACTCCCGCCGGGTCTGGGCCTTGAGCAGGGAAAGGTGGGCATGCTGGCCCTGGATGTCCACCAGCATCTCCCCCACCTCCTTGAGCTGCTGGAGGGTGGACGGCTGGCCGTTGATGAAGGCCCGTGAGCGCCCACTCGCATCGATCTGGCGCCGGATCAGGCAGATATCGTCATCCCCCTCCAAGCCATTGTCCTTCAGCCACTCCGCCAGGGCGGGAACGGCGGCGGCGTCGAATTCGGCGGTGAGCTCGGCCCTGTCCTTGCCGGCACGGACGACGCCCGCGTCGGCACGGCCGCCGAGAAGGAGCCCGAGGGCGTCCAACAGGATGGACTTGCCGGCACCCGTTTCGCCGGTGAGGACGGTAAAGCCCGGCCGGAATTCCAGTTCGATGCGGTCGACGATGACGAAATCGCGGACATTGAGAAATTTGAGCATATCGGTGAGTATGCGCTTACAGCTTCTCGCCCCAGTGCAGTTTCTGCCTCAGAGTGTCATAGTAACTGTGGCCGAGGGGGTGCAGCAGCTTGATGTGATTCTTGGTCCGGCGCACGATGACCCAGTCGTTCACGTCGAGGCTGAAGTGGCGCTGGCCGTCGAAGTGCACCACGGCGTCGTCGGCGTGGAGGAGAAGGATTTCCACCGTGCTTTCGGAATTGACGGCGATGGGCCGGTTGCTCAGGGTGTGGGGGCAAATGGGCACCAGCACGAAGGCCTCCAAGGTGGGGTGGAGGATCGGTCCGCCGGAAGAGAGGGCGTAGGCGGTGGAGCCGGTGGGCGTCGCCACGATCAAGCCGTCGGAACGCTGGCTGTAGACGAACTGGCCGTCGATGAAGACCTCCAGCTCGATGATCCGCGCCGTGACCCCCTTGCTCACCACCACGTCGTTGAAGGCGTAGGATTTGAAGATGTCCTGCCCCTGGCGGCGGACCGAGGTATCGAGAAGAAAGCGGTCCTCGAAGGTGTACTCCCCGGCCAGGATTTCTTCCATGGTGGAGAACATGGTGTCCACCGACACATCGGTGAGAAACCCCAGCCGCCCCTGGTTGATGCCCACCAGCGAGGCCCCGTAGGGCGCCAGGGAACGGGCGATATTGAGCAGCGTGCCGTCGCCGGCCATCACCACCACCAAGTCGGCACGGGTGCCGATCTCGTCCAGGGTGGCCACAGGGTAAGCGGTGGCGCCGACGTTGGTCGCCGTGCCCGATTCGACGATCACTTCCAGGCCGCGCTTTTCGAGGAAGGCCGCCAACCGGAACAGGGAATCCCCGATCTCGGGGCTGTTGTAGCGGCCGACCAGCGCGATGGTCCGGAATTCGTTGTTCATGGGCGAATTAAACCATATCGCCCGTATGTAATCAAAAACATGGAACAGCCTCCCTGCCGAGACAGAGAAATATTTTGCAAACCCGATTCCGATAGTAGAATGGCCTTCATGCTCAATCCCCGCGCGCAAATCCTGCTCAAGACCCTGGTGGAACGCTACATCAGCGACGGCCAACCGATAGGGTCGCGCACCTTGTCCAAGTATTCCGGCCTCGACCTGTCGCCGGCCACCATCCGCAACGTGATGGCGGACCTGGAAGACATGGGCTTCGTCGCCAGCCCTCACACTTCTGCAGGGCGAGTGCCCACTCCGCGGGGATACCGCTTTTTCGTCGACACCCTGCTCACGGTAAAGCCCTTGGAACAGGTGGAAATCCGCCAGTTGCAGAGCCAACTGCACCCGGACAATCCCAACCGGGTCATTGCCTCCGCCTCCCAGCTCCTTTCGGACCTGACACAGTTCGCCGGCGTGGTGATGACCTCCCGCCGCAGCCCGGCCTTCCGCCAGCTGGAATTCGTGCGCCTGTCGGACAAGCGCATCCTGCTGATCATCGTTACCTCCGACGGCGACGTGCAGAACCGCATCATCGTCACCGAAAAAAGCTACAGCGAATCCGAGCTGGTCCAGGCGGCCAATTACTTCAACCAGCATTATGCCAACCGGACTTTCGAGGAAGTGTGCGCTCACCTCCAGGAAGAACTGAAAAAACTGCACCACGACATGACCGCCCTCATGGCCAAGGCCCTGGAAGCCAGCGACGAGGTGCTGAACAAGAACCGGGAAGCCTACGTCCTCTCCGGCGAACGCAATCTTCTCCACGCCGACGATATCGCTTTTAACCTGGCCAACGTGCGCAAGCTGTTCGACGTGCTGGAACAGAAAACCACCCTGCTGCAGCTTCTCGACGTCAGCCAGCAGGCCCAGGGGGTGCAAATCTTCATCGGCGGCGAATCCGGCTACCTCCCCCTGGACGAGTGCAGCATGGTCACCGCCCCCTACGAGGTGGATGGCCAAGTGGTCGGCACAGTTGGCGTCATCGGCCCCACACGGATGGCCTACGAGCGGGTGATTCCCATCGTGGACATCACCGCCAAGCTTCTCTCCAGCGCCCTCTCCTACCACTGATGCGCTATCTGCCGGAACCTCCCGCCAGCAGTCCGGCCCGCGTCGGCGTTCTGCTGCTCAATCTCGGCACGCCCGACGCCCCCACCAAAGCGGCTCTCAGGCGCTACCTGCGGGAATTCCTCTCCGACCCCCGGGTGGTGGAGCTGCCCCGTCTGCTGTGGCGGCCGATCCTCCATGGCATCATCCTCAACACCCGTCCGACCAAGTCCGCCGCCAAATACGCCGCCGTCTGGACCCCCGGGGGGTCGCCCTTGCTGGCCTATACCGCGAAACAGGCCAAGCTGCTGCGGGGCCACCTGGGTGAAAAGGGAGTACAGGCCGAAGTGGACTTCGCCATGCGCTACGGCTCCCCCTCCATCGCCGACGCCCTGGCGCGTCTCAAAACCAGGGGCTGCGACCGCATCCTGGCCCTGCCCCTGTACCCCCAATATTCCGGGGCCACCACCGGCAGCGCCTTCGATGGGTTGTTCCAGGCCTTGACCAGGCTGCGCAACGTGCCGGAAATCCGCACCCTGCGCCATTATCCGGATCACGCAGGTTACATCGGCGCCCTGGCGGCGGGCATCAAGCAACACTGGGCCCGTCATGGCCGCCCCGACGTCCTGCTGATGAGCTTCCACGGCATGCCCCAGGCAGCCATCGATCAAGGCGACCCTTACCGCGACGACTGCCTGCTGACCGGCCGTGCTTTGGCGCAAGCCCTGAACCTGGCAGAAAAGGAGTTCCGCATTACCTTTCAGTCCCGCTTCGGCAAGGCGCAGTGGCTGCAGCCCTACACCGACAGGACCCTCGCCGTCCTGCCGAGCGAAGGAGCGAAGCGGGTGGACGTGGTTTGTCCCGGCTTCGCCGCCGACTGCCTGGAAACCCTGGAAGAAATCGCCCTCGAAGGCAAAGCCACCTTTCTCGGCGCCGGCGGTCGCGAGTTCCATTACATCCCCGCCCTCAACGACCGCCCCGAGTGGATTGCCGCCCTGGCCGAAATCGTCCGCACCCACCTGTCAGGCTGGGCGGGGTAATCCCGCGCCAAACCGCCGGAAAATCCCGCCCCTGGTGGCGGTAAAGTATCCCACGCGGCTGCCGATAATTTAAACATTCCCTTTGTTCATCCCCCTGTTTCCTATGCTTAAAGTGTTGGAAGGGGGCGTTACCCCCAGTGCCTGGGAAATGCGAGGTAGGCCATGAAAATCGATAGCTCAGCCGTAAATATGTCAAGCCAGCACGCTGCCGTGGATAAAAACGTCCAGAAGGAGACCCTGCGAGCCTGGATTGGCGACCGACGACCGGATTTCGAGGGTCGGGAAAGAAGCGCCCCGGCCCCCGCCGACGCCGTCCAACTCTCGCAACAGGCCCAGGCCGCCCAGCCCACCCGACAAGTGGCATCCGCCGACGAGGAAGTGGGGCCGGAGGATGACGTCCGCATCCAGATTCTGGTACAGATGCTGGAACGCCTTACCGGCCGGAAGATCAAGCTGTTCTCCCTGAAGGATCTCCAGGGCCTGGACCAGTCTTCCCAGGAAAACCTGGAGCAGGCCCAGGCCGCCGGCCAGAAACTCGCCCAAGGGCAGCAGGCGGCACAGCAACCCCAACGGGCGGGCTGGGGCGTGGAGTACGATTACTACGAAAGCCACTACGAGTCGGAAAAAACCACGTTCTCCGCCCAAGGCATGGTGCGCACCGCCGACGGCAAGGAAATTGCGTTCAACGTGGACCTTTCCATGAGCCGGCAGTTCATGGAAGAAAACAGCGTCAGCCTGCGGGCGGGCGACGCCAAGATGAAGGACCCCCTGGTGATCAATTTCGCCGGTAACGCCGCCCAACTCACTCAGACCAAGTTCAGCTTCGACATCGATTCCGACGGTCGCGCCGACCAGATTTCCTTCGTCGGCCCCGGCAGCGGTTTCCTCGCCCTGGACAAGAATGGCGACGGCAAAGTCAACGACGGTTCCGAATTGTTCGGCGCCAAGTCCGGCGACGGTTTCGGCGAACTGGCGGCCTACGACAGCGACGGCAACCGCTGGATCGACGAAAACGATGCCATCTATTCCCGCCTGCGCATCTGGTTCAAGGACGAAAACGGCCAGGACCGCCTGGTGGGCCTCGGCCAGGCGGGCGTAGGCGCCATCTATCTCGGCAACGTGAGCACCGACTTCACGCTGAAGAACGCCCAGAACCAGACCGACGGCCAGATACGCTCCACCGGCGTCTATCTCAACGAAGACGGCACGGCGGGAACCATCCAGAAAGTGGACCTGTCCGCCTGACCGCTCAGCCGGCGGCGCCCAGGGCGCCGCTGTTTTTTTGCGGAAAAAATTCCCGCTCTACTCTTGAAACGGGAATTAGCGTCCCCATATGCCCTCCATGTCAATTCTGGAGGGAAGCATGCAAGCCGAAGTCACCCCTAGCCCTGAGCAGGAAAACGCCGCCCCCGGCAACGATGCCGAAACCCTGCCCAGCACCGAGGAACTGCTGAAACAGGCCGAGCTCAAGGCCCAGGAACACTACGACGCCTGGCTGCGGGCCAAGGCCGAGACCGAGAACATGCGCAAGCGCGCCCAGGAGGATGTGTCCAAGGCCCACAAGTTCGCCATCGAGAATTTCTCCAGCGAGCTGCT
>JBFXHL010000057.1:0-16339 GCA_050177075.1 Sulfuricellaceae bacterium | reverse complement strand
ACGCTCTTCCGATCTTGGTTCGAGGCCCAGCACCGCTACGAGGCCATCGACGGTTACGGCGCCAAGGCCCGGGCGGCCCAGCTCCTGGACGGCCTGGGCTTTTCCACCGCCGAACTGGAACGGCCGGTGTCGAGCTTCTCCGGCGGCTGGCGCATGCGCCTGAACCTGGCCCGGGCCCTGATGAAGCGGGCCGACCTGCTGCTCCTGGACGAACCCACCAACCACCTGGACCTGGAAGCCATCCTGTGGCTGGAGGCCTACCTGGCCAGGTATCCCGGCGCCATCCTGCTGGTGTCCCACGACCGGGAATTCCTCAACGCCGTGGTGAACCGCATCGCCCACGTCCACGACGGCGTCGCCGACGTCTACAGCGGCGACTACGATGCCTTCTAGGCCGCCCGGGCCGAGCGCCTCGCCCAGCAGGACGCGGCCTTCCGCCAGCAGCAGGAAAAGATCGCCCACCTGGAGGACTTCGTGCGCCGCTTCCGGGCCAAGGCCACCAAGGCCAAGCAGGCCCAGAGCCGCCTCAAGGCCCTGGAGCGGCTGGAGCGCATCGCCCCGGCCCATGCCGAGGCGGGCCACTTCGCCATGACCCTCGAGGCCCCGGAACGGGGACCGGACGTACTGATCCGGGCCGAGAATCTGGCCTTCGCCTACGGCGACAAGGCCATCCTCGCCAACGTCGGGTTCACCCTGCGCCAGGGCAGCCGCGTCGCCCTCCTGGGCCCCAACGGCGCCGGCAAATCCACCTTCGTCAAGCTCCTGGCGGGGGAACTGGCCCCCACCGCCGGTCGGCTGGAAACCGCCCCCGACATCCGCATCGGCTATTTCGCCCAGCACCAGCTGGAGCGCCTCGACGCCGGGGCCACTCCCCTGGAGCATATGGAGCGCATCGCCCCCGAAAAAACCACCCTGGAACTGCGCAGCTTCCTCGGCCGTTTCGGCTTGGCGGGAGACGAAGAGCAGTGCCCCGTGGCCACCTTCTCCGGCGGCGAAAAAAGCCGCCTCGCCCTGGCCCTGCTGGCGTGGCAGAAACCCCATCTGCTGCTCCTGGACGAGCCTACCAACCACCTGGACCTGGACATGCGCGACGCCCTCACCCTGGCCCTGGAGGACTACGCCGGCGCCATGGTGCTGGTGTCCCACGACCGGGCCCTGATCCGCGCCACCGCCGACGAGCTGTGGCTGGTGGCGGACGGCGCCGCCGCGCCCTTCGACGACGACCTGGAGGGCTACAAGGCCTGGCTCGACGCCCGCCGCGCGGCGTCCGCGCCGCCGAAACCGGCGGAAGCCCGGCCCAAGACCGAGCAGCCGGCGCGGCCGAAGAAGAAGGCGCTGCTGTCGAAGCAGGAAAAGCTGGAAAAGGAATTGTCCCAGGCCCAGGACCGCCTCGCCGCCCTCAACCAGCAGCTGGCCGACCCCGCCTTCTACGCCGACCCCACCCACCCGCGCATCCGGGAGGCCAACGCCGAGCGGGAGGCCCTGGAGGCGAAAATCGGCGCGCTGGAGGAAAGCTGGCTGGAACTGGCGGAAGCCCTGGAAGACGCCGTCTAGGGCCTCTCCGGCACGCCTTCGGCCAGGGGCAGGGTGAGAACGAACTCGGCGCCGCCCTCCACGTTACGGGCTTCGAGCCGGCCATCCATGTTGCTCTCGACGATCATCTTCGACATGTAAAGACCGATGCCGCTGCCCTTGTCCTTGGTGGTGAAGTAGGGATCGAACACCTTGGGCAGCACTTCCGGCGGGATGCCGCCGCCGTTGTCGCTCACCCGCACCACGCCGCGATCACCCTCCCGCCCGGCAACGATGCGGACCCTCCCATCGGAAACGCGGCGCTCGACGATGGCGTCCCGGGAATTGTTGAGGATGTTGAGCAGCACCTGGAACAGCTCGTTGGGATAACCGTAGACGGTGACGCCCGCCTCCATCTCCACCTCGAGGGCGATGCCGTGACTGGCCAGGCTGTTGCCGAGGATGCCCCGCACCTCGTCCACCGCCTCCTGGAGGGGAAAGGCCTTCTTCTCCTTGTTGGGACGGAAGAAATTGCGGAAGTCGTCGATGGTGGCGGACATCTTCTGGATCAGGCGGTTGCCCATCTCCACCTGGCGCTCCATTTCCTCCACGGTCAACTCGCCGTAGGCCTGGGCATCCTTGAGATTGGCCAGGACCAGGGTCAGGGCGTTGATGGGCTGGCGCCACTGGTGGGCGATGTTGTGCACCATTTCCCCCATGGCCGCGAGGCGGGACTGCTGGATCAGCAAGTGGTCCTTCTCGCGGTTCTTCGCCACTTCCTCCTGCACCCGCCGTTCCAGGACCTCGTTGAGCCGCTTCATGACCTCCTCCGCCTCGCTGCGCTCGACGGCGATGGCCGCCAGGTGGGCGGCGTGGGTCACCAATTCGATGCAATAGGCGGCGGGCTCCCGGGGTTCCTCGTAATAGAGGGCGAATACGCCCAGGGCCTTGCCCTGGGAGGAAAAAAAGGGGGCCGACCAGCAAGCCCGCAGGCCGTTCTTCCAGGCCACGTCCCGGTATTGCTCCCACAGGGGGTCGGCCAGGATATCGACGGTAATCACCGGCTTGCCCGACGCCAAAGCGGCGCCGAAGGTGCCGTTGCGGGGACCGACAGCCGCGCCGTCGATGGCCGCCACATAGCTTTCCGGCAGGTGCGGCGCGCTGGCGTGACGCAGGTGGGTGCCCTCCTCGTCCAGGAGCAGCACCGAGCACAGGCACTCGTCCCCCAGCAGGGCTTCGATGTTGACGCACAGGATGGACAGGACATGGGGCAGGGGGCGACTGCCGGCGATGGCTTCGAGAACCTGGATTTCTCCCGCCATCATGGTTTCCGCCTGGCGGACCTCGGTCATGTCCAGGTTGACCCCCACCATTCGCACCGGCTCGCCCCGGGCATCGCGGAGAACCGTGGCGATACCCCGCAAATGGCGGATGCCCTTGGTACCGTGCAGGACGCGGAATTCGGTGTCGTAGGGCTTGCTGCCCGCCAGGGCTTCCTGGAAAGCCGCCTCCAGCCGTTCCGCATCCTCCGGCAAGACCCGGCGATGCCAACGCTGATAGCCGTCGCCGGCCGAATCCGGGCTAAGACCGTAGAGGGCGTACATCTGGTCGTCCCAGTCCAGCCGGCCGCTGACGAGATCGTAATCCCAAATCCCGATCCCCCCTGCCTCCGTGGCCAGACGCAGGCGGGTGCTGGTTTCCCGCGCCTCTCCCAGCAGCTTCTCCATTTGCTCCGCCATCTGGTTGAAGGCGGCGATGGAGTGGCGCAGCTCCGGGCTGCCCTGGGGGGGGATGCGCACAGACAGGTCCCCCCGGGAGAGGGCCAGGCTGCCGGCATCGAGGGCGAAGAGGGGCTTGAGGCCGCTGCGCAGAACCAGCCAGATGCCGACGAAATCCAGGCTTACCACCAGCAGCAGGATGGCCATGTGCTGCACCAGCCGCGACCAGGCACGGTTGATGGCCGGCTGGGCGGTGAGGGTGACTTCCAGGGTGCCGTATTCCCTGCCGCCGACTTCCGCCTTGATTTCTCCGCTGCGGACCCCCAGCCCAAGCCAGCGCCCGAACCAGGCAGGAGCCTGGCTTTCCACCGGCGCGTCCCGGCTTTCCAGCACCGCTCCCGAAACGTCGCGAAAGCGGATTTTGCTGATATTTTGCCGCAGCACCTGACGGTCCAGGGTCTGCTGGAGGGTGGAGTAATCGCCGATCACCAGCAGTTCCGCAAGACTTGGCGGCAGGGTGTTCAGTTCCGACCGGAGCTGGGACTGGAGGTCCCATTCCGCCTCGTCGCGGTCCCGCTGGGCGGAGGTATAGAGCATGACCAGGCCGGCGATGACCAGGGCCAGACTGGCCGTGGTCAGCAGCCGAGCGACGAAGGGGAGGCGGTCCCAATAGGAGACGAAAAACCGGGGCATGCTATTCGAGGTCTTTCACCACCGTGTCGCGATAAAAATCCAGGTAGTTCTGGTAGTCCTTCTGAGAGGAGAGAAGGAACCCGTAAGGCGGCTTCTGCTTGATGATCTGGGCGCTGGCTTCGAGCACCTTTTGGCCCTCCGGGTCCTTGTCCATGCCTGCGAAGGCCTGCTGCACCGCCTTGGCCACCGCCGCCGGAACCCGGGGATGAACCGCGATGGGCAGGTCATGGTAGGCCTGGGATTCCCACAGTACCCGGTAGTTCAGGTTTTCCCGGGCGGCAAAGGCGCGCATCACCTGGCTGTTGACCCCGGCGGCGATCACCTTGCCGGCCTTGAGCTGGCCCATGATGCCCTCCTGGTTGCCGCCGAACGCCGGCGTCACGGCAATGGCCTGCCGCAGCAGATGGTCCATGGGCACGGCATAACCGACGAAGGCCGCCTTGGAAGGAAAGCCCACCACCTGCCCCTTCAGGTCGGCCAGAGCCTTGATGGGGGAGCTTTCCAGGGTGACGATCTGGGCAGAAATAGTATCCGCCCTGGGCCGGAGGATGACCTGGTAGCCCTGGACCGAGGTGGCCGGCAGGAAGATGGTATTGGAATAGACGAAATCGTACTCGCCCTTGGCGATGGCGGCATTGGACTCCGGCGCGGTGCGGGTGATCTTGAGTTGCAGCGCCACCCCCGCCTTGCGGGAAACGTAGTCTAGAATCGGGTTCCAGTACTCGGCCGTCAGCACCGCGCTGCGCTGGGACAGCACGCCCAGGGAGTAGGTCTGTTGCGCTACCGCCGGAGAAATCGAAAGCAGGGCCAAGGCCGCCGCAAGACACCATGTCGCCAATCCCATGAGACCCCCTCCTTGACATCGATATATTGTTATCCGACAACGATTTTCGGCACATTACCCGAAGCGCCCGCGCCCGACAATCGCCAGCCCCGGAAATCAGGCCGCCGGCACGGCCAGGGTGAATTCCGTCCCGTCCGGCATGTTGCGCGCGGCGATGCGGCCGCCCATGTTATTCTCGACAATGATCTTCGACATGTACAGGCCGATCCCCGTCCCCTTGGGCTTGGTGGTGAAATAGGGGTCGAAGATTTTCGGCAGGATGTCCTCGGGAATTCCGCCGCCGTTGTCCCGCACTCGCACCACCGCCATGCCGTCCTCCCGGCCCACCGTCACCCTGATCGCCCCATCCGTCGCCTCCCGCCCCACCAGGGCCTCCTTGGCGTTATTGACCAGATTGAGCAGGGCCTGGGCGCATTCGTTGGCATAGCCCATGGCGGCGACGTCGTCGAGAATCTCCACCTCGAAGCGGATGCCGTGGTGGGCCAAGCTGGCGCCGAGGATATTCCTCACTTCCTCCACCACCTTCGCCAGGCGGAAAGGCTCCTTCTCCTTGTTGGGGCGGAAGAAGTCGCGGAAATCGTCGATGGTGGCGGACATTTTCTGGATCAGGCGGTTACCGGTCTCCACCTGGCGCTCGATTTCCGCCCGATTGAGTTCGCCGAATTCGTAGGCGTCGCGGATATTGGCCAGGAGCAGGTTGAGGGCGTTGATGGGCTGGCGCCACTGGTGGGCGATGTTGCCGATCATCTCCCCCATGGCCGCCAGGCGCGATTGCTGGATCAACAGGCGCTCCTGGTCGAGGTTCTTCGCCACCTCCTCCCGCACCCGCTGCTCCAGCGTGCGGTTGAGGTCCAGCAGGGCCATTTCGGCGTGGCGGCGGGCGGTGATATCGATGAAGGCGATGGCGACGCCGTATTTTTCCAGGGGCACCGGCGCCGCCGAGACGCTGAGCCAGGCCACGTCGCCCTGGGGCAGGGCCACCCCCATTTCGACGTTGTCGATGCGGCGCTTTTCCTTCAGGGCGAGGACGCTGGGAAACTCCTCCGGCGGCATGGGGGTCAGGTCGGGGCGCAGGACGCGCCAGGAGTCCTCGCCGATTTTCCGCCCCGTGTGCGTCTCCCGGCTCAGCCCCAGCAGTTGTTCGGAAGCGCGGTTGGCCTCGACGATGTTGCCTTCGGGGTCGGTCAGGCTGATGCCCAGGGGGGACAACTCGAACAGCACGCGGTATTTTTCCTCGTTCTCCCGCAGGGCCTCCTCCATGCGCTTGCGCTCGGTGATGTCCAGCACCGACCCCACCACCTTGACCACCACCCCTTCGTGAAACACCGGCTTCGCCCGGGTCAGCACGAAGCTGTAACCGCCATCGGGACGGCCATAGCGCAGTTCAAGCTCGTAAGACTTGTCTTCTTCTTGCCAACGCGCCAGGGCGTCCCGCAGCTTGTCCCGGTCATCCGGGTGCACATGCTCCATGAACTCGACGATCCCGGGCGCCTTGGGCTGCTTCTCGATTCCGGCCAAGCGGAACACCTCGTCGGTCCAGCGTATTTCCTTGGTCGCCGGATCGAAGGACCAGGCCCCCAGATGGGCGATGTGCTGGACCTCATCGAGCATGCGGTTGCTCTCCCGCAGGCTTTCTTCCATTTTCCGCCGCTCGGTGATATCCGTATGGGTGCCGATCATGCGCCGGGGCTTGCCGTCCTCGTCCCACTCCACCACCCTTCCTCGGGACAATATCCAGCGCCATTCGCCGTTTTTCGCGGCCAGGCGGAACTCCAGCTGAAGCTGGGTTCCATCGCTCATCTGCCGTCCCAGGGACTCGGCCGTCCGCGTACGGTCCTCGGGATGGAGGAGGGATGCCCACTGTTCGTAGGTGGGCGGCAGTTCCCCCGGCTCGTAACCCAGCATCGTGTAATAGCGGGGGCTCCAGTACAGTTCGCCGCTGGCGATGTTCCAGTCCCACACCCCGTCCCCCGTGGCTTCCAGCGCCAGGCGCAGGCGCTCCTCGCTGGCCGCCTGCTCGGCGATGAGGGAGGTGATGAGGACGGCGATGATCGACAGGGTGGCGGTGTAGCCCCACAGCATGGCCAACCCCTGCTGGGGGTCGCCGGAATAGAACGGGCCGAAGCCCTGGGACGTGCCCCAGGCGGCAATCAGCGACAACAGCAGGGAGGCCATGGAGGCGGAAAAAACGCCGGAGCGCACCGCCAGCCAGGCCAGCATCAGGACGGGCAGGAAAAGGACGACGCTCCCCGCGTTGTGGGTGACGAACAGCCAGCCCCCCGTTGCCGCCACCCCCACCAGCAGCAACAGCGTTTCCCACCCCCGCCAGCCGCGAAACGCCTTCGCCAGGGAGGCCCGCGACAGGGACAGGAGGGGGATACCCACCAGGAGGGCGCCCACCGTGTCCCCCAGCCACCATAGCAACCAGGCATTGGCGAATTTTTCCCACTCCAAGACATCGGCATGGACCAGGTTCAGCGCGCCATTGGTGGCGTTGACGGCCATGCAGGCGGTGACCACTCCCAGGTACACCAGCAGGTCGCGCCGGCGGTCCATGTCCAGGTGCAAGTCCGCGCGGCGAAACAGAAAAGCCGCCAGCAGGGGGCCGGCCGTATTGCCCAAGGCGATGCCCGCCGCCAAGCCGGTGGTCGACCCCACCGCCATGTTGACCAAAAAGGCCCCCAGCCACACCGCCGGCCACATGCCGAACCCCCAGCGCAGCATGGCGGCCAGGGCGATGCCCGTTGGCGGCCAGATGAGGCTGACATGGGAACCGAGATAGGGGATGGACAGACCGAGTCTGCCGCCCAGGTAGTAGGCCGCCGTCACCGCGGCCAGGCGGGCGAAAAAGGAGAGGGGGCCCTGTCGGGCGTGGCTCTGCATCCGCCTACCCCTCCGCGCGACGGCCTTGCTCCGTGCCGGCACAACGGCCCGCCGCCCGATTGCCCCAGGCATTCGGTATCCGCCGGCAGGCAGCGCGGCAAACGGCGTCGAAATGGGCGGTGGCGGACATGGCTGGGGACAGGGGTCAAAGCTCCATTAGATACCACTCCCCGCCGCCGGATGATCGGGGAACCCCCTATTTTTTGCGCCTTGCCGCCCTTTCCGCCAGGTCGGACAACCTTTGCGCCGTTTCGGTCATGGCCTGTTCGACGGTGACCTCGCCGGACACCAGGGCCAGCCGGTCGTCGAACCAGTCTGCGAGAGCCCGGTCCGCTTCCGGCGCGATCTGCCCGGACAGCAAGGCAACCGGCACGCCGGCCGCCTTCGCCATCTCGGCGACGGCCAAGGGCGCCTTGCCATGGAGGGTCTGGCTGTCGCTGCGCCCTTCGCCGGTGACCGCCCAGTCGGCACCGGACAAGGCGGCATCCAGTCCCAACAGGCGCCCCAGTTCCGCGGCGCCGCGGCGGAACTTTCCACCCAGGAGCTGGAAGGCATAGCCCAGGCCGCCCGCCGCGCCGCTGCCGGGCTGAAGGGACGCCGCCCGCCCCGCCCAGGCATCCCCGGCTTGAGCCAGGCGCCCCAAACAGCGGTCGTAATACGCCACTTCACCGGGACGGACGCCCTTCTGGGGGCCGAACACCGCCGTGGCGCCGGCAGGACCAAGGAGAAGGTTGTCCACGTCGGACAGGAGCAGGATGTCGCACTCCCGCAAGCGGGCATCGAGGGCGGAAAAGTCGGCCCCGCCCAACCGGTCCAGATTTTCCGGTACAGGCTCCAGAGGGCTGCCGGCCTCGTCGACGAAACGGGCGCCGAGTGCCGCCAGCATCCCTACGCCGCCGTCGTTGGTGGCGGAGCCCCCCAGTCCGATCCAGAAGCGCCGCACCCCCATATCCAGGCAGCAGCGCAGCAATTCGCCAAGTCCTGCGGTGGTGCGGCGGCCTACCGGCACGGCCGTCATGCCGGAAAGGGTCAGCCCTACCACCTGGGCGACTTCCACGATGGCGGTACCGTCGGCCAGCAAGCCCCAGGCCGCCTCCAGCGGCTTGCCGTGGCCGCCGGTGACCATTGCGCGACGCCGTTCGCCTTGCCGGGCGGCGAGCGCCGCCTCCAGGGTCCCTTCCCCGCCATCCGCCAGGGGCAGGAGGCAAATTTCCGCCGCGGGAAACACCCGCGCGACGCCGGCGGCCATCGCTTCCGCCGCGGCAGTGGCGGTGAGGCTGCCTTTGAAGGAATCCGGGGAAACGACGATGCGCATGGCGTCCAATCAAGTACCGAGAGGCGGAAGCCGATCTCTTCCGCCGCCAGAGTACAGGATGGCAGCCGCTACTTGAAGGGGAAGGCGATGATGGCCTTCACCACCCAATCGTCGGGGGCGGCTTGGTAGCCCTTGCCGATGCCGATATTCAGGTCCAGGTCACCCCGGTTGATGTCCAGCACGCCGTAGAGGTAATGGGCCCGCTGGTCGGCTGGAAGGATGTGGTGCAGGGGACCGTATTCGCCGTAATACTCGAAACCGGCACGCACTCCCTCGGCCACGGTGCGACCCAGTTTGAAGGCCGGTTCGAAGTTGGGCTCCCGGCTCACGTTGGTGGATAGGCTCAGGTCCAGGATGGGGTTGAAGCTCGCCATCCACTTGCCATCGTCGTAGGCGATGATGGGGCGCAGCTCCATGCCCCAGTAGCTTTCGGACACCCGCCGAGTGGAGTAGCCCACCTCGGTGTTGAAGCCCCAGTAGAAGCCGCCGTTCTCGGCATGCTCGGGAACGAACTTTATCCTCCCCCGCAGGCCGTTGTTGTACAGGTTGCCGTCAGGCGCCATGGCGAAGGGCACGTACAAGCCCGCCTCCCATTCCTTGGTGATGCCGTAGGAGAATTCCGGCGTCACCTGGGTCATGTGGTGGGACGGTTTCTCGCCCTCGTAGCTGGGCTCCTGGGCTCCCTTGGGCACCCAGTTGACGTGCAACTCCAGGCCGAATTCGCCGGGATCGTCCATCTCCCCCGTATAGACCTGGATTTCATCCGGCGCCGCCCAGGCCGACGCGACCACCGATACCAACCATGCCGCCAGCAGCCAGCGGCGCAATGATGTAGCCATGCTCGATTCCCATCCCAGTTAAATGACTCGAATGTTGCGCAGTCTAACTTGAATGAGAATGGTTATCAACTACAATTTATTCTTCCCGTTTGCACAGGCGGCGGAACACCTCCACCTCCGTCACCCACAGCACGCCATCACCGGTCTGGCCGGTGTAGGCGTTATCGTGGATGAGGTGGACGATGGCGTCCACCATCTCGTCCGGAGCGACGATTTCGATGCGAATCTTGTCGGCGAAATCGGTGAGCTCCTCCTTCACCTTGGCGTGGCGCTCCGGCCCGGCGTGCTGGCTGCAGCCCTGGACCCTGGACACGTTCATGCCCGGAAAGCCTTCCAGGTCGCGGAAGGCGTCGCGGACTTTGTGCAGCCGGTTGGGCTGGATGATGGCTTTGATTTCTTTCATGGTCGCTCCTCGGTCAGGGCTCGTAATGCTTCTCTTCGAAGCGTTTATAGAGGGTGGGCAGCACCACCAGGGTGAGCAGGGTGGACGTAATCAGGCCGCCGATCACCACGATGGCCAGGGGCCGCTGCACCTCGGACCCCGGCCCGCTGGCGAAGAGCATGGGAATCAGGCCCAGCATGGCCACGGTGGCGGTCATCAGCACCGGCCGGAAGCGCTGCCGGCAGCCCTGCTTCACCGCCTCCTCCTGCCCCATGCCGTCGTCCCGCAGGCTGCGGATGTAGGATACCAGCACCACGCCGTTGAGCACCGCGATGCCCCACAGGGCGATGAATCCCACCGATGCCGGCACCGACAGGTACTCGCCGCTGACGAAGAGGGCGATCACCCCGCCGATGGAGGCGAAGGGCAGCACCAGGATGATGAGCGTCGCATAGCGCACCGAATTGAACAGGATAAAGAGCAGGAAGAAAATGGCCCCGATGGTCACCGGCACGATGATCATCAGATGGCCCATGGCCCGCTCCATGTTCTGGAACTGGCCGCCCCACTCCAGGTAATAGCCCTCCGGCAGCTTCACTTTCTTTTCCACCGCCTGTTGCAGCTCGGCGACAAAGCCCCCCAGGTCCCGGTCCTTGACGTTGACCCCCACCACGATACGGCGCTTGCCGCTCTCGCGGCTGATCTGGGAAGGGCCGTCGATAAGATGGATGTTCGCCAGGCTTTCCAGGGCTACCTGGGCGCCGTTGGGGGAGGTCACCAGCAGGTGGCGGATGGCCTCCACGTTGTTACGGAAGGCTTCCGGCAGGCGCACCACGGCGGAAAAACGGCGCTCGCCCTCGAAGACCTGGGTCGCCTCCTTGCCGCCGATGGCCGCCTCGATCACGTCGTGAATATCCGAGGCGTTGAGTCCGTAGCGAGCGATGGCCTGGCGATCGATCTCGATGGAGAGGTACTGCTGGCCGGTAACCCGTTCCACCCGCAAATCCTGGGCGCCCTGGATGCCGCCGGCCACTCGGGCGATTTCCTCCGCCTTCTTCTTCAGAGTCTCCAGGTCATCGCCGAAGACCTTGATCGCCACATCGGAACGCACGCCGGTGACCATCTCGTCCACCCGGTCTGAAATGGGCTGGGCCATGACGATCTGTACCCCCGGCAGGGCCATGAGCTTCTCCCTGATCTTTTCCGCGATGGTGTCCTGGGTCCAGCCCGATGGCCACTGATCCCGGGGCAGCAGGCTGACGATGGGGGTGGACTCGTTGGGCCCCTGGGGGTCCGCCGGGCTTTCCCCACGGCCCACGCCGGACACCGCCGACTTCACCCCCGGCACCTGCATCACCCGACGCATGCCCTCCATCTCCATGCGGATGGATTCGTCCAGGGAGATGTTGGGCACCCGGTTGATGCCGGGGACGATGGAACCTTCCTTCATCTCGGGAATGAAAGCCGAGCCGAGGAAGGGCAACAGCGCCACGGCGAAGAGGAACAAACCCACGGCGCCGCCGATGGTCTTCTTCTCGTTGGCCAGGGCCCAGTCCAGGAGGCGGAAATAGCGCTTCTTGAAAGCGGCGATGAGGCGCGTGTCATGCTCCCCCTTGCCTTCCAGCAGGTAGGAGGACAGCACCGGCGTCAGGGTCAGGGACAACAGCAGGGACAGCCCCAGGGCGATGGCGATGGTGTAGGCCAGGGGGGCGAACATCTTGCCCTCCATGCCCTGGAGGGTCATCAGGGGCAGGAACACCAGGATGATGATGGAAACGCCGAAGATGGTGGGCTTGGCCACCTCCACCGTGGCGTCCAGCACCACCCGCACCCGGCTCAGGGAGCGGCCCTTCTGACGCCCCAGGTGGCTGAAGGCGTTCTCCACCACCACCACCGAGCCGTCCACCATCAAGCCGATGGCGATGGCCAGCCCTCCCAGGGACATGAGATTGGCCGACAGGCCGTAACGGTTCATCACCATGAAGGTCACCAGTGGGGTGAGCACCAGGGTGGCGATGACGATCAGGGACGAGCGCACGTCGCCGAGGAACAGGAACAGCACGATGACCACCAGCACCACCCCTTCGACCAGCACCTTGACCACCGTCTTCAGCGCCGCGTCCACCAGCTCGCTGCGGTCGTAGTAGGGCACGACCTTGAGGCCGTCGGGCAGCATGCCCTTGGCGTTGATTTCGTCCACCCGGGCCTTAATGCGGGACACCACCTCCTTGGCGTTGCCGGCGCGGATCATCATCACCACCCCGCCACGGACTCGGTGACGCCGTTCTTCACCACCGCCCCCTGGCGCACGTCGTGGCCGACGGTCACCTCCGCCACGTCGCGGATGTAGACCGGCACGCCGTCCTCCTCCTTCAGCACGATGGCGCGGATGTCGTCCAGGCTGCCGATCAGGCCCACGCCGCGGATCAGGTACTGCTCGGCGTAATGGGGCAGCACGCCGCCGCCGGAGTTGGCGTTGTTGCGGGCCAGGGCCTCGTAAACGTCCTTCAGGTGCACCTTGTAGTGGCGCATCCGGTCCGGGTTCACCAGCACCTGGTACTGCTTGACGTGGCCCCCCTGGGAGTTGATTTCCGCCACGCCGGGAATGCCCCGCAGCAGAGGGCGCACCACCCAGTCCTGGGCGATGCGGCGCCGGGTCAGTTCTTCCACCGAAAGCGCCTTGTCGCCGTCGTCGGGGCGCTCCAGGGTGTACTGGTAGACCTCCCCCAGGCCCGTGGACACGGGCCCCAGCACCGGCGTCACCCCCTGGGGCATGCGGCTGCCCACCTCGATCAGACGCTCCATCACCAGCTGACGGGCGAAATAGACGTCGGTGGCGTCGGTGAACACCAAGGTGATGAGGGACAGGCCCGGCTTGTTGAGGGAACGCATCTCCTCCAGCCCCGGCAGGCCGGTCATGGCGATTTCCAGGGGCACGGTGACGAAGCGCTCCACTTCCTCCGGCGAGCGGCCTGGGGCCTCGGTGGCGATCTGCACCTGGACGTTGGTCACGTCGGGGAAGGCGTCCACCGACAGCTTGCGGGCGGCGCTGAAGCCGGCCACCAGCAGGGCGGCGGCGAGCACCACCACCACGAGGCGCTGTTTCAGGGCCGCGCGGATGACTGCTTCGAACATGGCTCAGCTCCCTTCCAGCTCTTTGCGCTTGCGCTCGTTGTTGAGATGAAAGGCGCCGTCGGCGACGATCCTCTCCCCCGCCTTAAGGCCGTTCAGCACCGGCACCCGGCCATCCACCTCGGGCCCCAGCTCCACCTCACGCAGCTTGAAGCGCTGGCCGTCGAGCTGGACGAAGACGTAGCTCTTGTTCTCCTCCCGCACTACCGCCTGGGCCGGCACCGCCAGGCGCTTCTCCGCCTTGCCGCGGATCAGCATGGTGGCGAGCATTTCCGGCTTGATGCTGCGGTCGGGGTTCTCCACGTCCATGCGCACCGTCACCGTGCGGCTCTTGGGGTCCACCGTGTCGGCCACGTAGATCAGCTTGCCCTCGATCTTGCGCCCGGGCAGGGCGGGAATCTCGGCCAGGGCCGCCTCCCCCTCCTTGACCATCTCCGCCTGCTGCTCCGGCACCTCGGCCACCAGCCAGACGTGGGCCAGGTCGGCGACGACGAACAGCACGTCCGCCGGCTGCACCACTTGGCCCTGGGTCACCTGCCGCTCGATCACCGTGCCGTCCAGGGTAGCCACCACGGTGGAAAGGGAGCGGATGTTGCCGCTTCGCGCCAGTTTGGCCACGGCCGCCGCCGGCATGCCCAGGACCTTGAGCTGATCGTGGGCGGCCTGGAACTCGGCCCGGGCCTGGGACAGCTCGGCCTCGCGCTTTTGCAGCTCCGCCAGGCCGATGACGTCGGCGCCGTAGAGCAGCTTGGCCCGCTCCACCGCCCTGCGCTGCAGGTCCTGCTGGGAAGCGGCCTTGAGGTAGGCCAGTTGGGCGGCGGACAACTCGGTGCTGTGGAGGGAGGCCAATTCATCGCCGGCCTTCACCTTCTGTCCCGGCAGGGCGAAAATTTCCGTCACCCGCCCGGTCACCGGCGCGCCGATGCGGGCGTAACGGGTGCCGTCCACCGCCACCTGGGCGGGAACCCGCAGCACGTCGCCGATTTCCGCCTCGTCCACGGGGGTAATCTTCAGCCCCTTGAGCAGTTCCGGCGGCGCCGTCACCACGGTGGGGTCCGCCTGGACGGCGGCGGGTTTCTCCTCCTCGCCTCCGCAACCGGCGAGAGAAACCGTCAACATCACCAAAACCAACCATCGTTTCATCACAATTCTCCGGGAAGGGCGCGCAGGCGTTCGATTTCCACCCACGCGGCCTGCAATTCGTAACGGGCATTCAAAAAGTCGAGGCGGGTGGCGCGCAGCACCCGCTGGGCGTCCAGGTAGTCGAGGATGCTGCGCTCGCCGTAGCGGTAGGCGGCCTCCGCCACCTTGAGGGCGCTTTCCGCCTCCTTCAGGAGGCCGGATTCGAACACCTCCACCTGGCGCTTGGCGATTTCGTAACGGGCATAAGCCTGGTCCAGCTCCGCTTCCAGTCCCAACTGCACCCGCCGGGCCTCAGCCTCCGCCTGGTGCATGCCGGCCACCGCCTCGCCGATGGGGCCGTCGCGGCGGTTCCACAAGGGCAGCGGCAGGGCCACGCCGAAACGCCACAGGCGGCTCTCCGGGTCCCGCTCGGAGGTCCACTTGAGGGTGGGCTGGGGCAGGCGCAGGCTGCGCTCCATCTCCACCCGGGCCTGGGCCTTGCGGGTCTCCGCCTCTGCGGCCTTGAGTTGGGGCTGGCGCTCGCGCATTTCCCGCTGCAAGCTCTCCAGGTCGGGCAAGGGGGACGAAGGCAATTCCTCGGCCACCACGGTGAAGCCGTCGGGCAGGGGGGCGCCGATCAGGGCCTTGAGGGCCGTCTTGGCCTGGATCACCCGCAGCTCGGCGCTGCGAGCGGCGTTGGCGGCAGAAAGCGCCTCCGCCTCGGCCTTCACCAGCTCGTAGCGGGGCGATTCTCCCACCTCCACCTTCAGCTTCACCCGGTCTCGAATCTGTTCCAACAGAACCCGGCTTTCCGTCGCCAGCTTGGCCTCGCCAAGGCGGCGCAGCACGTCGTAGTAGGCCAGCTTCACCCGGCTGCGCAGGTCGAGCCGGGCCTGCTGCAACACGGCGCTGCCGGCATTGAGCCCGGCTTCCGCCATCTGGCGGCGGGCGCCGCGCACGCCGAACAGCTCCACCGGCTGGGACAGCCCCACCGCCTCGGCGTGACCGCTGGCGGCGCCGGGCTGACGGGGCCGGTAGGAACCCCCCGCCAGCTCCAGTTCGGGATTCGGATAAGCGGTTGCCGTGTCGAGGGCCGCCTTGGCCCCCTGTTCCTGGGCCACGGCGGCGGCCAGGAGCGGGCTATGGTTTTCGGCGAGGCGCAGGGCCTCGTCCAGGGTCAGGGCATACGCCCCGTGGCTGATGGCTGCCAGCAGCAGCCCGCACGCCGATAAAAGCAAATTGCGGTACATGTCGATTCCATCCAAATGCCTGCGGCGCGGAAAAAATGCGCACTCCAGGGACACCACAGCAAAAACCGTTCCGCGGATTCGGCAATCCGCCGGACGGTCAGTACGAGCGGGGGTGTTCAGGCGAACGCGGGTGGACGGGGTTCGGGGCTGAAAATGGCCTGGACGGCCGGAGAGAATTGATTGGTGCCGGTTGCCGCGGTGAGCGGCAGCCGACGACAGGAACAATCATCCTGGAAGAGATAGGTATCGTTGTCCTGGATATCGCCGGGACCATCGTCCATCACCACCACTTGCGCCACGCCATCATCCAGATCGGCGTAATCCTGGACGAAATCCGCCCGCTCCACGGATAGGGCGAACAGCAGCAGCACGGCGACCGCCGCGAACAGCAAGCGCCCCATAATGGCGCAATGCTTCAAAGTGGTGCAAACAGGAGCGTGGATGGTCACGGACGTTAGGGGGAGAAACCAATGCAAGCCATTATCCCAGATTATTCATTAGGGCGTGAGAGGATGGCGAGACGGGTTGCGAGACAGTTTTGTCACTTGGGAGAAGTCCATGGTCATTCCATGGACACCGTGCAAGGGACAAAAATGGCCGCAAACCGTCCGCTAGCGCTCACGCAGGCCCGAAGGGCCGCCTAATGGAT